>NZ_JBYTAV010000007.1:0-392346 GCF_058788535.1 Undibacterium sp. FW305-107
TTTCTTCATCATGTTGAGGCCTCTTTGTGATTGAGTTTCCTCTTATTTCACTGTCCTGGCAAATTAGACCACTACATCCCTTTGCTGCAAGTCAAAAAATGGGAAATCCCCGAAACTCGCTTCGCTCAAGCACGGGTATTTCTTCATCCATTTTCCGCCTCGCATCAAAGGCATCGACACATCGGAATTCGACGTCAAAATCAACTGCAACGTCATCGCGACCGATATTTATATTTCTCAGGGACTCGGTTATTCATCCCTCCAGTAAAGATCGCGATTCCATTCGTCCTTTTAAATCTGCACCCAATTTCCCTTGAATATAATTGGCCCAGATGGTTTTTCAGGATTGCCCGATCCACCTTTTGGTTCCAGCGTCACCGCCAGCAAAGGCACGCTGTCTGCGGTCATGTCTTTAGGCATGGGCAGGGTGATGATGCCTTTGTCGGCCACCAGGCCCAGCGACTTGACCTTGCCGTCTTTGCCCACAGCCCACAGTTCCAGGCTCTTGTCGGCAGCGATGTTTTGCGCTGTCACCATACGTATCTGTAACTGGCCGCGCTTGCTGTCGCCGGTAATCACTGCGATAGCCTGTGCCTTGTCATCCAACAAAGTGGCGACATAATTAGCTTGTGGTGTTGCTTGCTGTTGATCCGCCTGTTTGCTTAGCAAGACTGATACCAGCACCACGGCGGCAGTGGTCGAGAACATGCCCAGGCCGCGCCAGAAGGCCAGGTCCTCGCGCAATTTGCCCCAGTTGCGCCAGTAGGCAAATGGATCTTTGGTGGTACTCAGGTTCAGGCGCTTTTCCAGTGCTGGCCAGACGGCTGCAGGTGCTGTGACAGCAGGTGCAAATTCAGCCATGGGAACCAGATGTGCCTCCCATTTGCCTACCACCTGGCGTAGGGCCGCATCCTGTTTGAGCCAGGCTTCAAAGCGGCGGCGTGCGCCACCGCGCAGGGTGCCCAGCACATATTCAGAGGCCAATTTTTCTTGCAAAGCCGGATTATTTTTTATCTGGTGCAAATTCATCATGCCTCCAGACGTGTGAGGCAGGTACGCAATTTGTCGAGTCCGCGCCTGATCCAGGTTTTTACTGTGCCTATCGGCAGTTTCATATGTTCTGCCACTTCGCTGTGCGAGAGATCATGGAAAAATGCCATCGCCATTGCCTGCCTGTGCAAACCTTCCAGACGTGACATGCAAGACGCCAGTGCTTTGGCATCCTCAGTCAATTCCAGCGTCTGTGCTGGTGTCGGCTCAGTGCTTTCCATGGCTTGCATGATTCCCATATCAAAATTGTCAGCATCTATTTCTACATCGTGATCAACACGGCGCAGGAGGTCGAAAGCGCGATTGCGTACTATCGTTGTCATCCAGGTCATCGGTGCTGCCAAACCGGCCTGATAACTGCCTGCGTTATTCCAGATGTTGACAAAACTCTCTTGTAAAACCTCTTCTGCCAACTCACGCTTAACTAATATACGCAGCGCGAAGCCAAACAGTTTCGCTGAAGTGGCGTCATACAGTAATTTAAATGCTTGCGCGTCTTTGCGGGCGACGGCGGCTAGCCAATGTTGTAACTGGCTGGTATCCAGAGCGGCAGTGGGCAATTGCTTATCCAATCTTGGCTGGCCCTATAAGTGATAAGGCTGACGTGGGTAGAGATGCGCTGATTTTAGTCGATTTCCAATTTGTACACAGTGCGTGTATCAGGATTTGTTGCTTTCCGTATGCATAAACAGGGAAGGGTGTTGCTCGGCATATTCACGCAAGAGATTCCAGACCACACGCACTCTTTGCAGACGGTACAAGTCACTGGGTGCAGCCAGCCAGTAAGAACGCTCGGTAAAGAAACTGTCCTGCAAAACCGGTACCAGAGTACCGCTAGCCGGGATGGCATACGGCGGTGCCATGATCAAGCCCATGCCAGCCGCTGCGGCTTCGCATTGCGCCATCATGCCAGTGCAGCACAAGCGCCTTTTTGGCGTAAAACCCAGCTTGTCAAGGAAATTGAGTTCATTGCTGGCCAAGCGATCTTGCACATAATCGACAAATTCATGCTCAGCCAGGTCAGCTTCACTGCGTATGGGAGGGTGGCGCGCCAAATAATCAGGCGAGGCATACAGGTTGAGGCGAAAGGTAGCCAGACGGGTAAACACATAGCGCCCGGTATTCGGCGGGTCTAGCATGACACCCAGGTCTGCCTCGCGGGTTGCCAGGTTGGCGAAACGGGGTTGTACCAATAAATCCACACTCAGTTCTGGATGGTCTTTGAGCAGATGTACCAATAAAGGGGCGATGACCAGGGTGCCAAACATTTCCGGCACTCCCAGGCGGACGACGCCGTGGGCGGAGACACTGGCAGCCCCCAATTGATCGGTGGCAGTCAGGGCAGCACTTTCCATGGCTTCGGCATGGGGGAGCAGGGCATGCCCCATCTCGGTCAGCTCATAGCCCTCACGGCTGCGGTCAAACAGGGTGGAGCCAAGCTGGCTTTCCAGCCTGTCTATGCGGCGTGCCACTGTTGTATGTTCGACCCCCAGCCGACGCGATGCACCCGAAAGCGTGCCAGCACGGGCAAGCTCCAGGAAGTAACGCAGGTCAGTCCATTCAGGCATGCTATTCATGCAGCCAATTGTGCGACAAAGCACATACAGCGGCAAGGTTTAATCCATTTCTTCTTTGCAAGAATGAAAGAATTGGGGGTTTTGCACAACAAGTGGGCAGTTTTAATAGTGCTGTCTTCACTCTGATGTGCATTTATGCACAAACGGTGGGCGTGCATGCGCTTTCTGGGTTTTTCCTTTCCGTGCACACTGCCTGCCATGCGACATACAACATGTAAGAACGTGTTTGCGATCTTACTGTGCGTGCGTGATCGGGGCTCATGCGCTGCTCAAAATGCTCATGTACTTAAGTACATTCCGCTTTTTGCGCTGCGTTTTTGTTACCCCGACCCCGCTGACGCTCGCTCGCTACAGATCGTAAACGCGTTCTAAAAGGCGCACATAAAAAATACAGGAGACATAAATGAACCAGAGCAAGAGAAAGCAGAAATTCTTACGTCAGTCCGCCGCTGCATTGTTGGTCGCATCAGGAACCGTTGCAGGCAGTGGCATCAGCCAGGCACAAACAACAACGCCTCCGGCAACGACTGAAACAGCCAATGCAGAACCGACCACGGTAGTCGTGACTGCCCGCCGCCGTGAAGAATCCCTGCAAGATGTGCCAGTATCCGTCACGGCTTTCTCTGCTGATCAGCTCTCTAAAACGGCAATACCTGACATCGTCGGTCTGGTACAAAGTTTGCCAAACACGACCATGAAAGCTTCGCGTGCGACGAATTCAACGCTGACAGCCTTCATCCGCGGTGTTGGTCAACAAGACCCGCTGGCCGGTTTTGAAGCCGGTGTTGGTATTTATCTGGATGATGTGTATATCGCCCGCCCGCAGGGTGCCGTGGCTGATATCTATGATGTAGAACGCATAGAAGTCTTGCGTGGCCCTCAGGGTACTTTGTACGGTCGCAATACCATAGGTGGTGCCGTCAAATATGTGACACGCAAACTGCGCCCGGAAACTGATGTACGCCTGAAAGCCACGGTAGGCACATATGGCCAGACCGATGCCGTATTGACGGCCAGTACTCCGGTATCAGACAGCCTCAGGGTTGGTGCATCGCTGGCAAAATTCAAGCGCAATGGCTTTGGTAAAAATCTGCTGACCGGTGCAGAAAATTATGACAAGGACGTAGCCGCTGCCCGTCTGAGTGCAGAATTCACACCAACTAATAACCTGTTCATACGCGTATCAGCCGATACCAGCCAGGATGATTCCAGCCCCAAGAACGGCCATCGCCTGACAGTCAGCAATGCCAGCAAGGCACCGATACTCGACAATGTATTTGATACCCGCGCCAATCTGACGACGGCGCTGGGTCATTTGCAGCAAGTAAAACAAAGCGGTGGTTCTGCCCTGATTGAATGGCAGATCAATAATGAGCTGACCTTGAAATCCATCACTGCCAGCCGCCGTGATACATCTTATGCGCCTATCGATTTTGATTCCCTGCCTGTGGTTGATCTGGAAGCACCGGCCGTCTACAAAAACCGCCAGTTCAGTCAGGAATTACAACTCAGTTATAGCGGCAAGACGATACAGGGTGTGGCCGGTGTGTATTACATAGACGCCAATGCCTATAACAAATTCGATACCCTCCTGAATGGTGCCTTGCCCCTGTCGGTGTATACCATGGGTGACGTTGATACCAAGGCCTGGGCGGTGTTTGCCGATGGCAGCATGAGTTTGTCGGACACGATCAGCGTTTCTGCTGGTGGCCGTTATACCTCGGACACGCGCCAGGCTGCAGTCTTGCGTCAGCTGTATCTGGGTACCAAGAGTTCACCTGAAATGGGTAATCCAAGTGCAGTGCTGTTCCGCACTGACACCAATCTGACCAAGAGCGATCTTGACCGTACGGATACCAAGTTCACCCCGCGCCTGTCGCTGAACTGGAAAGCCAATGCCGATAACAATGTGTATGCATCCTGGTCGCAAGGCTTCAAGGGCGGTGGCTTTGATCCGCGCATGAATGTGGTTGGCACCAAGATCAGTCTGGCCAAGGCAAAAATGGGTTACGAGCCGGAAGAAATCGAAACTGTGGAACTGGGCTTGAAGTCGCAATTCGACAAGGGCCGCATCATGACCAATGCCGCACTGTTCTTCAGTAATTACAAGAACGTGCAGATACCTGGCTCGGTCGCGGTGGATACAGATGGTGACGGCAAGGATGATAATTTTGCTGGCGTCACCACCAATGCAGGCAAGGCTCGCATCAAGGGTTTTGAGCTGGAAGCGACAGCGCGTGTTACTGACGCTTTCCGCTTGTCTGGTATGTTCAGCTATATCGACGCCAAGTACACGCAATTCATCGTGGCCGGTGTCGATGTCGCCAGCCAGAAAGTATTCCAGAATACGCCGAAGCAATCCGCCAACCTGACAGCGAGCTATGACTGGCCGCTCAACATGATAGGCAAGAATGGCACACTGTCACTGATCTCCAGCTATTCTTACCGTGGCGCGACCAACCAGTTCGAGACACCAAATGCCTTGCTGGATCAGGATGCTTATTCGCTGTGGGACGCCAGCCTGGTCTGGACCAGCACAGACAAGCGTCTGCGTGCCGGCCTGCATGGCAAGAACCTCAGCAATACCAAATACAAGGTTGCCGGTTATCTTTTCCCGACTTTGGGTTTGGAAGGCACTACCACTGCCTTCTATGGCAATCCACGGACAGTCTCGGCCACGGTTGAATACCGCTTCTAGTCTGTGACAGCGAGAGGAAATTGCGTGACTACTTTCACTGACATCAGCTTTACCAGTAGCGATGGCCTGCAGTTGTATGCGCGGGATTATCCGTCGCGTGGCGGCCAGGCCAAATGTGCAGTCATCTGCATCCATGGTCTGACCCGCAATTCTGGCGATTTTGAAGAGCTGGCACCGTGGATAGCAGAGCAGGGCAGGCGTGTGATTGCGGTCGATGTCAGGGGGCGCGGGCGCTCTCAGCATGACGCCGACCCCGAACACTACAATACTGTCATGTATGCGAATGATGTCATCAAGCTCGCCCGTGACCTGGGCATAGGCCGGGCAGTGTTTATAGGCACCTCCATGGGGGGGCTCATCACCATGACGGTGGCAGCGCGCAAATTGAACTTGATTGCTGCCGCCATCCTCAATGATGTGGGACCAGCCTTGTCTCCCAAGGGATTAGGCAGGATCGCCGGCTTTGCCGGCAAGACAGTGGAAGTGAATGACTGGGAAGAGGCTACACACTATATACGCCAGGTCAATCTGTCTGCTTTCCCGGATAATAGTGTGGAAGAATGGGGCAAGTGGGCCAGACGGGCTTTTGCGGCAAATGTCGAAGGCAAGCTGGCACTGCAATATGATCCGAATATTGCCAGGCCCTTGCAAACCGGTCAGTTGAAAAGCAAATCCTGGGTCGCCAATTTTGCTTTCCGGCGTCTTGCCAGAAACCGGCCTGTGCTGTTGATACGCGGCGATTTGTCGGATCTGGTCGAACCTGAACAACTCGCCTATATGCAAGACCTGGCACCCGACATGCAATATGCTGAAGTGAATGGCGTAGGCCACGCACCGATGCTGATGGAAGCGCAGGCACAAAAAGCTATCAGGGAATTTTTAGCCACAGTGGATTAGGCGATTTGCAGTATGCTTATGGGCACAGTCAAAAAAAAGAGCATGGAAAATGCCGTCTACAACATCTGCGTAATATGACAGTGACCACAGTGACCACAACGTAAAACTAGCAGGAGACAAAATGCAACAAAAAAACAGCTTTAAACTCGTCTGTCTGAGTCTGGCCCTGAGCAGCGTATTCGCCTCAGCCAGCAGTCTGGCGCAAGATTTGAAAATTGCCCTGATCGCAGGCAAGACCGGTGCACTGGAAGCCTATGCCAAGGAAACCGAAACCGGCTTCATGATGGGCCTGGAATACCTGACCGGCGGCAAGATGGAAATCAATGGTCGCAAGCTCAAGGTCATCGTCAAGGATGACCAAAGCAAGCCTGACCTGGGACGCACTGCACTGGCCGAAGCCTTTGGTGATGACAAGGCTGATATCGCAGTCGGGACCAGTTCTTCTGGTTCAGCGATTGCGATGCTGCCAGTGGCAGAAGAATATAAAAAGGTACTCATCGTAGAACCGGCAGTGGCTGATGCGATTACAGGTGAAAAATGGAACCGCTACATCTTCCGCACCAGCCGCAATTCCATGCAGGATGGCCTGGCTGCTGCCAGCACCATCAAGTCCGGTGGCAGTATTGCCTTCCTGGCGCAGGATTATGCTTTTGGCCGTGATGGCGTGAAAGCAGCCAAGGATGCATTGAGTGCAGTCGGTGCCAAGGCCAAGATAGTCCATGAAGAATATGCGGCACAAAACACGACCGACTTTACCGCAGCGGCTCAGCGCATTTTTGATGTGCTGAAAGACAAGCCAGAACCGCGAGTCTTGCAAATCATCTGGGCGGGTCCCAATCCCATGAACAAGCTGGCTGACATGAAGCCGGAACGCTTCGGCATTACTCTGGCTCCCGGTGGCAATATCCTGCCAGTCATGAAAAACTGGAAGACTTATGTAGGAACCCAGGGCACGATTTATTACTACTACGACTTCCCCAAAAACAAGATGAATGACTGGTTGGTGGCGGAGCATACCAAGCGTTTCAAGGCACCGCCTGATTTCTTTACTGCGGGCGGTTTTGCTGCCGCCAGTGCCGTGTATACAGCCATCAGCAAGGCCAAATCCACTGATACTGAAAAGCTCATCACGGCAATGGAAGGCATGGAATTTGACACACCTAAAGGCAAGATGAATTTCCGCAAGGAAGATCACCAGGCCATGCAATCCATGTACCATTTCAAGATCAAGAAAGACCAGAAGAGTGAATGGGATTTGCTGGAACTGGTCAGGGAAATACCCGCCAGCGAATTGCCAGTCCCGGTCAAGAACAAGCGCTGATGATGGCAGGCGAAGCTATGAGTGGTGCACCATCGCTATCTACACGTGATCTCAGCATAAGGTTTGGCGGTCATGTGGCCGTCAACCAGGTAACGGCAGACTTTTATCCCGGCACCCTGACTGTCATCGTCGGCCCTAACGGTGCGGGTAAAACCACTTACTTCAACCTGATGTCTGGGCAACTGCCTGCCAGTGCAGGCAGCGTGCATCTGTTTGGTGTGGACATCACCAGCAAGGGGGCGGCTGAACGCACGCGCAGAGGTATAGGCCGGGCTTTTCAACTGACCAATCTCTTTCCTAATTTGTCAGTCATAGAAAATGTGCGTCTGGCTGTGCAAAGCAGGGCAGGCCTGGGTTTGAATATTTTTTCTCTATGGTCATCCCATGCCAGCCTGTTGAAACGTGCAGAGCATTATTTGCAAAAGGTTGCACTGGCAGACCGCAAATCAGACAAAGTCGCCGCACTCTCACATGGCGACAAGCGCAAATTAGAAGTTGCGATCCTGCTGGCGCTGGAGCCTGAAATCATGATGTTCGATGAACCCACGGCAGGCATGAGTGTTGATGAAGTGCCGGTAGTGCTGGACCTGATCCATCAGGTCAAGGCAGAACGCAAGAAAACCATCTTGCTGGTAGAACACAAGATGGATGTTGTACGTTCACTCGCTGACCGCATCATCGTCCTGCATAACGGCGCGCTGGTGGCAGATGGTGAACCTGTCAGTGTCATGGCATCGGCCATCGTGCAGGAAGCCTATCTGGGCGTTGCCCCGGAAACCAAGGAAGAGCAACATGTCTGAAGCTTTACTGACATTGGCCGGTGTGCATACCCATATCGGTGAATACCATATCCTGCAAGGCGTGGACATGCAGGTGCCGCGTGGCGGTCTCTCGGTTTTGCTGGGGCGTAATGGCGCAGGCAAGACTACTACTTTGCGCACCATCATGGGCTTGTGGAAAGCCAGCCAGGGCAAGATACATTTCGATGGCCGCGATATCACTGCCATGGCAACGCCAGACATTGCCCAGCTGGGCATTGCCTATGTACCTGAAAGCATGGCGATATTCTCAGACCTGACAGTCAAGGAAAACCTGCTGCTGGCCGCACGCAATGGTCCGCTCGATAATCAGCGTGTTGAATGGATATGCGGCTTTTTTCCGGCCTTGAAAAAATTCTGGAACTACCCGGCAGGCAATCTGTCCGGTGGCCAAAAACAAATGGTCGCGATTGCCCGTGCCATCGTTGAGCCGCGCAAATTGATACTGGTGGATGAACCGACCAAGGGCCTGGCACCCGCCATCATCCTTAGCCTGATGGCCGCCTTCAATGAATTGAAAGCCAGCGACACCACCATCTTGCTGGTCGAGCAGAATTTCAATTTCGTGCGCAAGCTGGGGGATACTGTGGCCGTCATGGATGATGGCCGTGTCGTCCATACCGGCGGCATGCAGGCACTGGCTGAAGACAATGACTTGCAACAGCACTTGCTGGGCCTGTCACTGGCTGCGCATCAATAAAGCAAGAGGAAGAATAATGACAGATACTGTTCTGGACAATACCGCAAAGCCAGAAGTTGCCAGCCTGCCGACAGCGCCACGCGATATCTGGCCGCTGGTACTGGTGCCGGCCCTGGCCTTGCTGATGCTGCCGTTGGTGGGCAGTTTCCCGACCTGGATCACCCTGACCGTCGCAGGCCTGGCCATGGGCATGATGATCTTTATCATGGCCAGCGGCCTGACCCTGATCTTTGGCTTGATGGATGTATTGAATTTTGGTCACGGTGCTTTTGTATCCGTTGGTGCCTTTGTCGCCACGCTGGTTTTGTTGCCCATGCATGGCTGGATGGAAGCTGATTCGCTGCTCATGAACCTGACGGCACTTGGCCTGGCTATCCTGCTGGCGATGCTGGCAACCGGTTTGCTGGGCTGGGCGTTCGAGCGCGTTATCATCATGCCCGTATATGGCCAGCATCTGAAGCAAATCCTCATCACCATGGGCGGCATGATAGTCGCAGAACAGATGATCAATGTCATCTGGGGTGCAGAGCAAATTCCACTGCCATTGCCGACCAGCTTGCGTGGTTCAATCCTGTTGGGTGATGCTGCAATAGAAAAATACCGTCTGATCGCCGTCGTGGTTGGTTTGCTGGTATTTGTTGCCATGTTCCTGGTGCTGAACCGTAGCAAACTGGGTCTGCTGATACGGGCAGGGGTAGAAAATGGCGAGATGGTAGAAGCGCTCGGTTACCGCATACGCCGCCTGTTCGTGCTGGTGTTTGCTGCCGGTTCGGCACTGGCTGGCCTCGGTGGTGTCATGTGGGGTTTGTATAAAGAAAGTCTGACTGCAGCCATGGGCGGTGACATCATGGTCATGGTGTTTATCGTCATTATCATTGGTGGCCTGGGTTCGGTCGGTGGTTGTTTCATTGGCGCCTTGCTGATGGCACTGGTGGCCAATTATGCCGGCTTCCTGGTGCCCAAGCTGGCGCTGGTGTCGAATATCTTGCTGATGATCGCCGTGTTGCTGTGGCGTCCGACTGGCCTGTACACCGTGGTAAGGCGTTAAGACATGAATGCAATGAAACAAATCCTGTCGGATGATTTTCCGCGTAACCGCTGGCTGGCGGTGATCCTGGTGGCGATATTTTTCGGACTGGCTTGCGCGCCCTTCATCACCAGCGGTGCGCGGCCTTTGAACACTGCTGCCACCATCTGCGTCTACATCGTCCTGGTTGCATCTTATGACCTGTTGCTGGGTTACACCGGCATAGTCTCTTTTGCTCACACCATGTTTTTTGGCATAGGCGCATACGGTATAGGTCTGGCGCTGGCCAGTGGCACGCCATCATGGGGGCTGGCTGCTCTGGGTTTGCTGGCAGCATTGTTGGTGACGCTGGTACTGGCCCTGATCGTCGGCCTGTTTGCCTTGCGTGTAAGGGCGATTTTCTATGCCATGATCACGCTGGCGGTGGCTTCATCCTTTGCTGTGCTGGCATCGCAATTGTCAGATTTTACAGGCGGTGAAGACGGCAAGACTTTCAGCGCGCCTGCTTTGCTGTCACCTGCTTACCGCCTGTTCGAGGCTGAGATATTTGGTCGCGTTGTCGATGGCAAGGTGATTACCTATTACATCGTGTTCATAGGCTGCGCCCTGTTATTCCTGTTCTTGCTGCGCGTTGTCAATTCACCTTTTGGCCGGGTCTTGCAGGCCATACGCGAAAATGATTTTCGTGCCGAGGCACTGGGTTACCGCACTGTGTATTACCGCATTCTGGCGAATTGCATCGCGGCGCTGGTTGCGGCAATGGCGGGTGCCCTGATGGCTTTGTGGCTGCGCTATGTAGGACCCAAGACTATGCTGAGTTTTGAAGTCATGACAGACATTTTATTGATTGTCGTGATAGGCGGTATGGGGACGATGTATGGGGCGGTGGTTGGGGCGACCTTGTTCATACTCGCGCAAAATTATTTGAAGAGTTTGATGGGGGTGGCGTCGTCGTCTTTGGCTGATGCGCCGCTGCTGGCGAATGCTTTGCATCCGGACCGGTGGATGTTGTGGTTGGGGGTATTGTTTGTGGTGTCGATTTATTTTTTTCCTGTTGGCATAGTGGGAAAATTGAGGGGTAGTGGGAAGAGGGATTGATTACTCGCGTGGTATGTCCATAAGCGGCAATCTATATGTCGTCGCTCCAGCGCAGGCTGGAGCCCAGTGACGGTCGTTGTATTGCCGTACTTTGATTAAAGCGATTGCCCTACGTGGATACAAGCCGGGTCTCGGCCCGGCGGCCGAAGTACTTTCTTTGGTCGCCAAAGAAAGTACTCAAAGAAAGGCGACCCAGGCGTAGTCGCCCCTGCGGGGTTCCCGTTTGTGCAATACAAAAAATGGGAAAGTCCGAAAACTCGCTACGCTCAAACATCGGTCTTTCTTTTTCCATTTTCTGTACAGCACAAACGGCGTCTACACACGGGAACTACAAAATTCAAAAGCAGCTGCAACCCCAAAGTCAAACCCAACCGCAACAGCAACGCCACCGCTTTACGTGATTTATCTCCTAGCTTTTGCAACCCGGCAGGCCAACTGCGTACTCCCCATACAAAGCCTGGCCTGCCGTCCTTGCAAATCAGAGGCTACCCTGCTTAAAACCAAACTCCCTGTCCAGCAAGGAATAGCATTTAAGATCAACATAGCGCCCATGCTTGAATTCACATTCCCGCAACACTCCTTCAAGCCGGAACCCCAGTTTTTCTATCAAGCGCCAGCTGGCGATATTCTCTGGCTCTACCATGGCTTGCAAGCGGTGCAGGCCCAGGTGCTGGAAGCAGTGAGTGATCATGGCGTCCAGGCATTCCGGTATGACAGCCTTGCCCCAGTGGTCGGGCGAAAGCCAGAAGCCGGTTTCGGCGCAATGGTGTTCCTGTTCCCATTCGTGCAGGCCGCAAGTGCCTATCAATTGTTCAGGTTCCTCTTTGCTGCAAATGCCCCACCACAGGCCTGAGCCATCTAGCCAGACCTGTTCATACCAGTCCATTTGTTCCTGGCTTGATGCCAGGGTGTCATAGCTGATGCCATAATATTCAGTAACACGCGGGTCGGATAATCCGCGAAAAATTGCGGGCATGTCGGTGGCGACGATGCGGCGTAGTTGGTAGTTGGCGGTCTGTAGGGCGGGGAAGGTTTTGGTTTCAGACATATAAGCTTTGCAATAACAGGTAACAATCAGACATTCTAATGCCTGTAGAGGCATGGAGTTGCGCTGTTCCGTAACTCCTTAACAGAGCAAAATCTGGGATAATCCGTCTGCTCGTTATCAGCGAGTGAATTGATTAACAATATTGAAGAAATAATGAGCCCAGAGCAACGCAAAGAAGCTTCCGAACTGGAATTGCATAAACGTGGTATCCGCATCAATGTGCAATTGCATGTGATTGAGTCTGATGAAGAAGTGGAACTGCGCACGCCTGAAGAATTGATGCAGCGCATGCTGGCCTTGTGGGCGGTGACTGCGGTAGCTACTGGTGGTGATGTGGCACACTATCGCTCCTATCTGGACGCGCATGGTTTGGCTGCTTGTTTGTCAGCGCAGGAAAACGCATTTCTGTTTGCAGATGACATCACTGAAGAATTGCGTAAGCAGTTTCTGCAAAGGCACGAAGCTCTGTATTTCCTGGCATGGGCTGCGGGTTTGACCGACAAGCTGGCGGTACCTACGCAAGTAGCAAACCTCAAGCAAATCCTGAAATTCTTCCCGCATGCGATGGAAGCGCCCGAGCGTTTACAGGCAGCCATGAAGCCGCGCCGCAAGGGGCAGGTACTGGACTGGTCGGACTTATTGTATCGCTTGCACTGGGCAGTTCGCCACGCACATATCACTGGGCGGGATGCACCCGGCAATCTGAATGCAGATGCGGTGCGCGAATGGCACCAGGCGGCTAACTGGCTATGCCAGTATGAAGAAGAAAATGACTGGGACAAGGTCAGTACCGAAACTTGACCTAAGTCCTGGTCAATAAGCATGCTCAATAAGACTTGATGCTTATACGTCCAGTCTTGCAATCATTGACTTCTTCCAGCATCTTCTGGCAACGTGGGCCCGAGAATTCAGCCTGCAAGGAATCCAGGAAAACCCGTGTGCGGGCAGGCATCAGACGACGGCCAGGGAATACTGCCCAGACAGTGATTTCAGGCAGTTTCCAGTCTTCCAGCAAGGGCACCAGCTCTCCCTTGTGTACATGCTGACCAGCGAAATGATCCGCCAGCATGATGATGCCTTTGCCGCGAACAGCCAGGCGCGTCAGCAATTCGGGTGAGTTGGCGCTGGCCCGGCCAGGAGGTATGCCTTCCCAGACCGCACCATCTTTTTCCATGCGCCAGATCGAAGGTTCGCCATTACGTGCCGTCAGGCGCAGGCAATCATGCTCCATCAGGGCTTCTGGTTCTGCGGGCGCGCCATGTAATTTCAAATAGGCGGGTGAGGCATACAGGCCTATGCTGAAGCGCACCAGTCCCCTTGCTGCAAGTGAAGCGTCATCCGGCAGGTCACCCACCCGGATGGCCACATCAAAATTCTCTCCTATCAAATCCACCCGGCGTGGTGACAAATCCAGCTCCAGGTTCACGGAAGGGTATTTGCTGATGAAATCAGATAACAATTCACCCATCTGATGATTGGCAAAATCACCAGGCATCGATACTTTCAGTCTGCCATTCGGCTCTGCCTGCCTGTGCTGGGTCAGGGCCAGCGTTGCATCTACTTCTTCCTGCACATGTTGTGCATGCTGCAAGACACTTTGTCCCAAGTCAGTTACCGTCAGCTTGCGGGTGGTGCGCAAGATCAGGCGCTCACCTAGCTCGGCTTCAAGAGCAGATATGCGGCGCGACAAGGTCGATTTGGGCACCCCCAGCTTCTCTGCCGCCTTGCTGAAACTGCCTTCTTCAACCACGCGGGCAAATAGCAAAAGGTCATTGGCTTCCAGGGTCATGATCGCATCCTCATACTGATCCTCTATTTTCCTATTTTTGGAACAATGATATCCATTTTAACGCCTTCCGGAATATTTTTGGAACGATTAAAGTACGTCCATCAACTCTTTATCTGAAAGGAACACAAAATGAACATCCTGCAAATCAACTCCAGCGCCCGTGCTCAAGCTTCTCATTCCACGCAACTGGCAAATAGCCTGGTTGAGGCTTTATTGGAAACATCTTCTGGTGCCACCGTGAATGTACGTGACCTGGGCAGTAACCCCCACCCCATACTTGATGAAACAGCATTGCAAGCCCTGTTCACTCCGGCAGACCAGCGCACAGCAGAACAGCAAGCCCGCGTTGCTCTGGATGATGCCCTGATTGCTGAAATCCAGGTAGCAGACGTAGTAGTACTTGGCGCACCAATGTATAACTTTGGTATTTCTGCTCAATTGAAAAACTGGATAGATGCGATTTCCCGCGCACAGGTGACTTTCCGTTATACCGCCAATGGCCCTGAAGGTCTGCTGACTGGCAAGAAAGTGTATGTAGTACTGACACGTGGCGGCCTGTATCGCAATACACCAAATGACACACAAATGCCCTACCTGAAAACCTTCTTTGGTTTCCTGGGCATGACCGATGTAGAGTTTGTCTATGCAGAAGGCCTGGCCATGGGCCCGGATGCAGAAAAAGCATCACTGGCTTCAGCACACCAGCAAATTAATGATTTACTGCCTGCTTAATCGACAACATTAACGGGCCAATTACGAGGACGATGGATCATGGAAACGACAGATGTAGTTGCAAGCAACACAGTTCAGCAGGCTGAAATCGTGAGCAAATCGCGCACGGTAGAGCAACTGGTCGCCGGGCAGCCTACTTCAGATGGTGCCGGTGTCAAGCTGACACGGGTATTGACGCAGCCACTGCAATACCGGCTGGACCCCTTCCTCATGCTGGATGCTTTCGGCAGTGATGAGGCAGGTGACTACATCGCCGGTTTCCCCAGTCATCCGCACCGTGGTTTTGAAACCATCACCTATATGCTGGCGGGCCGCATGCGCCACCGCGACAGTGCAGGTAATGAAGGCCTGTTGCAAAACGGTGGCGTGCAATGGATGACGGCAGGTCGTGGCGTGATTCACTCAGAAATGCCGGAACAGGAAGAAGGCCGCATGGCAGGCTTCCAGCTTTGGTTGAACCTGCCAGCAAAATACAAGATGATCGCCCCCTGGTACCGCGACATCCAGAGCGACACCATCCCTGAATTGCTGACAGCAGCTGGCATCAAGGTACGCATCATCGCCGGTAGCAGTCATGGCGTGGCAGGTGCCGTGCAGCGTGAAGTCACTCAACCGCTGTATCTGGATATACATATGCCAGCCGGTAGCAGTTTTAGTCACAGTCTGCCTGCCAGTTTTAATGCCTTTGTGTATATGTATGAAGGTGAAGTGCAGATAGGCGAGCGTGAGGTACCAGTGCAACGCATGGCGATATTGAAAAAATCGCCGGATGTGGATGGAGTGGTGATTGTTGCCAAAGTCGATAGCAGGTTGTTGTTAATTGCCGGTCAGCCCTTGGGTGAAACCATCGTGCAGTATGGGCCGTTTGTGATGAATAGTCAGGCGGAAATTTTTAAAGCGATAAGTGATTTTCGCGAAGGTAAATTGGTGAGCACTGATTGAGCTACTGCGCGACGCGATTTTGAGCCTGCGATGCTCGCCGTACTAAAGTACGGCTGTGCTTCTTAACTCAAACTAGCGCCGCTCGCTACGCTCACTCAGCACTCACGAAGCATTAGTTATTTCGAGAACAAAAAATCAGTTGTAGGTTGGGCCGGGCCTCGCTAGGCTACGCCTTATCAGGCCAACACTCGGCGCTTAAATGACGTACACGTTTGCAGAGGCCTAGTGTTGGGCTGGTAAATCGTAGCCTAGCGAGGCCCGGCCCAACCTACGACATTACTAACGAACAAAATAAATTCTACATGTAAGGAAAACAAAATGAAACAAACAGAAACCATAGGCCCCGTCTTCGGTTCCTTCATTGCCCGCGTCTTGATCGCCTTGATCTTCGTGGCATCCGGTGCCAGCAAGATATCCGGCTTTGAGCAAACCGTAGGCTATATCGCCAGCAAGGGACTGCCTTTGCCAGCGTTGGGCGCAATTGCTGCCATCGTGGTGGAACTGGGTGGTGGCCTCATGGTCATCGTTGGCTGGCGTGCACGCTGGGCTGCAGCGGCAATGATCTTGTTCACACTGGCAGCAGCTTTCATCTTCCATAATTTCTGGGGTGTTCCAGCAGATGTGGCGCAAAACCAGATGATACATTTCATGAAGAATATCTCCATGGCGGGTGGCCTGCTGTATGTCCTGATACATGGCAGCGGTGGCTGGAGCCTGGATGGCAGTAAAGCCTGATCAGGAATATTTTGCCCGACTACAATAGTTGAAAACAGCGGATTTGTCTGACGGCAAATTCGCTGTTTTTTGTGTGGGAATGTCGTCGTTTCATCGTCCTGTAATCTTGCCTTCATACGCCTGACATATTCTTGTCCAATACTCCCGTGGATTAGCTCAATTGTCCAGGCGGGGTAAATGCGATGAAGATAGAAATCAACGGGATTTCCAAAACCTTTAAAGGTGGCTATCAGGCGCTGGATAATATTGCCCTGACTTTTGCGCCTGGTGAAATGGTCGCGCTCATCGGTGCTTCCGGTTCTGGCAAATCAACTTTATTGCGTCATATCTCTGGCCTGATCACAGCCAATGCCGACAAGAATGATATTCGTCTCGGCGAGCAAGTCTTGCAGGCGAATGGTGTGGTCGGCAGGCAGATACGTCACCTGCGTTCGCAAATCGGCTTTGTATTCCAGCAATTCAATCTGGTCGGACGTTTGCCTGTGCTGACCAATGTTCTCACTGGTGGCATCGCCCGCATCCCGCTGTGGCGCAGTTGTTTCCGTATTTTTACAAAAGAAGAAAAAGCTTTGGGTCTGGCCGCGCTGGCGCGTGTGGGTATCGCTGAACATGCTTACAAGCGCGCATCGGCCTTGTCTGGCGGCCAGCAACAGCGTGCAGCGATTGCCCGCACCATAGTTCAGCAAGCCAAGGTCATTCTGGCAGATGAACCAATAGCCTCGCTGGACCCTGAATCTGCACGCCGCGTCATGCAGACCCTGGCTGATTTGAATCGCCAGGATGGTACGACGGTGGTGGTATCTCTGCACCAGGTTGATGTGGCTTTTCGTTTTTGCCCGCGCACTGTTGCACTCTCGCGTGGCCGTGTCGTCTATGACGGCCCATCCAGCGAACTGACGGTGGCCATGTTGCGCGACCTGTATGGTGCTGAGGCAGAAGAATTGCTCAATCCTGTACCAGTCAATACTGCTAACGCCACGCCTGTTGCCGATACCCTCTCTTTACCCACTCTCGCGGCTGCCGCCTGAGTTTCTTTACCCTTCAGGAGTATTTCCATGTTTCGTCAATTCGTGCGCAGTCTGACCCTGGGCCTGGTGATGGCCGCAACTGCCAATGCTGTCATGGCAGAAGATGCAGTCAAGACTTTGAACTTTGGCATCATCTCTACCGAGTCTTCACAAAACCTGAAACAAGACTGGCAGCCAGTGTTGGATGATATGAGCAAAAAACTGGGCATCAAGATCAATGCCTTCTTTGCTCCTGACTATGCCGGCGTTATCGAAGGCATGCGTTTCAATAAAGTGCAATTCGCCTGGGTGGGTAACAAATCGGCTATCGAAGCTGTTGACCGTGCCAATTCTGAAGTGTTTGCGCAAACGGTGAATGCCGATGGTACTTTGGGTTATTACAGCATGATCAGCGTGCATAAAGACAGCCCTTATCAAACTGTGGAAGACGTCTTGAAAAATGCCAAAAACCTCAATTTTGGCATAGGTGATCCAAACTCTACTTCTGGCTTCCTGGTGCCCAGCTATTATGTTTTCGCGCAAAACAATGTGAATCCCAAGACAGCTTTCAAGACTGTGCGTGGCGCCAATCATGAAACCAATATCCTGGCCGTGGCCAACAAGCAGGTAGATGCGGCTGTCCATAGCTCCGACGTGCTGGATCGTATCAAGGCGCGCCAGCCAGAAACAGCCAGCCAGTTACGTCAGGTCTGGAAATCACCTCTGATCGCCTCTGATCCTTTGGTATGGCGTAAAGACTTGCCAGCCGATGTTAAAAACAAGATCAAGGATTTCTTTATCAGCTATGGCAAGAATGGCGTTGACGCAACACGTGAAAAAGCGCAGCTGAACAAGCTGACTTTGGGTGGCTTCCAGGATTCCAGTAATGCCCAATTGAAGCCAATACGCCAGCTTGAATTGTTCAAGGAAAAAATCAAGATCGAAGCTGATGTAGCCCTGAATGCAGATGAAAAGAAAGTAAAGCTTGACGACATCAACCGCAAACTGAATGACATCGCCAAGTCTTGATAGCATGAACATCACACCAACAGCCCGCCCGCAAGTCGTCATGAATTTGCCGGAAGCACCGAAGCGTGACACCGGTAAATTATTGGTCTGGGGCATAGTCCTCGCCATTCTTGCCATGTCATGGCAGGGCGCTGACATGCGTCCTCTGGAATTACTGCGCGACAGCGGCAATATGCTGACTTATGCTGCCAGCTTTTTTCCGCCAGACTTCCATGAATGGCGAATTTACTTACAAGAGCTGTTGGTGACTTTACAGATTGCGGCCTGGGGCACCGCTTTGGCCGTGGTCTGTGCAATTCCTTTGGGTTTGCTGAGTTCGTCGAATATTGCACCAGCCTGGGTCAGTCAGCCTGTGCGGCGCCTGATGGATGCTGCGCGTGCCATTAATGAAATGGTATTCGCCATGCTGTTTGTGGTGGCCGTTGGCCTTGGTCCTTTTGCCGGTGTACTGGCCTTGTTTGTGCACACGACCGGCATCTTGTCCAAACTGTTTTCTGAAGCCGTTGAGGCGATAGATCCGCAGCCAGTAGAAGGTATACGTGCCACTGGTGCGCATGCGCTGGAAGAAATAGTCTATGGTGTCCTGCCCCAGGTGATGCCGCTGTGGGTATCGTTCGCTCTGTATCGCTTTGAATCAAATGTACGTTCTGCCACTGTGGTCGGTATGGTTGGTGCCGGTGGTATAGGCGTGATCTTGTGGGAAGTCATACGCGCTTTTCAGTATGCGCAAACCTGTGCCGTTTTATTGATGATTGTGCTGACCGTCAGCATGATAGATGTGATTTCTTCCCGTCTCAGAAAAGTTTTTATCTGATATATAGCGGATATAGCTGATATGCAAACACAGAAACACCAAATTGTTCAAGGGATCAACCTCCCGCAAGTCATAGACTGGTTGCAAAACCGTGCCGGTGGTTTGTATGGCGGCGAAGCGATCACGCAATTGGAGCATGCTTTGCAATGCGCCAGCCTGGCCATGGAAGAAGGTGCAAGCGATTCCCTGGTCATCGCCGCGCTTTTGCATGACTTGGCGCATATGGCTGACGATGAAACGGATGAGACCTTCCCGCACGGCGAACTGGCAGCCTTGTTGCTGGCGGAGTTGTTTGACAAGGATGTAACAGAACCGATACGCATGCATGTCGATGCCAAGCGTTACTTGTGCGCGGCAGATCCCCTGTACTGGTCTGGTTTGTCCCATGCGTCACAGCGCAGCCTGATCTGGCAGGGTGGTCCATACTCAGTGACGCAAGCAACTGAATTCATAGGCCAGCAATATGCAGAAGATGCAGTCAGGTTGCGGCATTGGGATGACGCTGCAAAAATAGTCGGTGCAAAGACTGTGGACTTGCAAGTCTTCGTCGTGATGATGGAAAAGCTGAGTCTGGAATTCGCCCAGACAGAAACAGCATAAGTCAGACTAAAGCAGTGCCTGTTGACTACCATGTGATAGTCTCTGACTATTCTTTGGCAAATATCTTTAGCAGCTTCTGCCCAGCCACATGTATAGGGCCGCTATTGTCTATGCAGATAATATCCTGGTCATCAGGCACAGTAAATTTCAATCCGCGGTCAAGACGGTTCAGCAAGGCTGCACCAGATTCACGCTGGCGTTTTTCCATGCGCTGCCTGATTTGCTCAGGGTCAGCCATGATCCAGATAATGCGCGCATCCGGGAATAGCTGGCGCAATTGTGGCAGGTATTCACGCGAACCATTGACGATGACATCCTGGCCGCATTTGAGCTTGGCTTCTACGTTCCTGCGTATGCCATAGCATAGTCCATTGGCTTGCCACTGCATGCAAAAGTGACCGGCAGCAGCAGCCTGCCAATAGGCTTCCTGATTCAATACTTCATGCGCTTCACTGTCATGGGCGGGGCGGGTGATAGCACGTTGCGCAAATTCCAGGGTGGCATTGGCGGGCAGATTTTCTTTGACCCAGTGCAGCAGGGTATCCTTGCCAGCGCCTGAGGGGCCAACGACAAAATACAGACGGCCAGCGGCAGGCAGAGATTTTTGCTGCACCCTGGCCTGGAAGGGGAAGCGCATCCAGAAATTCAAAGGCGCACCAGGCCGCTCTTCACGGAATATCGTCAGCGCATCAATGTCAAGAGGTGCATTGTCGAGCAGGCGCGAGAACTGCTGTTCTGCTGCCTTGCGCAAGGCGTATTGTGCATCGGCATCCACATCCAGCAAGTCGTCGCTGAGTGTGAGGTGGAAGCGATATTCTTCTTCCGTGTATGGGTAACCCCATTGCTGTAATAGCGCTTCCTGCCTTGCACTGAGACCGGCATGACGGCGCTTGGTCAGATAAGCCGCATCAGGGGCGCGGCGTAACAAGTCAAAATAACTGACACACCGCATGGCCAGAGCATTGATTTCGGCTTCATCACCTTGCGGGCGCATTGCCAGAAAGTTACCCATCATGCGTATCTGCATTTCCCGGATGCTGATGACGGGCTGCACCTGGGCAAAAGCGCTGGCCATCTGTATCAGGTCTGCTTCCTGGAAGCCTTCGAGCAAGTTGAATGGGGCTTTCAGCGTCGCATGAAAACCATAACGTCGGGCTTCACTTGTGAGCTGGCTGAGCAGGATATCTGGCACGCCGTTAATGTGTGCTTGTGGTATTTTCCCTGCGTGCATGGGATCGCGTCCCAACCAGTTGGCACCGGCCTGCCACCATGGGCTGTCCGGTGCCGGGGAAAAGTAGAGGGCGTAGCGCATCAGGCTGCCAGTTCCAGAGGCTGTTGATATTGCAGGCGTTGCGGCTCGGCGCAAAATACCAGCTTGCCTGCTGCGATGGTGGCGATCAGACGCGGACTGCCATCAGCCTGTTTTTCTATCATGAGAATGTCGGCGCGTTGGCCAGCAGCGATATTGCCCCTGTCATGCAAGCCCAGTACGCGGGCAGGGTTCAATGATACCAGTTGCCATGCCTGCGCCAGGCTGCAAACATCTTCCTGTTCCAGGTGGAAAGGCGCATGCAGCAAGGCTGGATAGTAATAGTCAGATGCCAGCGTGTCACACAGGCCACGGCGTATCGCATCGCTGGCTGATAAGCCACCGCAATGGCTGCCACCGAGCAAGACATTTGGCGCACCCATGACGACATGGTTGCCCAGGGCTTTAGCCGCCTGCAAGGCTTCTTCGGTCTTAGGGAATTCACTGACATCGACGCCCAGTTCCTGGAAGCGCTCCCTGTCCATGCGGGTTTCATCATCGTGCGATGCCATGGCGATGCCGTGTTGGCGGCAAGCTGCAGCCAACTGGCTGATCGTCTGCGCTACTTTGGGTGAGCGTGATTGCGCCTTGTGCAGACGTTCCAGAAAGCCTGCAACGTCACAACGTGCGCGTTCAGCATAGGTCACCAGTTTTTCTGGGGATGCACTTTTCTTCAAGATGGATGGCAGATGTTCGTTGAAGACAAAGAAAGCAATCAGGCCAGATTCTATCCAGTTCAATGCATCATGTAAGCCATCGAGATGGTGGTTTTCAAAACGCAGATGTATCAGATGATCGGCATGCACACGGGACTTTTGTGTTGCGATTTGTTCCAGTGTGGCCAGTGCTGCTTCACGTCCGCGCAAACCACCTTCCCATGAAAAGGTCAGGCCATGGCAGGCGGTGGTAATGCCATTGCTGATCAGTTGTCTGTCTGTGTCGGCGAAGGCAATATTGTAGGCAAAACTGGTGGCCGGGCGCGGCTGTAACTGGCGCTCAAAAGCATCACCATGGATATCAACCAGACCGGGCAGTATCAGCAAACCTGTGGCATCAAAAAACTGTTGCTTGTCATGGTGTTGGAAGTGATTGCTGCCTGTGCTGGCAATGTGTAAACCTTGCAGATACAGGCTGTCTTCAGACCAGCCAGCGTGACCGTTCTGGTCTTGTTGCAGATACTTGCCACCTTGTATTGCGATATGCGTTTCCATCCTGATCCCCTTGGTCGCGATGACAAATCATAAACCCGAAATGTGACTGGAAATTGACAAGAAAATTCCAGCTCAGATGTCATCAAGACTTCATCTAAGCCTGCTGTAATATGGGGCTATGAATGTTGACCAAACCCCCAACTCTGCCCAGCAAGAGCGCGCCCGCTGGATGTCCATACTGGCGAAAACGCCTGCGCCAGAACTGGCTGCCAGTGCGCGCCAGTTCGGTGAACTGCCTTCCTATTTATGGTTAAGAAAACCTGAGACTGGCCTGGCGATGGTGCGTGCCAGAACCGGTGGCAGTGGCAGCCAGTTCAATCTCGGTGAAATGTCCGTGACGCGCTGTGCCCTGCGTCTGGCGACGGGTGAAACTGGCGTGGCCTATGTGGCTGGCCGCGACCAGCGTCATGCAGAATGGGCTGCGATTTTTGATGCCCTGATGCAAGGCGAACACAGGCTAGTGGTCGAAGAAAATGTCATCAAGCCACTGGAGTTGTTGTTGCAACAGAAGCGTGAACAATTACAGGCTGAAGCGCAAGCCACCAGGGTGGAATTCATGACCATGGTCAGAGGAGAAGATGCATGACATATACACTGGAAACTGCAGCGTCATCCATGCAGCAACTTTTGCCCGCATGGGAAGACACGGTTCAGGATGCGCAGACTGTTTTCCGTAGTTTGCTGAAAGCCTTGTCAGAGCCTGGCACTATCCAGCAACTCAGGGTGAACCTGCAAGCCCCTGCTCCTCTGCATATGGCGACAGCAGCAGCCTGCCTGGCCCTGATGGATTATGAAACCACAGCCTGGTTGGCAGATGAGCTGGATAATGATGCGGTGCGTACTTATCTGCGCTTCCATTGTGGCCTGCCGCTGGTACATGAAAAATCCTCAGCAAATTTTGCAGTACTGGGTAGCTCATTACTGCAACTGGATTTGCAGGGCTTTGCCCAGGGCAGCATGACTTACCCGGACAAGTCCGCGACCTTGCTGATACAAGTGGATGATTTTTCCAATGGTACTGAATACCAGCTCACTGGCCCCGGTATCAAGGATAAGCGCAGCATATGCATCAGTGGCTTGCCCGCAGATTTTGTCAGCAAATGGCAGATCAATCATGCCGCTTTCCCGCAAGGTGTGGATGTGATTTTTTGCAGTGGCGACGCAGTACTGGGTTTACCACGCACCAGCAAGATAGCAGCAGTGCAGTCTGAGGAGTTGCCATGTACGTAGCCGTCAAAGGTGGCGAAAAAGCCATTGCGCAGTCCTATGAAGCGCTGGCGAAAATGCGCCGTGGCGATACTGCTGTACCAGAACTCAGCATCGCCCAGATACGTGAGCAAATGTCATTGGCCGTGGCCCGCGTCATGGGTGAGGCATCGCTGTATGACAAAGATCTGGCGGCACTCGCCATCAAGCAAGCCAGTGGTGATTTGATCGAAGCCATCTTCCTGCTGCGTGCCTACCGCACAACCTTGCCACGCCTGATGGCGACCGTGCCTGTGGATACCGCCAATATGCTGATACAAAGACGCATCTCGGCGACTTTCAAGGATGTGCCGGGTGGCCAGGTATTGGGGGCTACTTATGATTACACACAGCGCCTGCTCGATTTTTCACTGACGGCAGAAGCCATGAGTAGTGGTGAGTCTGAGCCTGTGGCGCAGGAAAACATAACAGCAGAAGCTTGCCCGCGTGTACTCGACTTCTTGAATGCAGAAGGTTTAATCGAACCTGAACTGATACCTGAAGGTGATCCTGAGCCTTTTGACCTGACACGTGAACCTCTGCAATTCCCCGCCAGCCGTGCCCTGCGCCTGCAAAGCCTGGCCCGTGGTGATGAAGGTTTCTTGCTGGCGCTGGCCTATTCCACCCAGCGCGGTTATGCCCGCAACCATCCCTTTGCTGGCGAGATACGTTATGGCAAGGTCAGCGTGCAAGTCGTGCCTGAAGAACTGGGTTTTGCCATCGACATAGGTGAGATCGATATCACTGAATGCCAGATGGTGAACCAATTCGTCGGCTCACAAAATGAAGCACCTAAGTTCACCCGCGGTTATGGCCTGGGCTTTGGTCATTGCGAGCGCAAGACCATGGCCATGGGCGTGGTAGATCGTGCCTTGCGCGCCAGTGAATTGAAAGAAGAAATCACAGCACCGGCACAGATGGAAGAATTCGTCCTCTACCACGCCGACAATGTAGAAGCATCCGGCTTTTTGCAGCATCTGAAGCTGCCGCATTATGTGGATTTCCAGGCCGAACTCAGCCTCTTGCGTGGCATACGCGTAGCCATTGATGCCAAGGCTGCTGAAGCTGGCAAGCTTGAAGCAGCAGATGAACAAGTCGCTGAAAAATCCGGCAAGAAGGCTGCATGATGATGGAGATGGACACCATGGAAACTCAGGAATATCAAGAGACTACAGAGCAAGCCGCGCCTGCCAGGACTGAGCCTGAAGCTGGCTATAATTTTGCCTATCTCGATGAGCAAACCAAGCGCATGATCAGGCGTGCCATTTTAAAAGCAGTTGCCATACCTGGTTACCAGGTGCCATTCGGCGGGCGTGAGATGCCCTTGCCTTATGGCTGGGGTACGGGTGGCATTCAAGTCACTGCCGCCATCATAGGCCAGGATGATGTCTTGAAAGTCATCGATCAGGGGTCTGACGACACCACCAATGCGGTCAATATACGCCGCTTCTTCCGTCGCACCACGGGTGTGGCGACGACGAAAAAGACCACAGCAGCAACTGTCATACAAACCCGCCACCGCATCCCGGAAACACCTTTGGCTGAAGGCCAGATCATGGTGTATCAGGTGCCTATCCCTGAACCCCTGCGCTGGCTGGAACCCAGCGAAACAGAAACACGCAAATACCATGCGATGGCTGACTATGGCCTCATGAGCGTCAAACTGTATGAAGATATTGCCAGGCTGGGCAAGATAGAAACTGCTTATGATTATCCTGTCATCGTCAACGAGCGCTATCTGATGCGCCCTTCACCGATACCCAAGTTTGATAACCCCAAGATGGATAACAATCACGCTCTGCAATTATTCGGTGCCGGTCGCGAAAAACGCATCTATGCCGTGCCACCTTACACGCCTGTGAAGAGCCTGGACTTTGAAGATTATCCATTCGAGATAGAACACTGGGATCACCGCTGTGCCATGTGTGATGCGAATGACAGCTTCCTTGACGAAGTCATTGTCGATGATCAGGGTTCACGCATGTTTGTTTGCAGCGATACTGATTATTGCCGCACGCGCAGGGAAGAACAGGCATGAGCAATAACAATGGCAACAATACTTTGCCCCTGCTGCAGGCACGCAATGTCAGTAAATTTTATGGCGGCAAGACGGCTTGCGAACAAGTCAACTTGAGGCTGTATCCGGGTGAAGTGCTGGGCATAGTCGGTGAATCCGGCTCCGGAAAATCCACATTGCTGAATTGCCTGGCAGGCCAGTTACAGCCAGAGCGGGGCGAAGTCTTGTTCAATACCCGCGATGAAGGCGTGGTGGAATTGTTCACCATCAGCGAGGCACGCCGCCGCTTGCTGGCACGCACTGACTGGGGCTTTGTTCACCAGAGTGCCAGGGATGGTCTACGGGTAGAAGTCTCTGCCGGTGCCAATGTCGGTGAGCGCCTGATGGCCGTCGGTGCCCGCCATTATGGTCAGATACGCGCCGAAGCGCAGGACTGGTTGCACAGGGTGGAAATTGATGCTGCCCGCATAGATGACTTGCCGCGTGATTTTTCAGGCGGCATGCAACAGCGTTTGCAGATCGCCCGCAACCTGGTGACCAAACCGCGTCTGATTTTCATGGATGAGCCGACGGCCAGCCTCGATGTTTCCGTGCAGGCCCGTCTGCTGGATTTATTGCGTCAGCTGGTATCGCAATTGCAGGTGGCAGCTGTCATCGTCACCCATGATTTGGCGGTGGCGCGTTTGCTGGCGCACCGTCTCATGGTCATGCGTCAGGGGCAGGTAGTCGAAGAGGGTTTGACTGATCAGGTACTCGATGATCCGCAGCATCCTTACACCCAGTTGCTGGTGTCATCCGTCTTGCAGGCTTGAGGAATACATGTTGAAACGTATCGTAGTTGAAGGTCTTTCCAAGGACTTTACCCTGCATCTGCAAGGCGGGCAGGAAATGTCCATCCTTTCCAAAATCGACATGCAGGTAGATGCTGGTGAATGTGTAGTCATCCATGCGCCCTCAGGTGCAGGCAAGAGTACCCTGCTGCGCTGCCTGTATGCGAATTACCGTGCCAGCAGTGGCAGCGTAAATGTTTGGCATAAGGGTGATGCGGATGACGGTGGCTGGGTCGATGTGCAATCGGCACCTGCACAACAGGTGCTGGCAGTCAGGCATAGTACCCTGGGTTTCGTGACACAGTTCCTGCGTGTGATACCCCGCATCAGCACGCTCGATCTGGTGGCGGAACCCTTGCTCATGCGCGGCGTGGAAAAGCAGGCTGCCTATGAACGGGCAGAAGAATTATTGTCACGCCTGCGCATACCCAGGCGCCTGTGGCAAATCCCGCCTGCGACTTTTTCTGGTGGTGAACAACAGCGCGTGAATATTGCCCGCACCATGATCTGCGATTACCCCATACTCTTGCTTGATGAACCAACTGCCTCACTGGATGAAGCCAATCGCACTACTGTCATCGACATGATCAATGCCGCACGCGAACGCGGCGCTGCTGTCGTCGGCATCTTCCATGATGAAGTGGTGCGTCAGGCACTGGCGACCAGAATTTTTTCCATCCCCGCAGCAGTCTCTTTGGTGGCAGCATGATGACCAGAATAGAAAACGCAAAAATTGTTTTGGCCGATGAAGTCATCAGTGGCTCCATGCTGGTAGAGCAGGGCAGGATAGCTGATTTGTCTGAAGCGGCGCGTGCTTCCAGTGTCACAGATACAGATGACTGGCAGGGTGATTATCTCTTGCCCGGCATGGTGGAGCTGCATACAGACAATCTGGAAAAACACCTGATGCCACGTCCCAAGGTAGTCTGGCCTACACTGCCTGCGATACTGGCGCATGATGCCCAGATCACTGCGTCCGGCATCACGACCGTGCTTGATGCAATTTCAGTCGGTGATATCGATTCTGACAGCCTGCGCAATGACACTCTCGATTCCTGCACTCAAGGTTTGCGCATGGCGGCAGATTCAGGCATCTTGCGGGCAGACCACTTCCTGCACATGCGCCTGGAGCTGGCAGAAGAAGGCTTGCTGGATATGTTCGCCCCTTATCTGCATGACGAGCGCCTGAAGCTGGTTTCCCTGATGGATCATACGCCCGGCCAAAGACAGTGGACAGACCTGACACATTACCGCGTTTATGTATCCGGCAAGCGTGGCTGGAGTGAAGAAAAAGTCGATTCCATGCTGGAGCGTTTGCTGCTCAGGCAAGTGGCTTATGCCGCCTCCAACCGCCGCGCCATCGTCGCCAGTTGCCGTGAACTGGATGTGCCTGTACCGCTGGCTACGCATGACGACACAACGGTGGAACATGTGGCCGAAGGCGTCGATGATGGCGTGACGATATCTGAATTTCCCACCACCGTTGCTGCTGCCAGGGCTGCCCGTGAACAGGGCTTGGGCATCATCATGGGCGCACCGAATATGGTGCGAGGTGGTTCACATTCCGGCAATGTATCGGCAGCAGAACTGGCCAGGCTGGATTTGCTGGATGTACTCTCTTCAGACTATGTACCAGCCAGCCTCTTGCATGCAGCTTTCCTGCTGCAAAATGAAGGCTTTAACTTGCCCAAGGCTATGGCGACCGTGACACGCAATCCGGCGCGCATGGTAGGTCTGCATGACAGAGGGGAGATTGCTGTGGGATTGCGGGCTGACTACATGCGTGTACGCGTTGTCAGTGGCATACCCGTAGTCATGGGGGTATGGAAAGCGGGCAACAGAATAGCTTGATAGTTTTGAATGAAACATAGGCTGCCAGCAAGCAGCCTGTGTTTTTACAAATTACAGCTTAATCCTGATCTAGGTGCAAAGAAATCACACCCGCAGCCGGTGTCGCGCAAGGCTCATCATCAAAAGCGATGTCACCATTCGGATTCGCCTCACCATCGATTTTCAAATCCTTGAAGTTGAACAAGTTCTTGTCCATCAGATGTGAGGGTGCGACGGTCGATAATGATGCAAAGATATTGTCCACGCGGCCAGGGAATTTTTTGTCCCATTCACGCATCAGTCCCTTGATTTGCTTGCGTTGCAGATTCTCTTGTGAGCCGCATAAATCGCAGGGGATGATGGGGAAGTTTTTGACTTCTGCATAGCGTTCAGTATCCGACTCTTTGACATAGGCCAGAGGGCGAATGACGATGTGTTTGCCGTCGTCAGATTGCAGCTTGGCGGGCATGCCCTTGAGTTTGCCACCAAAGAACATGTTCAGGAAAAAAGTTTCCAGGATATCGTCACGATGATGGCCAAGCGCGATCTTGGTGGCCCCCAGTTCATCAGCCACGCGATACAAAATACCACGGCGCAGGCGTGAGCACAGTGAGCAAGTCGTCTTGCCCTCAGGGATCAGGCGTTTGACTATGCTATAGGTATCCTGGTTTTCTATATGATAGGGTATGCCCAATTTTTCCAGATAGGCTGGCAGGATATGGTCAGGGAAGTTCGGTTGCTTTTGATCGAGATTGACCGCGACGATATCGAAATTGATGGGCGCACGTTCGCGCAGTGTCATCAGTATATCCAGCAGGGCATAACTGTCTTTGCCACCAGACAGGCACACCATGACCTTGTCGCCTTCTTCTATCATATTGAAATCACCTATCGCCTGGCCAACCAGACGGCATAAGCGCTTGTGCAGCTTATTGTTTTCGTAGGTGATTTTTTCTTGTGACTTGACCGTGGCTTTTACTTCGGCCGGGGCGTTCGTCAATGTTTCAGTGAGTGTTTCAGTAAGGGCTTGCATGATAGTGTTTAAATATCTGTTTTGATCTTGAATACTTCTACCCCTACGCCTTCACAATCTGCGTAGACATCAGGCTTCATGGTAGAGATGCGTACTGCGCGTACTTTAGGATGTGCCAGCATGATCGTGGCGACATCATCACACAGGGTTTCCTGCAGGTGTACATGGCCTTTGGAAATGCGGTCGGCTATGGTGCAACGCATGAAATCATAATCGACGACTTCTTCCAGCTGGTCATCCTTGGGTGTGGACAGGGCCAACGGGATATACAGGTCCACATTGAAGAGCACGCGTTGCTCGCCCTTTTTCTCGAACTCATGTACGCCGATGTTGATGGAGATTTCATAATTGCGCAAGAACAGGCGGCGGCAGTCTGAGAGCTGGGGGTGGTGCAGGATGGATAACATGGTGGTCCCGGGATTAAGGTGAAATAGCTTGGTTTGCAGTCGCCAAAAACATGACATCGCGCTGCAAGGGAATAAGGTGCTGGCCGCCATCAACGAGGATGGTGGTGCCTGTCATGGCAGGGCTATCAGCCAGAAAACAGACTGTGCGGGCAATATCTTCAGGCGTGCTGGACCTGCCCAATGGCGTGACCTGGTGTGCCTGCTGGAAATCTGCCGTGCTTTGATGACCGGATTCCATGGTGATGCCGGGTGCAACGCCAACTACACGCACTTTAGGCGCCAGCGCCTGCGCCAGTGTCGTGGTCGCACATAGCAGTGCTGCTTTGGACAGGGTGTAAGACAAAAAATCGGGGTTCAGGTTGTACAGCTTTTGATCCAGCAGATTGATGACGCAGGTTTGCTCGCCATCTGCTGTTGCCGCATGCAGTGCTTGCGCCAGTATGATGGGTGCGGCCAGATTGGCATGCATATGCCTGTCCAGGCTGGCGTGGCTGAAGCTGTGCACATCATCTTCTGCAAACAGCGAGGCATTATTGACGATGCAATCTATCTTGCCCATCGCGGCTATCGCTGCGGGTAACAATGCGTGCGTTGCTGTTTCATCTGCCAGGTCTGCCTGCAAGGCATGGGCGCGGCGGCCCAGTGCCTGGATTTCTGTCACCAGGGTCTGCGCTTCCACTGCCGAATTGCCATAATGGACAAGAATATCCCAACCCTGCCGCGCCATATGCAGGGCGATATGCCGCCCTATGCGTTTGGCGGCACCGGTGATCAGTGCTGTGCGGTTTGTGCGGCTATTGCTGCTCATACGTCTCTCATGGAAATTCTTGACAAGGGGTACTGCGTTTTCAATACAATGCGGCTATGCATAAATTATCTCTACCTGTGCCAGGCGATGATGCGCTGGCCGCTTCATCTGCTTTGCAACAACTGATTATCGACGACATCCATCAACATCAGGGCTGGATACCGTTTTCGCGCTACATGGAACTGGCGCTGTATGCGCCTGACCTTGGTTATTACAGCGGTGGTGCCACAAAATTAGGCAAAGACGGTGATTTTACAACCGCACCGGAAATGTCGCCGCTATTTGGAGCCACCCTGGCCAGGTTGGCAAGTCAGTTATTCAGTCAAACTGCAGCCGAAGTCATGGAGTTCGGTGCAGGCACGGGCAAGCTTGCCTTGGATTTTTTGTCGGAATGTCAATTGTCTGGAATCGCGATAGAGCGCTATTTTATCGTGGAATTGTCTGGCGAACTGCGTGCACGTCAGGAAGAATTGCTGAAAGACTTCCCACAAGTGCAATGGTTGCAAAAAATGCCAGACTCTTTTTCCGGCCTGGTGCTGGGGAATGAGGTGCTCGATGCCATGCCGGTTGACCTTGTTATCAAGACAGCTGATGGCTGGCATGAAGTCGGAGTGGCAGTGGTGGACGAGGACAGCATGCCAAGACTGATTTTCCGCGAACAGCCACAGGCCTGCAGTCCTGACAAGACTGCGCAAATCCCTAATGCAGATGAATTGCCGGTCGGTTATCTGACGGAAGTCCATGCGATCTCCAGCGGTTTCATGCATAGCCTGGCATCCATGCTGCTCGCCAGCGGCAAGCCAGCAGCAGCGATACTGATAGATTATGGTTTCCCAGCTGCCGAGTATTATCACCCGCAGCGCCAGCAAGGCAGCCTGATGTGCCATTACCGCCATCATGCCCATCCCGATCCATTTTATCTGCCAGGCTTGCAGGACATCACCGCCCATGTTGACTTTACCGCCATGGCCAGGGCTGGTCTGGCAGCAGGGCTGGAGTTATTGAATTACACCAGCCAGGCCAGCTTTTTGACGGCGGCAGGCATCGCCGATGTATTGGCGCGCACCTCGGCAGAGCAGGTCATGGACTACTTGCCAAAGGCAAATGCCCTGCAAAAACTGGTTTCGCCCGCGGAAATGGGGGAGTTGTTCAAAGTGCTGGTCATGGGGTATGGCATGGAATTGCCAGAAAATTTATTGCGTCTTGATCGTAGCCATCGCTTATGATGGCCGACAGTTGAATTTGCAATGCAGGAAATTTCCTTTGGGAAATTAAACCGAAGAAACAGGAGCAGGTTTTGTTACGCTGGGTATTGACCATCTTTCTCGCCGTCGTGGTTTTTTCCAGCTTGTTGCCCTGGCTGGAAAAGCTGGGCATAGGCCGTTTGCCGGGGGATGTGCGTTTCAAACTGTTTGGCCGTAATTTTTCCTTCCCCTTTGCGTCCACCATACTGATCTCTTTATTTGTCCTGCTGTTGGCAAGGATATTCAAGTAAATGCGTTAAATATGTTAAAGCCTTGCAACATTGTTGTCATATGGGGGTAAAGTTTCCATATTATTGCGCCGTCACTTTAATATAATGAAATTGCCTGCTTATGCATAAAGTAAGCACAAAGTAAGCATAAAGCCTTAATCAGGTTGGTCAGGAAGACGGCCAGGCACGCACTGCAGCGAGATCAACAATAAATTACGCTAAAGGTTGAAATGAGCGAACTCAGCGACATCAGGGCATTGCTCGTTGAACCGCATGCAGGTATGCGGGTCAGTTTGCACAACATGCTCAATTTGTGCGGCATTACCAAGATAGAACACGGGCTTTCTGCCGGGACGGCTGTGCGCACTATACAAGCCAAGGTATTTGACCTGATCTTGTGCGAATATGACCTGGGTGTTGGTCAGGACGGCCAGCAACTGCTGGAAGACATGCGCCATCACAAGCTGGCACCTTTATCGACCATCTTTATCATGGTGACGGCTGAGCGCTCTTATGCCAAGGTAGTCAGTGCGGCTGAACTTGCGCCCTCGGATTATCTGCTCAAACCATTCACTGCCGATATGCTGCTGGAGCGCGTTATCCGTGCGCTGGAAAAACGCAAGGCCTTTGTCGATGTCCATGGCCTGATGGAACAGGGCCTGATCCCGGAAGCCATCATGGCTTGCCATCATGGTGAACGCGATCATCCCAAATACGCGATAGACTTCATGCGCCTGCGTGCTGAATTGCATGTGATACAGGGGGAAGCGGCTGAGGCGGAAGAATTATATAAATATTTATTTGAATTAAAGGCCGTGGCCTGGGCGCGACTGGGCCTGGCCAAGACTCTGTTCATGCAGGGTAAATACCAGGAAGCAGAAGATATTTTAAAAAATCTGGTGTCCGAAAATAATAAATATATGGATGCTTACGACTGGCTGGCCAAGACCCACGAAATGGTCGGAGAATTGCCTGAGGCGAAGGAAGTACTGGATGTGGCTGTCAGCGTTTCACCTCATGCCGTCAGGCGTTTGCGCAAGCTGGGCCAGATCGCTCTGGAAACCGGGGACATAGAAACAGCTGAAAATGTCTTGAAAAAAGTGGTCAGCAAAGCCAAGTTTTCTGAATTCCGCGATCCTGAAGACCATATGAATCTGGTTGATGCCCTGGTCAAGAAGGGGGATACGGAACAAGCCAAATCTGTCATCCGCGATCTTGAAAAAAACATGGTGGGCATGAAAAAAACTGCTGCCGTCAGGGCGATTTCTGCAGCCATGGTACATGCCAAGACGGGTGATGCGAGGTTGGGTGAAGAGCTTGACAATGCAGTCGCCGCTTCGCGTGAAGACATAGGCCTGTCTACAGAAGCCAAGTTGGGGCTGGCAAAAAGCTGTCTTGAAAATGATCAGGAAGACAACGCTTCCGAGATTATTCTCGACGTTATGAAAAACGCCAGTAACCAGCAAGTCATGAGCAAGGCCATGGGCGTGTTTGAGAGCGCAGGCAAGGGACATCTTGCCAAGGAACTGGCGCAACGCAGCCAGAAAGAAGTCATGGACTTGGTTGCCCTGGGTGTGCAAAAAGCCAAACAAGGCGATTTCCGCGGTTCGGTAGAATTGATGGCAGCGGCTGCACGCAAGTCGCCAGATAATCCGCAAGTGATCTTGAATGCCGCGCTGGCAGCCTTGAAATGTCTGGAAAACATGGGTTGGGACCATGCCACTGGTGAGCTGGCGCGCAGCCTGATCGAGTCGGCACGTCGCCTTGATCCCATGAATCCGCGCCTGAAAGCGATACGTGGCCTGTATGACGAATTGCAGAAAAAATACGGCATCAATGCTGCCCGTGTTGCCAAGTAAAGATTAAATATAAAAAATTAGATACAAAAGATTAAACAACCAGACTTCAGAATGGTTTTGTTAAGAAAATAGGTAGTTGCGGAGACCATGGCCATTCAACCTTCTGTTCATTTAGGCGAACACGCACCGGTGACGGCGCGTGATCTGTTGCTCAAGCAAATCAATGAAGAGAGTAATTTACCAACTTTGGGTGTGTCGATTACCAAAGTCGTTGAAATTACCTCATCGAGTGAAGACCCGGTTGCCAAGCTCGCACATTTTGTGCTTGCCGATGTCGCCCTGACACAAAAAATACTCAGGTTATCGAATACCATCCATTACCGCACCAGTTCAGGCGCACCTGTCACTACCATCTCCAGGGCGATATTTTTACTGGGGTTTAACAGCATCAAGACCAGTGCCATGGCGATGCTGCTGGTCGACTGTTTCAAGGATAAAAGCCATGCCAATAGCGTCAGGCGCGAACTGGTACAGGCGCTGTGTGCCAGTATAGTAGGACGTGAAATGGCTGCGCGTGGGCGCTTCCAGGATGGCGAAGAAGCCGCAGTGGCTGCCTTGTTCAAGAATGTCGGCAAGATACTGGTGGCATCCTATGACCACCCCTTATATAGCCGCATACAAGCCATGTTGCAGACCGGGCAGACTACTTCGCAGGAAGCTGCTTCCACACTGCTGGGTTGCAGCTATGAACGCTTTGGCGAAATGGCACTGCAGGAATGGAAAATACCTGACACCATCATACAATCTCTGGTGCCTTTGCCAGGCGGTGAATTGAAGAAAGTGAATACTCGTGCTGAATGGTTGCGCCAGGTTGCCAGCTTCAGTGACGCCCTGGCATCTACCATTATGAGTTCCGGTGGGGCCAATCTCAGTGAAAAAGCCAAGCCCCTGCTGCTCAAATATGGCAAGGCGCTGGACTTTGATCAGGCCATACTAGATGAGATGCTGGTCAAGGTAGAAACGGAAACCCGGCAACTGGCCAAGAGCATGGATATTGCCATGGGTGATATCCATATCGGCGAAGCCGACGCCAACACTACCAATGGTGTGCCGAATGATCTTTTACTGAAAAATTATGAGGCTGGCGAAATACAGAGTGATGAACGTCACCCTAGTGGCAAGCCCAAGCATGCACGCGATCTTTTATTGGCTGGTGTGCAGGATGTCACGCAAATGCTGGCATCTGACAGCTTCAAACTGAATGACTTGATCCTCCTGGTGCTGGAAACCCTGTATAGCAGCATGGGCTTTCGCTTTGCCACTGTTTGCCTGCGCGACCTGCAGACCGTGCGTTATGTTGCGCGCCTGGCGATAGGTGAAAATTACCAGGAAAGACAAAGAGGCTTTGCCTTTAGTGGCAAACCTGACCAGAATTTATTCCATCTGGCGATGAGCAATAATGTGGATCTGATGATCTCCGATGCTTCTGTCCCCAAGATACAAAACCTGTTGCCTGATTGGCACAAACAATTGCTGCCAGATGCACGCAGCTTCATCATCCTGCCTTTGGTGATACAGAAAAAACCACTGGGCCTGTTTTATGCCGACCGCGCCGTGAACGCGGATGAAGGTGTACCGCCAGATGAAACAGCGCTCATCAAGACCCTGAAGAGTCAATTGCTGGCCGCCATGATGCGTGGCTAAGCACCAGAGTAAGTGCTTGTACGGACTGCAAGGATGAAACCTGCAGGTTACAATGTCCTGTCATCATCTCAGCGGGACGAATCTCATGCACTTCACTACATGGCTTACTTTCTTCTTTGCGGCCTGCGTCATCGCCGTTTCACCTGGCTCCGGCGCTGTGCTGTCCATGTCGCACGGCTTGAATTATGGTGTCAAAAAAACCAGTGGCACCATCATGGGTTTGCAAGCGGGCTTGTTGCTGATACTGGCTATTGCCGGTGCAGGTGTTGGTTCCATCCTGATGGCTTCAGAGTTCGCTTTCAGTGTTGTCAAGACGGTGGGCGCGCTTTACCTGATTTATCTGGGGATCAGTCAATGGCGTGCCAAAATTGATGTCGCGGCTGAAAGCGATGCGGGTGCTGATCATGCCGCTAGTACCGTTAATATTCAGGTGCCAGCCATGTCCAAACGCTTTTTGACGGGCTTTTTGACGAATGCCACCAATCCCAAGGGTATTATCTTCATGGTGGCCGTACTGCCGCAGTTTATTTCGCATGATGCACCGCTGTTGCCGCAGTTGTTGATACTGGGTGTGACCATGTGTGCGATTGATCTGGTTGTCATGCATGGCTATGCATTTGCGGCATCGACCATGCAGCGTTACTTCCGTGATCCCAAATGGCTGAAGAGCCAGAACCGTTTCTTTGGCGGGATATTGATGGCGATAGGTGCGGCGCTGTTTTTCGTCAAACGCAGCCCGTCCAATTAAAAAATGCCGCCAGTGAATATTCACGGCGGCATGTTTTATTCCAGTTTTTTTCAGGCCAAGGGGATTTGCTGTTTCTTCGCCAGCGCATCGATGTCTTGCCAGATCGTCATTTGATTCAACAGGCGTGTTGCCGGGTCCAGCATGGGGTTCAGGTTGAAGAAACGCTCCAGAGCAGTTTCATCAAAATTACTGTGCTGGGAAAAATTGATACGTCCGTACTGCTTGCGGAATGCATGCAATAAATCGGCTGGCGTATCCTTGTGCCAGGATTGCATGAGGCCGCCCACCATCAGGGCAGTATCGGTAGTCTGCTCAAGTGAGCGCGGGCTGCGTGAACTGCTGACATCGCGATAGTCGAGCAGACGGGGAAAGTAAAATTTCTTGATCCATGCGGCAGGTATACCGCCTTCACGCAAGAGCGCACCACTACGCCACAGCTTCCAGCTTTTTTCTGCTTCGCTGTCGGATACAAAGTGCGTATCTGCTGTGAGTACGCAATCTTCGCCCAGCTCTATTTCCAGTATCACAGGCAGACCGGCAGCAAGGGAAATGTTTTCCAGTTCTGGCATCTGTGGTTTTTCACCATGCTGGCTTTGCAGCGCATTCACGAATTCACCCAGCACTTGCTGATGTTCATGATGCAGGCTGCTGGTCGCTTTGCAAAAAGCGGCGCAGGCAGCAAAATAAGCCATCAGTTCGCCCACCATAATGCCGTGTGCGGGCAGGTTTTCTTCTTCCTGAAAGCCCTGGCGTGGCATGTCTGCTGCCATGCCCTGGCGCAGGATAGGATACAACTGGGTGGAGACACAACCAAATTTGACGTGGCTGCCAGCGGCAAGTTTAAATTCTGACATGGCGGCTCAGGCTTTCTTGAACAGGGTGAGGACGTGTTCCGGCGGACGTCCTATTGCCGCTTTATTTTGATAAGTCACTATCGGTCTTTGCAATAAGTGCGGGTGCGTTGCGATGGCTGACAGGGTCGTTGCCGTATCTGCATTAGCCAGTTTCAGACTGGCATATTCAGGCTCATTATTGCGCAGCATGGCCTGTACATCACCAGTATCCAATACCCTTAGCAGACTTTGCAGTTCAGCAAAATTCAAAGGTGTTTTTTGATAATCAATCACTTGCAGGTCTAACTGGCTCTCATCCGCATGCGCCTGCACCAGTGCCAGGGTTTCGCGGGATTTTGAACAGCGTGGATTGTGGTAAATCGTGATCATGTCTGTATCATCATTCTATGGTGCTGCCGTGTCAACACGGCTTATTTAAATTGAAGTTGCAAATTTGAGTTCCATACCAAACAACACTAGCACGCCCAGTACCGCAAAAACTGCCGCAGCACACCAGCGCACATACTTGAAAGGAAAATTCGGTGCAGCTATCTTGCCCAGGAAGACTGCTGGCACATCGGCAATCAGCATGCCCAGTGTGGTGCCGGCGATCACCATCGTCAGGTCAGAATATTTGGCTGCCAGTGCTACTGTCGCCAGCTGGGTTTTGTCGCCAATTTCTGCCAGGAAGAAGGTCGCGCATGTCAGCATGAAAACGCCATAACGGCTTTCACTGATGCCACCATCATCCATCTCATCCGGTTTCAGCGTCCAGGCAGCAATTGCCAAAAAAGACAGGCCCAGCAGATAACGCATTACGCTGCTATCAACATGCGCTGCCACCAGTTGTCCCAGCAAGCCAGCCAGAGTATGGTTGGCCAGTGTCGCGACGAGAATGCCAAGTATGATAGGGCCAGGCTTCTTGTAGCGGGCAGCCAGCAACAACGCAAGCAATTGAGTTTTGTCACCAATTTCACCAACGGTGACAGCAAGGGCAGAGACGAGGAAAGCTTCCATGAGAATAGGCGGGATGGGGCGATTTGTCCGATGACAGCTATATCCCGCCCCATCCCTGGTCAGCGGAAACATAACTATCAAAGGTCTTGCCCAATACAATCAGCGCACTTACTACTTGCTGCTGACTGAACCAAACGCACCATGACCGGCTGGCCAAGTATGTTGATGCGTTTCCCCCGGACTTAACCGGAGCGGGCTACTCCCCAATGAAAGAGAGGCGAAATTATAACCCATACCGCCTGTCAAGTGAGCTTGTATGTGTTTGATGCTGGTTCGATACTGGAATTTGATGATGCATTTGACTATGTTTTACTGGTTCAGCGCTCGTCTGCTTGCTACACTGCGTAGATATAATTTAGTCAATTTGGGGCGACGCGATGACACAATCCTTCTCAAGCTATTTCATGAGTTTTTGGTCGCAGTCTGAATTGCATGCGAATGCAATTATCTTCCTGAATCTGGCTGGGGCCATGTTGCTGGGTTTTGTGGTTGGATATGAACGTTCTTATCATGGCCGCGCTGCCGGCATGCGTACTTATGGCCTGGTCTGTATGGCATCTGCGGCCCTGGTAGTGATAGCTGGCTATCCGGATTTCTGGTTCGGTGCACGCGCCCAGTATCCTGTCAATCTTGATCCTTCGCGTACCATACAGGGCATAGTCACCGGTATCGGTTTTCTTGGCGCTGGTGTGATCATGCGTGAAGGTTTCACTATCAGCGGCTTGACAACCGCTGCGTCTTTATGGGCTTCGTCAGCCATAGGTGTCATGGTCGGTGTCGGCTTTTATGCAGCAGCAATTTTGCTGGCATTTTTATCGGCCGCCTGCATGATTTGGGTATCAAAAATTGAGGCCTGGTTGCCTTCGAGGCCAGCGGTGGCGATTACCATGCAATTTCGCCAGGGTTTCATACCCAGAGAAGATGCCTTGCGCAAAATGGCCTTTGCACGTGGCTATGAAATTGCCACCGGCACCCTGAACATCAGTTGCAGGGACGGGCGTGCTGAATGGCGTTTTGTGGCGGTGGGGTTGAGTCGCAAACTGGCCACTCGCATCAGCGAGCTTTCATTGGAACTGGGGGCGTTTGAAGGTATGGAGTTTTATCAAATTGCCCATGCCCGTAACTAGCTGGAATTAACCGGAATTATCAGGAAATTTGGTGCCAGCTTACTTCTCTCCTGAGGTAACAGGCACACCCAGCATGCCTTGCATGAAAATCTGCGTGACCAGCACGGCAAAGTCAGCATACGATATTTTGTCGGCATCCTGATGCGGTTTCAACCAGGTGAATGTCCAGTTGATCATGCCAAACAAGAGCATGGTGATGGCGCTGCGGTTTTGCGCCGTGGTGCGGTCTGGAAAGCTGCGCTGTATCGCGCCAGCAAACAAGTCGACGATTTTTCTTTGCGCATCGAGTATCAGCTTGCGCTGTGGCTCTTCCAGGAATTTCACATCATTGAGCAAGGCAATATGGCGGGTTTGGGAATGCTCATATTCCGCCAGGAAGGCCGCGATCAGCGTTGGCAAATCATGATGACTCTCAGCCAGGCGTATCAGCACCTGTGTATAACGGTTCAGCAAATCAAACAATATGGCTTCTTTGCTGGGATAGTAATGGTACAGCCTGGCTTTGGAGGTGCCGCAGGTCTGTGCCAGCACACTCATGGACGTACCGGGATAGCTATAGTTGGCAAAGGCAGTCGCCGCCTTTTCCAGGATATCGTCGCGCTGCAATTGATAATCGGATGCGAGGGTGCGGGCCATGGCTAAGGTGTTTGATAGGATGTCAACATCATACCTTGAGCTTGCCAGCAATGGTGATTGTAGGCAAGTTGCAACAAAGGCATGGTGAAGAAATCAATCTGTCTCATCTGCTGCGGATTTTCCTCGTATCTTTTTAATACATATGATTTTATAAATAATCAATAAAATCAAATATTTAGAGAATTTTTCGATAAATCGCGCTTTTGTTTGAGTAAGAAATTCTCAAAAGGGTGTTGACAGTTGGGTCGAGTATCTCCATAATTCGGGGTTCCCTGCGGAGAGGTGGCCGAGTGGTTAAAGGCGACAGACTGTAAATCTGTTCTCTTACGAGTACGCTGGTTCGAATCCAGCCCTCTCCACCACAGGTAAAGAATTGAATTTAGAAATTAGCGGCTGAAGTGGTGGCCTTTGCGGGTGTAGCTCAATGGTAGAGCTGAAGCCTTCCAAGCTTATGACGAGGGTTCGATTCCCTTCACCCGCTCCAGTTTTACTTGCGCGGGGTTTTGCGCAGCAAGCTGCCCTTGTAGCTCAGTGGTAGAGCACTCCCTTGGTAAGGGAGAGGCCACGTGTTCAATCCACGTCAAGGGCACCAAGGTTAGTCTGGTGTTTTCAAGTCTGATTTGTCGGGCGCGTGCCTGAGCATTCTCATCAAAATCGTTAGGAGTCCAAAATGGCAAAAGGTAAGTTCGAGCGCACCAAGCCGCACGTCAACGTCGGTACAATTGGCCACGTTGATCACGGTAAAACCACACTGACAGCAGCGATTGCAACAGTTCTGTCGAAAAAATTCGGCGGCGAAGCTAAAGCATACGACCAGATCGACGCAGCACCAGAAGAAAAAGCGCGCGGTATTACAATCAATACAGCCCACGTTGAGTACGAAACAGCCGGTCGTCACTATGCCCACGTTGACTGCCCAGGCCATGCTGACTATGTTAAAAACATGATCACTGGCGCGGCACAAATGGACGGCGCCATCCTGGTTTGCTCCGCAGCAGACGGCCCAATGCCACAAACTCGCGAACACATCCTGTTGGCCCGCCAGGTTGGCGTTCCATACATCATCGTATTCCTGAACAAATGCGACATGGTGGATGACGCTGAGTTGCTGGAACTGGTTGAAATGGAAGTGCGTGAATTGCTCTCCAAATACGAATTCCCGGGCGACGACCTGCCGATCATTCAAGGTTCCGCCAAACTGGCCCTCGAAGGCGACAAAGGTCCTCTGGGCGAAGAAGCCATCATGAAACTGGCTGATGCTCTGGATTCCTACATCCCAACACCAGAACGTGCTGTTGACGGCGCTTTCCTGTTGCCAGTAGAAGACGTATTCTCCATCTCCGGTCGCGGTACAGTTGTTACTGGCCGTATCGAACGCGGTATCGTCAAAGTTGGCGAAGAGATCGAAATCGTCGGTATCAAAGACACAGTCAAAACAACATGTACTGGTGTTGAAATGTTCCGCAAACTGCTCGACCAGGGTCAAGCAGGTGACAACGTCGGCGTATTGCTGCGTGGTACAAAACGTGAAGATATCCAACGTGGTCAAGTGTTGGCAAAACCAGGCTCAATCAAGCCTCACGCCCACTTCACAGGCGAGATCTATGTTCTGTCCAAAGATGAAGGTGGCCGTCATACACCATTCTTCAACAACTACCGTCCACAGTTCTACTTCCGTACAACGGACGTAACTGGTTCGATCGAGTTGCCGAAAGACAAAGAAATGGTCATGCCAGGTGATAACGTTTCTATCACTGTAAAACTGATCAACCCGATCGCGATGGAAGAAGGCTTGCGCTTCGCTATCCGTGAAGGTGGTCGTACAGTCGGTGCTGGCGTTGTTGCTAAAATCATCGAGTAATAAATAAGTAGTAAAATGCATGCATTACCTGACCTGTGCAGGTAATGCATGCATTAATGTCAAGATGTAGGGGTGTAGCTCAATTGGCAGAGCGTCGGTCTCCAAAACCGAAGGTCGCGGGTTCGATTCCCTCCGCCCCTGCCACCATCAAGGCCACAGGCCACCGAAAGTAAATAAAGTATGTCTAATCATCCCGTTCAAACAGTTAGTACATCCAATGACAAGTACAAAGTCATTCTGGCGGTAGTGGCTGCAATTGCCGGTGTTGCTGCTTTTTATATTCTCGCTGGACAGGCAACGTGGATACGTGCCATCGCTTTGGTAGTTGGTTTGTTGGTTGCTGTTGGATTTGTTGCAACTTCTGAAGTGGGTCGCGACTTTGTCAGCTTTGCAAAAGAAGCTGTGCGCGAAACTAAGAAAGTTGTATGGCCAACCCGCAAAGAAGCGGGTCAGATCACTGCCGTCGTATTCGGTTTTGTTCTGGTGATGGCGATTTTCCTGTGGGGCACCGATCAGTTGATCGGATTTGTGTTGTATGACGTAATCCTCGGATGGAAAAAATAATGAGCGAGAACATTCAGGAAAACGAAGAAGGTACAGCGCCAACGGTGTCTGTACCTAAAAGTGCTAAAAGATGGTACGCCGTGCATGCTTATTCCGGTATGGAAAAGAGCGTGCAACGTGCATTGGTGGAGCGTATAGAACGCGCAGAGATGCAAGATAAATTCGGTCAGATTCTGGTTCCGACTGAAGAAGTGATAGAGCCAAAGAATGGCAAGAAAGTCGTCACTGAGCGTCGTTTGTTCCCCAGCTATGTATTCGTAGAAATGGAAATGACTGACGATACCTGGCATCTGGTAAAAAATACCAGCAAGGTAACCGGTTTTATCGGTGGTAAATCAAACAAGCCTTCTCCGATACCACAACACGAAGTCGACAAGATCTTGCAGCAGATGCAAGAAGGCGTTGAAAAGCCAAGGCCAAAAGTCTTGTACGAAGTAGGCGAAGTAGTCCGCATCAAGGATGGTCCTTTCACTGACTTTAACGGCAATGTTGAAGAAGTCAATTATGAAAAATCCAAAGTGCGCGTGACAGTCACTATTTTTGGCCGTGCTACACCAGTAGAGCTGGAATTCTCCCAGGTCGAAAAGGTTTAACAGGATTCACGTTTGACCAGTACGTAACAAAGCAATTTGTTGAAACTGATCAGAGCGTTGCTTGCTTAATGCAGGTAATTCTCAGCAGGCGGAGGAGCCTGCTGGTGTGAAAAGATACCGGCAGGCGCTACTACTCATTTTTTGAAGGAGCCAAACATGGCAAAGAAAATCATTGGTTTTATCAAGCTGCAAGTGCCAGCTGGTAAAGCAAACCCATCCCCACCTATCGGTCCAGCTCTGGGTCAACGTGGTCTGAATATCATGGAATTCTGCAAAGCGTTCAACGCACAGACCCAAGGTATGGAACCAGGCATGCCTATTCCTGTTGTGATCACCGCATTTGCTGACAAGTCTTTCACTTTCGTGATGAAGACTCCTCCGGCAACTTACATGATCAAAAAAGCAGCTGGTATCACTAAAGGTTCTGCAAAACCACATACAGACAAAGTTGGCAAAATTACTCGCCAGCAAGCTGAAGAAATCGCGACAGTTAAACGCGCTGATTTGACAGCAGCCGATATGGACGCAGCAGTGCGTACTATCGCTGGTTCTGCTCGTTCCATGGGCATCACGGTGGAGGGTCTGTAATGGCTAAGTTATCTAAAAAAGCAAAATTGCTGGCAACGAAAGTTGACCGTTTGAAAGTGTATCCATTTGACAATGCTATCGCCTTGATCAAAGAATGCGCAACAGCAAAATTCAACGAATCCATCGACGTATCCGTACAACTGGGCGTTGATCCTAAGAAATCTGACCAGGTTGTTCGTGGCGCGGTGGTATTGCCAGCTGGTACAGGCAAGACAGTACGCGTAGCCGTATTTGCACAAGGTGCAAAAGCGGAAGAAGCGAAAGCTGCCGGTGCTGATATCGTTGGTATGGAAGATTTGGCTGAACGCGTTAAAGCTGGCGATATGCCATTTGACGTCGTTATCGCTTCTCCAGACACTATGCGTATCGTTGGTACTCTGGGTCAGATCCTGGGTCCACGCGGTTTGATGCCTAATCCTAAAGTCGGCACAGTAACTCCTGACGTAGCTAATGCAGTTAAAAATGCAAAAGCTGGTCAAGTTCAATACCGTACAGACAAAGCAGGTATTATCCACACAACAATCGGCCGTAAGTCGTTTGCTGATGGTGACCTGAAGTCCAACCTGGTTGCACTGATCGATGCTTTGAACAAAGCAAAGCCAGCATCCAGCAAAGGTGTGTATCTGCGTAAAGTATCCATCTCATCCACTATGGGTGCAGGTGTACGTGTAGATCACGCTAATCTGGCAGGCTAAGAATTAAGTCCCTGCATCCTTTGATGTGGGGCGCATCTTTGGGCTGGATGTTTTGAACAAACATCCAGAGTGTCAAAGACCGTTGGGCCGAGTGTGCGAGAGTAGTTTTTCAAGCATGAGGTTAATATCTGAACAGCAATCGACAGATCCCAACGCAGATGGTGTACCCGAACAAGTTTTGTAGTGATTACTGGTCCCCCAGTGAAACTCCTAACTTCGGACGCCGTGTTCGAAACGATATGAGGGAAGTACATCATTCCGGTGTATGGACTGAATATCATTAATGGAGGTTGACCGTGAGTCTCAATCTGAATGACAAAAAAGCCGTCGTCGCTGAAGTCTCTGCAAAAGTAGCAACTGCACAGACTATCGTCGTGGCCGAATATCGTGGCATCCAGGTCGGTCATTTGACGCAATTGCGTGCTAGCGCACGCGCTCAAGGCGTATACATGCGTGTGTTGAAAAACACATTGGCACGTCGCGCTGTTGAGGGAACTGCATTTGCAAGTCTCGCTTCTGAAATGACTGGTCCGTTGATTTATGCAATCTCGGAAGATGCTGTTGCTGCTGCTAAAGTCGTTCAAGACTTTGCAAAAAGCAATGACAAACTGGTTGTTAAAGCTGGTAACTATGCAGGCAAATCGCTGGATAAAGCTGGCGTTGTCGCATTGGCAAGCATTCCTAGCCGTGAAGTATTGTTGGCGCAAGTGGTTGGTATGATGCAGGCTCCTGTATCTGCTTTCGCACGTGCTCTGGCAGCCGTCGCAGCACAGAAAGAATCCGGTTCTCCTGCAGCACCAGTAGCTGAAGCTGCTGAAGCTGTCGCAGAATAAGATTGTTTTCGTCAAATACCGTATCAATGTAATTAATTAATTGGAGTTTCAAATGGCACTTAGCAAAGACGATATCCTGGAAGCCGTAGGCGCGATGTCCGTAATGGACCTGAACGACCTGGTAAAAGCTTTCGAAGAAAAATTTGGTGTATCCGCAGCAGCAGTTGCAGGCCCAGCAGCAGCCGGTCCAGCAGCAGCAGTTGAAGAGCAAACAGAATTCAACGTAATTCTGGCTGAAGTTGGCGCAAACAAAGTTGGCGTTATTAAAGCAGTTCGCGAAATCACTGGCTTGGGCTTGAAAGAAGCTAAAGACCTGGTTGATGGCGCACCTAAAGCAGTTAAAGAAGGCGTTTCTAAAGCTGATGCTGAAGCCGCTAAGAAAAAACTGGAAGAAGCAGGCGCGAAAGCAGACCTCAAGTAATTCAGGTATTATGGCAAATCTCCGGATTTGCCCAAGTCAAAGACAGGAATCCTCTTGGAAGAGAGGGTTCCTCTTTGGCTTCTTTGTCGTTCAGGGTTGTTTAGCTGTTTATTAAGACCGAGGGTTGAGACTTGAGGTTTTTTTGTCACAGAGTTGCTATGCGTTGTTTTTGTGACAAAAATCCTGAATTCTCTATCCTTCCTTGCCACTCACGGAGTGTCCATGCACTACTCATTTACTGAGAAGAAGCGTATTCGTAAATCTTTTGCGAAGCGCGCCAACGTCCACAACGTTCCGTTCTTGCTGGCGACTCAAATCGAGTCGTACCAGAGTTTTTTACAAGAAGACAGAACACCGCCAACTCGTAAGAACGAGGGTTTGCAGTCTGCCTTCACCTCGATTTTCCCGATTGTTTCGCACAACGGCTTTGCACGTCTTGAATTCCTGTCCTACGTTTTAGGCGATCCTGCGTTCGACGTCAAGGAATGTCAATTGCGTGGCCTGACTTATGCGTCACCTTTGCGTGCAAAAGTCCGCCTGGTCATTCTGGACAAGGAATCACCAACCAAGCCGGTTGTCAAAGAAATGAAAGAACAGGAAGTCTACATGGGCGAATTGCCTCTGATGACTACCACTGGTTCTTTTGTTATCAACGGTACTGAGCGCGTTATCGTGTCCCAGTTGCACCGTTCCCCTGGCGTGTTCTTTGAGCATGACCGTGGCAAGACACATTCTTCCGGTAAATTGCTGTTCTCGGCAAGGATCATTCCTTACCGTGGTTCCTGGCTCGACTTCGAATTCGATCCTAAAGATATCCTGTTCTTCCGTATTGACCGCCGTCGCAAGATGCCAGTCACTATCCTGCTGCGCGCCATAGGCATGAGCAATGAACAGATTCTGGCTAATTTCTTTGTCTTCGATAACTTCAATCTGCACAGTGATGGCGCAGAAATGGAATTCGTTGCAGAACGTCTGCGTGGCGAAGTTGCCCGTTTTGACATCAGCGACAAGTCCGGCAAGGTTATCGTTGCCAAGGACAAACGTATCAATGCCAAGCATGTACGTGAAATCGAAGCCGGTGGTATCAAGCACATTTCCGTGCCTGAAGATTACCTGTTGGGTCGCGTCCTGGCCAAGAACATCGTTGATGCAGACACTGGTGAAGTTATCGCCAATGCCAATGATGAGCTGACAGAAGAATTGCTGGGTCGTTTGCGCGATGCCAAAGTGACTGACATCCAGACTCTGTACACCAATGACCTGGATCAGGGTGCTTACATTTCCCAGACTCTGCGTGCTGATGATACTGCTGATCAGATGGCTGCCCGCGTTGCCATCTATCGCATGATGCGTCCTGGCGAACCACCGACAGAAGATTCTGTTGAAGCCCTGTTCAATGGCCTGTTCTACAGTGAAGACCGTTACGATCTGTCCGCAGTCGGCCGCATGAAGTTCAACCGCCGTATTGGCCGTGATGAACTGACTGGCGCCATGACTTTGTCGAATGAAGACGTACTGGCTGTGATCAAGATCCTGGTTGAGCTGCGCAATGGCCGCGGCGAAGTCGATGATATCGATCACTTGGGTAACCGCCGTGTACGTTGCGTTGGTGAATTGGCTGAGAACCAGTTCCGTGCCGGTCTGGTACGTGTTGAGCGTGCTGTCAAAGAGCGTCTGGGTCAGGCTGAAGCCGACAACCTGATGCCGCATGACCTGATCAACTCCAAGCCTATCTCTGCTGCGATTCGTGAGTTCTTCGGTTCTTCACAATTGTCCCAGTTTATGGATCAGACCAACCCATTGTCAGAGATCACGCATAAGCGTCGTATTTCCGCCCTGGGACCTGGTGGTTTGACACGTGAGCGCGCCGGTTTTGAAGTCCGCGACGTTCATCCAACCCACTATGGCCGCGTCTGCCCGATTGAGACACCAGAGGGACCAAACATTGGTCTGATCAACTCGCTGGCTCTGTATGCGCGTCTGAACGAATATGGTTTCCTGGAAACACCATACCGTAAAGTGGTCGATAGCAAAATCACGACACAGATCGATTATCTGTCCGCGATTGAAGAAGGTCGTTACATCATCGCTCAGGCGAATGCGACGATCGATGGCGAAGGCAAACTCATCGATGAACTGGTCTCTGCCCGTGAAGCTGGCGAAACGATCCTGGTATCCCCAGAGCGTATCCAGTACATGGACGTTGCTACTGGTCAGGTGGTTTCTGTTGCGGCATCTCTGATCCCGTTCCTTGAACACGATGATGCGAACCGTGCGTTGATGGGTGCCAATATGCAACGTCAAGCTGTTCCTTGCTTGCGTCCAGAAAAAGCATTCGTTGGTACAGGTATCGAACGTACTGTGGCAGTTGACTCCGGTACCACAGTACAGGCACTGCGTGGCGGTAAAGTTGATTACATCGATGCGGGCCGTATCGTTATTCGTGTAAATGATGCTGAAGCACAGGCTGGTGAAGTCGGTGTGGATATTTACAACCTCATCAAGTACACCCGTTCCAACCAGAACACCAATATCAACCAGCGTCCTATCGTCAAAGTTGGTGATCTGGTCGCAAAAGGTGACGTATTGGCCGACGGCGCATCGACAGATCTGGGCGAATTGGCCCTGGGTCAGAACATGCTGGTCGCGTTCATGCCCTGGAATGGTTATAACTTCGAAGATTCGATCCTGATCTCTGAAAAAGTTGTGGCTGATGACCGCTATACCTCGATTCATATCGAAGAGTTGTCGGTTGTTGCCCGTGACACCAAGCTGGGTGCGGAAGAAATCACACGTGATATCTCCAACCTGGCAGAAAACCAGCTGGCACGTTTGGATGAATCCGGTATCGTCTACATCGGCGCTGAAGTAACCGCTGGTGATACCCTGGTTGGTAAAGTGACACCAAAAGGTGAAACTCAACTGACACCAGAAGAAAAACTGCTGCGCGCCATCTTCGGTGAAAAAGCTTCTGACGTTAAAGATACTTCCCTGCGCGTGCCTTCCGGCATGGTAGGTACAGTTATCGACGTACAAGTGTTTACCCGCGAAGGCATACAACGCGACAAACGTGCACAACAGATTATCGATGATGAATTGAAGCGTTATCGCCTCGATCTGAACGATCAGTTGCGTATTGTTGAAGGCGATGCATTTGAGCGTCTGGAACGTATGCTGGATGGCAAGATCGCTGACGGCGGCCCGGCCAAACTGGCTAAAGGCAGCAAGATCACCAAGGAATACCTGGCCAGCGTGGATAAATACCACTGGTTCGATATTCGCCTGGCATCTGATGAAGCAGCCAATGCATTGGTCGCGATGAAAGATTCCATCGCTGAAAAACGTCATCAGTTCGATCTGGCCTTTGAAGAAAAACGTACCAAGCTGACGCAAGGCGATGAATTGCCGCCAGGCGTACAAAAAATGGTCAAGGTTTACCTGGCTGTTAAACGTCGCCTGCAACCTGGTGACAAAATGGCGGGTCGTCACGGTAACAAGGGTGTGGTTTCCCGTATCGTGCCTATCGAAGACATGCCTTACATGGCTGACGGTACACCAGCAGACATCGTATTGAACCCATTGGGTGTTCCATCACGGATGAACGTGGGTCAGGTTCTGGAAGTGCATCTGGGCTGGGCAGCTAAAGGCCTGGGCTTGCGTATAGGCGAAATGCTGAAAGCCAAAGCCAAGGTAGAAGAACTGCGTGAATTCCTGAAGAAGATTTATAACGAATCTGGCAAGAAGGAAGACATCGACGGCTTCTCCGACGCCGAGATTCTGGAATTGACGAACAACCTGAAGCATGGCGTGCCATTTGCTACACCAGTGTTTGACGGTGCGCATGAAAGCGAAATCCGCCGCATGCTGGATCTGGCCTTCCCTGACCATATCGCAGCGCAACTGGGTATGACACCATCGAAAAACCAGGTCACCCTGTTTGATGGCCGTACCGGTGAAGCGTTTGAGCGTAAAGTCACGCTGGGTTACATGCACGTTCTGAAATTGCACCATCTGGTTGATGACAAGATGCATGCACGTTCGACCGGTCCTTACTCTCTGGTCACGCAACAACCTCTGGGCGGTAAAGCTCAGTTCGGTGGTCAGCGTTTTGGTGAGATGGAAGTCTGGGCACTGGAAGCTTACGGCGCGTCTTATGTCTTGCAAGAGATGTTGACCGTCAAGTCCGATGACGTGAATGGCCGTACCAAAGTGTACGAAAACCTGGTCAAGGGTGACCATGTGATCGACGCCGGCATGCCTGAGTCCTTCAACGTTCTGGTAAAAGAAATCCGCTCTCTGGGTATCGATATCGATCTCGAACGTAGTTAATGTATTAAGGAACATCTGAGTAAGCGTTGCGCAGTAGCTTAATCAGATGTTCCGATTTGTAATTGCAGTAAAATCATCGCCCGGATAGCATTCGGGCGATGGCCGTTAAACCTGGCAAGCAGTTTGGAAGTAATGTCGTTCCCGGTATCAGCGGAACCTGTGTCGAAAAGACCTGGCTCTCCCGCTCATGCGAACAGGGTAAAGCGGCGAAGCTTCTGTTGCAGCACCATTCAGCCACCAAGCGTTTGCGCGCTTAACTGGAGTGATACACATGAAAGCTCTGCTCGATCTATTCAAGCAAGTCCAACCCAACGAACAATTCGACGCGATCAAGATTGGTCTGGCGTCTCCGGAAAAAATTCGTTCCTGGTCCTACGGCGAAGTTAAAAAGCCGGAAACCATCAACTATCGTACTTTCAAGCCTGAGCGCGACGGTCTGTTCTGCGCCAAGATTTTTGGTCCTATCAAGGATTACGAATGCCTGTGCGGCAAGTACAAACGTCTGAAACACCGCGGCGTTATCTGCGAAAAATGTGGCGTTGAAGTGACTCTGGCCAAAGTGCGTCGTGAACGCATGGGCCATATCGAGCTGGCTTCCCCAACTGCACATATCTGGTTCCTGAAATCCCTGCCATCCCGTCTGGGTATGGTATTGGACATGACCTTGCGTGATATCGAACGCGTTCTGTATTTTGAAGCATACGTCGTCACCGATCCAGGCATGACTCCGCTGAAAAAATGCCAGATCATGTCTGAAGATGATTACGCTGCCAAGTACGAAGAATTCGGCGACGAATTCACGGCATTCATGGGTGCTGAAGGTATCCGCGAATTGCTGCGTTCCATCGACATCGACCGTGATGCAGAAACCCTGCGCACAGAGTTGAAAGAATCCAAATCTGAAGCCAAGATCAAGAAATACGCAAAACGTCTGAAAGTACTGGAAGCATTCCAGCGCTCAGGCATCAAGCCAGACTGGATGATCATGGAAGTTCTGCCGGTCCTGCCGCCAGAACTGCGTCCATTGGTCCCGCTGGATGGTGGCCGTTTCGCGACTTCCGATCTGAATGATCTGTATCGCCGCGTCATCAACCGTAACAACCGTCTGAAGCGTCTGATGGAATTGCGCGCTCCTGAAATCATCACACGCAATGAAAAGCGTATGTTGCAGGAAGCTGTCGATTCCCTGCTGGATAACGGCCGTCGCGGTAAGGCAATGACAGGTGCCAACAAGCGTCCCCTGAAATCCCTGGCAGAAATGATCAAGGGTAAGGGCGGTCGTTTCCGTCAAAACTTGCTGGGTAAACGCGTCGATTACTCTGGCCGTTCCGTTATCGTGGTTGGTCCACAGCTGAAATTGCATCAGTGTGGTCTGCCAAAACTGATGGCGCTGGAACTGTTCAAACCTTTCATTTTCAATAAACTGGAATTGATGGGTCTGGCTACAACCATCAAGGCAGCGAAAAAACTGGTAGAGATACAAGAACCAGTCGTATGGGATATCCTGGAAGAAGTCATCCGTGAACATCCTATCATGCTGAACCGTGCGCCTACGCTGCATCGTCTGGGTATCCAGGCTTTTGAGCCGGTCCTGATTGAAGGTAAAGCGATCCAGTTGCACCCACTCGTCTGCGCGGCTTTCAATGCCGACTTTGACGGTGACCAAATGGCGGTTCACGTTCCTCTGTCTATCGAAGCACAGATGGAAGCACGCACTTTGATGCTGGCATCCAACAATATTCTGTTCCCATCCAATGGTGAGCCGTCTATCGTTCCTTCCCAGGATATCGTGTTGGGTCTGTACTACGCTTCCCGTGAAAAAATCAACGGCAAGGGCGAAGGCATGATGTTCCCTGACGTTTCAGAAGCGATCCGCGCCTGGGACAACAAGGAAGTCGAACTGAGCACACGTATCACAGTACGTATTACTGAATACCCTAAGAATGTAGAAACTGGTGAATTCGTTAAAACCATCAAGCGTTATGAAACGACTGTTGGCCGTGCGATTCTGTCCGAGATTCTGCCTAAGGGCTTGCCATTCACCGTACTGAACCGTGCGTTGAAGAAAAAAGAAATTTCCAAACTCATCGATACCTCATTCCGCAAGTGCGGTCTGCGTGCCACGGTAGTGTTTGCTGATCAATTGATGCAAATGGGTTTCCGCCTGGCGACACGCGCCGGTATCTCCATCTGTATCGATGACATGCTGGTTCCACCACAAAAAGTGACTTTGCTGGCAGCAGCAGAACACGAAGTCAAACAGATCGAACAGCAATATGCGTCCGGTCTGGTGACTGCGGGCGAACGTTATAACAAAGTGGTCGATATCTGGGGCAAAACCGGTGATGAAGTCGGCAAGGCCATGATGGAACAACTCAAAGTTGAACCAGTCACACGCCGTGACGGTACTGTCGGTACACAAGAATCTTTCAACGCCATTTACATGATGGCCGACTCTGGTGCGCGTGGTTCTGCAGCCCAGATTCGTCAGTTGGCAGGTATGCGTGGTCTGATGGCGAAACCGGATGGCTCGATTATCGAAACGCCGATCACCGCGAACTTCCGCGAAGGTCTGAACGTTTTGCAGTACTTTATTTCTACTCACGGTGCGCGTAAAGGTCTGGCCGATACGGCGTTGAAGACAGCGAACTCCGGTTACCTGACACGTCGCCTGGTTGACGTGACGCAAGATCTGGTCGTGGTTGAAGATGACTGCGGTACAGCCAATGGTTCGTCCATGAAGGCCATCGTTGAAGGCGGTGAAGTTAACGTGCCTTTGCGTGACCTGATTTTGGGCCGCGTTTGCGCCAATGACATCGTCAATCCTGAAACTCAGGAAACGCTGTACGAAGCAGGTTCCCTGCTGGACGAAACAATGGTAGAACGCATCGAAGCCCTGGGCATCGATGAAGTCAAGGTACGTACACCACTGACATGCGACACACGCTATGGTCTGTGCGCAATGTGCTATGGCCGTGATCTGGGTCGTGGTTCCCTGGTGAATGCTGGTGAGGCAGTTGGTGTTATCGCTGCGCAGTCCATCGGTGAACCAGGTACACAGTTGACGATGCGTACCTTCCACATCGGTGGTGCGGCATCCCGTGCAGCGATTGCATCTTCTGTTGAAGCCAAGTCCAACGGTACTATCCGCTTCACAGCGACCATGCGTTATGTCACCAACGGTAAAGGCGACCAGATCGTTATTTCCCGTTCTGGCGAAGTGCTGATCACTGATGACCACGGTCGTGAACGTGAACGTCATAAAGTACCTTACGGTGCAACCCTGATCGTTAAAGACGGTCTGGTTATCAAGGCTGGTACAGCATTGGCAACGTGGGATCCATTGACGCGTCCTATCATTACCGAATACACCGGTACGGTGAAATTCGAAAACGTCGAAGAAGGCGTGACTGTTGCCAAGCAGGTTGATGAAGTAACAGGTTTGTCCACTCTGGTGGCCATCGATGCGAAACGCCGTGGTAGCGCTGCTGGTAAAACACTGCGTCCACAAGTCAAGCTGTTGAACGAACAAGGCGAAGAAGTCAAGATCGCTGGCACAGAACACGCAGTAACGATCGGCTTCCAGGTGGGCGCGCTGATTACCGTGAAAGACGGTCAGCAAGTACACGTGGGTGAAGTTCTGGCGCGTATCCCGACAGAATCACAAAAAACCCGTGATATTACCGGTGGTCTGCCACGCGTTGCCGAGTTGTTCGAAGCCCGTTCACCAAAAGATGCCGGTATGCTGGCAGAGGTAACAGGTACGGTTGCGTTTGGTAAAGAAACCAAAGGTAAGCAACGTCTGGAAATCACAGACATGGACGGCGAGAAACACGAGTTCCTGATCACCAAAGACAAACAAGTCCTGGTGCATGACGGCCAGGTCGTGAACAAGGGTGAGATGATTGTTGACGGCCCAGCCGATCCACAAGACATCCTGCGTTTGCTGGGTATCGAAGCGCTGGCACGTTACATCGTTGATGAAGTTCAGGACGTGTACCGTTTGCAAGGCGTTAAGATCAATGACAAGCACATTGAAGTTATTGTTCGTCAGATGTTGCGTCGCGTTGTCGTGGTTAATCCAGGCGATGCCAACTACATCGTTGGTGAACAGGTAGAACGCTCTGAATTGCTGGATGAAAATGATCGCGTAACAGCAGCTAATGGTATCCCTGCAACATATGAAAATATCTTGTTGGGTATTACCAAGGCTTCCCTGTCTACAGATTCCTTCATCTCTGCGGCGTCCTTCCAGGAAACCACACGTGTTCTGACCGAAGCTGCGATCATGGGCAAAAAAGACGGTCTGCGTGGTTTGAAAGAAAACGTCATCGTTGGTCGCCTGATCCCTGCTGGTACAGGTCTGGCATTCCATCGCGCCCGCAAGTTGAAAGAAACTTGGGAAGCAGATGAACGCGTAGCCTTGCTGGAAGCGGAAAAAGCAGCATTTGCTCCGATACCAGAAGTAACAACAACTGATGTGGTGGATGGCGGCGAAGCATAAGCAGCCAATGCGCTAACACAGCGTAAATACCGCAGCATCAAGATGTTGATGTAATAAAGAACGGCACCTGCATAAGGTGCCGTTTTTTTTGGCCTGAATATTTGTTCAGGCAGCAGTACAATACGGCTGCTAACCATAGACAGATTATGCAAGAGAATAAAAACCTGGAACTGAATGCGGCTGCCATAGAAAAACTCTGTGACGGTGCAGCCCGCGAAGTTGATATTGAAGTCGTCGCAGAAACTGGCTCCACCAATGCCGACCTGATGGCACGCCTGACTGCCAGCTCGTTAACACCGGTGCGCCCAGTGCTGCGGGTGGCTGTGCATCAGACTGCGGGGCGTGGCAGGGCAGGTCGCCCATGGCTGACCGTGCCTGGTGGCATGTTGACTTTTTCGCTGGCCTGGCATTTGCCGCAAGCGCCGCATAACCTGCTGGGCTTGCCATTGGCAATAGGCGTTGCCTTGGCTGAATGCCTGAATGCCCTGAACCAGAACGTGCAACTCAAATGGCCAAATGACCTCTTGCGCGATGGTAAAAAACTCGCCGGTATCTTGCTCGAATCAGCCGCCGCCAGTGAAGGAGGTACCTGGATAGTTGCTGGAATAGGTCTGAACCTGCAAGTGTCGGATGAGCTGGAGGCACAAGTAGGCCGTGCCCTGGCAGATGCACCCTGGCTGGCACAAATGGATAGAAACCTGCTGCTGGCGCAGTTGCTGAACGCACTGGCAACAACATTGCAGCAATTTGGCCAGCAGGGTTTTTCAGTCTATTTGCCGCGCTGGAATGCCTTGCATGCCTACGCCAACCAAACCGTGCATATACTTGATCATGGTCAGGTCTTGCACACAGGCAAAGCGCTCGGTGTGGATCTGCATGGCTGCCTGGTATTACAGACTGAACAGGGCCAGGTCAATGTACTGGCCGGTGATGTGTCCTTACGACCTGTCGCATAAAATAAGGAAAACCAGGGCATGATGCAGTTGTTAATAGATGCTGGTAATACGCGCATAAAATGGGCTACAGTTAATCTGGATGCTGCACTGACGAAGTCAGTAGCGGTCAAGTCTGCTGCAGTCTGGCAGCAGATCGCCTCCGTCAGCCATGCCGAACTGGATAGCTTGAAAGCCAGTTGGCAAGGGATGCACTTTGTACGTGTCCTGATTTCCAATGTAGCCGGTGCCAGCATCAAAGAAAAACTCACGGATTTACTGCAAGAAGTACAGCCAGACTTACACATAGACTGGTTTGCTTCGCAAGAAGATATCGCAGGTCTGCACAATGGCTACCGCAATCCGGCCCAACTAGGCTGTGACCGCCTCGCCTCCATGATAGGTGCGCATTACCTGTTCCCGCAACAAAGCCTGATTGTCGCTACTTGTGGAACTGCCACCACAGTCGATGCAGTGACAGCGCAAGGCATATTCAAGGGGGGAATGATCTTGCCCGGCCTTAAACTCATGGCAGAGTCGCTGGCACGCAATACCGCGCAATTGCCGCAGGTGGCAGAATCAACTGATATAGCCAAAGTCTTCGCCGATAATACTGATCAAGCCATCGTCAGCGGCTGCATCAGCGCTCAGGTAGGTGCGATTGTACGTGCCGTCAATACCCTTGAGCAGCTGGAAAACCAGGCCATCAATTGCGTGATTTCTGGTGGTGCTGCCCCGTATTTACTGAGCCATCTGGGCATTCCTTATCAATATGTAGATAATCTGGTCTTGACGGGGCTGTTTGTCGTGGCACAATCAAGCCCGGACTGATAACACTGACACTTACCATGCTGAGATTCTTTTTCTGGAGCCTGCTCATACTGAATGCCTTCTTGTTGGCATTTAATCTCGGCTATCTGGGACACTGGTCCCTCGATACCCATGAGCCCGAGCGCTTGAAAAAACAGCATCATGCCGATCAACTAAAGCTCCTGACTGCGACCGAAGCAGCTTCGCCAAGTGAGCCGGCAAACGAAAAGAAAGCCGAAGTCATCGCCTGCCTGGAAGTGGGTAACTTCCAGCAAAGTGATATTCCCAAGATAGAAGAAAAATTAAAAACCCTGGCCCTGGGTGACCGCCAGTCGCGCATCAACGTCGTCGATGTCGCCACCCACATGGTGTTCATTCCTTCACAAGGCAGCAAAGAAGGCGCTGACAAAAAAGCCGGTGAGCTGCGCCGCCTTGGCATCAATGATTTCTATATCGTGCAAGACCAGAGCAATCTGCGCTGGGGTATTTCGCTGGGTGTGTTCAAGACCGAAGAAGCAGCAAAACTGCATCTGAATAATCTCAGCAATAAAGGCGTGCGCTCAGCCCGCATAGGCCCACGCACAGTCAGCACGAACAAGTTTGCCTACCAATTCAGGGCGCTGAATGCAGAAGAAAAGAGCAAGTACGATGTTATCAAGGCTGACTTCCCGGCGCAGGAAAACCGTAATTGTCAGATGACGCCGTACAGCAGGAGCTAAGCGCTTTCGCGGCCCACCTTTTATTCTCGGAATATGGATACTCTTTCAGTTGTGACAATATGTATAGTCGGTCTTGTACTGGCCTTGAACCTATACATTAGCTTTTTGGTTGTGAAGAGCGATTTCTATGAACCAGGCCAAAAATACGCGCAATATGCGCTGATCTGGCTGCTTCCAGTGTTAGGAGCGATAGCTTGTTATCTGTTTGTGCAACCCACATTAGGAACGGGAATTAGTAAGTCAGCTCATAATGAAGATGATGTATTTGCCACTGGAGATCTTGGAGACGTTATCCCGCAGCATCATGACTGATGCGCAATAAAGATATCTTCAAGGTGTGAAAATTACTCATTGATTCTCGCTACGTGGGAATTGATGGTTGATGTTTCCCATTCTGATGCTAGCATGGATGTATTCAGTTTTACGTGCTAGCTTCCTGTCATGGCTGTCCCTCATAAAATAGAAATTCCTCAAAGCGAACGCGTTTTACAGGTCTTGGCCTGTGTCGCCCGCCATGGACAGGCGTTATCTGCGCGTGAACTGGTAGAACAAACTGGCTTGCCACTCAGCACGCTGTACCGACAACTCGCACCATTAAAGAAATGGGGCCTGGTGCAGGAACATGCGCAAACTGGCCTGTATGAACCTGGCCCATTGGCAGTGCAATTGGCGCGTGGTTTTGACCAGCATTCATGGCTCATGAGTGCTGCGCGCGATGAGCTCACAGATCTGGTGCAAAAGTCGGGTGAAAGCGTGGGCTTGCTGGCCTATGTGAACGGGCAAGTGGTTTGTCTGGATATGCAGGAAAGCCAGCAAGCCTTGCGCTGTTCATTTGCTAAAGGGCGTGCCAGTTCCAGCGTGCGCGGTGCGTCGGCCAAGGCCTTGCTGGCCTACTTGCCGCCAGCTTTGCAAGACGATTTGCTGGCACAGAATTTTTTGGAAAATGCACCATTACCAAATCAGCCCCTGCAAGATTTGCAAACCCAGTTGCACAGTATACGAGAACAAAGATATGCCACCAGTGAGAATGAAGTTGACCTTGGCATCTGGGGTGTCAGCGCACCTGTGTTTTCTGGTCGTGACAAGCTGGAAGCGACCTTGTCCCTGATGGCACCGGCGCAACGCATACAGCAGCGCAAGCAAGAACTCATCAACATGACCCTGGCAGCAGCCGACAGGCTGAGCCGCAAACTACAACATTCATAAATTTGGGAGACATCATGACTGCTTATCACTTTCAACAGGGCAGCCAGCCCCTGCTGATTTCCATGCCGCATGTGGGCACCAGCATACCGGATGATATCGCCGCCCAGATGCTGCCAGTCGCACAAGAAAAAACCGATACCGACTGGCATTTGCGCAGCCTTTACAATATGGCTGCAGAGTTGGGGGCCTCCACCATCGCGGCTGAATATTCACGTTATGTGATAGACCTGAACCGCTCTTCTGACAATGCCAATTTGTATCCGGGGCAAGATACCACCGGCCTGTGTCCGGTTGATACCTTTGCCAAGCAGCCGTTGTATGCGACTGAGAGTCTGCCGACGGAAGCAGAAGTGCAGCGCCTTATCGCCACTTACTGGCAACCCTATCATCAGAAATTGCAGCAAGAGCTGGAACGCTTGTTGAACCTGCATGGCAGCGTCGTCTTGTGGGATGCGCATTCCATCGCGTCTGAAGTGCCCCGTTTTTTTGAAGGCAAATTGCCAGACCTGAACTTTGGTACGGCTGATCAAAAATCCTGTGATGCAGGCATGCAAGCCGCCGTTGCCAATTGCCTGCGAGATTCAGTTCACGCACAAGCCTATACCCATATTTTCAATGGCCGTTTCAAGGGTGGTTTTATCACCCGCAATTACGGCCAGCCATCACGTAACATCCACGCAATACAACTGGAAATGAGTCAGTGCATTTATATGAACGAAGCTGCTCCCTACGAATACCGGCCTGATCTGGCAGCGCAGGTACAACCCTTGCTGAAGCAATTGCTGCAAGCCTGTCTGGACTGGAACAAGACGCAAGGGAGTGCAGCATGAGTAGCCTGTTCGCTCACCAGGCTTTACTGCCACAAGGCTGGACCAGCAATGTACGCCTGCACTGGAATGACAACGGTGACCTCTGCCAGATAGAACTGGGCACTAGCGCGCAGACCCATGAAAACCAGGCTCAATTTGTCGTGCCTGGCATGACTAATCTGCATTCACACGCCTTCCAGCGCGCCATGGCTGGTATGACAGAAATGGCAGGCGAGGGCAAGGACAGTTTCTGGACCTGGCGTGATCTCATGTACCGCTATGCCCTGCATATCACGCCTGAACAAATCCAGGCTATTGCTGCGCAACTGTATGCTGAATGCCTGCGCCATGGCTATACCGCAGTCTGTGAATTCCATTACCTGCACCGTGACCAGGATGGCAGTTTTTATGCCCGTCCAGCCGAGATGGCCGAACGCGTGATTGCAGCAGCAGAACAAACCGGCATGGGTATCAGCATGCTGCCCGTGCTGTACAGTTACGCCGATTTTGGCGAGCAGGCCTTGCGCCATGACCAGCGCCGCTTCTCTACCAATGTGGCAGAGATCATGCAATTGATAGTAGCACTGGAAGGCAAGCGTAATGACCAGGTCGAAATCGGTGTTGCCCCGCATTCACTGCGCGCTGCCAGCATCAGCCAGATACGTGAACTGGTGGCGGTACTTCCTGCCGCACGCCCCATCCATATCCATATTGCCGAGCAACAAAAAGAAGTTGATGCCTGTATCGCTTACTCAGGCAAACGCCCGGTAGAACTCTTGCTCGACAGTGGTTTGGTGAACGAACGCTGGTGCCTGGTGCATGCCACGCATTTGAACAAGGCCGAAGTGCAGGGCATCGCCGCCAGTGGCGCAGTAGCAGGTATCTGCACGACGACTGAAGGCAATCTCGGCGATGGTTTCTTTGATCTGCCAGATTACATCGCAGCCGGTGGCCGCTTTGGCGTAGGCAGTGACAGCCATGTATCACAAAGCCCGGTAGAAGAATTACGCTGGCTGGAATATGGCCAGCGTTTGCGTTTGCAAGGCCGCAATATCGCCAGTATTCCAGGGCAACGCAAAGTTGGTGATTTCTTATATCAGGCCGCTTTGCAAGGTGGCGCGCAAGCCAGTGGTCGCAAGCTGGGGCAACTGGCTACAGGCTATCGTGCAGACATCGTGGTACTTGATGATCAGCATCCCAACCTGGCAGGTATCAGCAGTGCTGACGTACTCAATACCTGGATCTTTGCAGGCAATGATAATCTGGTGCGCGATGTGTATGTGGGTGGAAAGAAAATAGTGCAGGCAGGCCAGCACAAAAATCAGACAGAAATACAGCTTTCCTACGCTAATTGCATGCGACAACTGAGGCAATTGTGATGCCCTGCAAGTACAATTGCAGGCTTATTGAATAGCAAAGGTATACGTGTATAAAAACAGCCAGATAGTCCTTGCCCTGTACCTGCTCTGTGGCGCTGCTGGTCTAGCCCATGCAGCAGGCAATGCCAGCGTTGAAGCAACACGCGTCATCAATTCCAGTGGCATCATCAGAATGTTGAAAGCGACTAGCCAAACTGTGCAGTATCCCTGTATAGACAAAAACTGGAAAAAGTCAGTGCCAGAAGTACGGCGTCTGTTTGTCAGCAATTTTACGATTGACGAATTGCACTCACTTGCCAATTTCTTTGAATCGCCACTGGGTAGCAAATACATTACTGCATTTGAAACCCAGTACTATAACAGCCGTCATCCAGAGCAAACCAGACCGCTTGCCTCGCTCAGCGAAGCAGAACAGAATGAGGTTAAACAATTTTATGAAACTCCGGTGGGTAAAAAATATCTGAATAGTCCAGCGGCGCAAGCTATTACCGACGCGACGATAATGATAGGCGTAAAGATAGGCGTGGCATGCCCCAGGCCCAAATAAGTTAAATAAATCGTGGTAAAAAAATGAGTGCATTATCTGCACTCATTTTTTTTACTATCCGCGCAATCTCGCCGCAGCATCCCGCAACATCTTCTCCGTCGTTTCCCAATCCACGCAGGCATCGGTCACTGAGCAGCCGTATTTGAGCTGCGACAAATCTTCAGGGATGGGCTGGTTACCGGCAATGATGTTGGATTCGATCATGACACCAACGATGTCCTTGTTGCCATTGGCAATCTGGTTGACCACATCTGCCATGACCAGCGGTTGCAGTTCTGGTTTTTTATAGCTGTTGGCGTGTGAGCAATCGACTACGATATTCGGTGGCAGCTTGGCCTTGACCAGGGCTTGCTGAGCCATGGCGACAGACACGGTATCGTAGTTCGGACGGTCACCACCACCACGCAAAACCACGTGGCCATATTGATTGCCGCTGGTGCGAACGATGGAGACGCGGCCCTGACCATTCAAACCCAGGAAAGAATGTGGATGTGAAGCAGACAGGATCGCATTGATGGCGATGCTGATATCACCATCCGTACCATTCTTGAAGCCGACAGGGGTAGACAAGCCAGACGACATTTCGCGGTGAGTCTGTGATTCCGTCGTGCGCGCACCAATGGCCGTCCAGGCAATCAGGTCCCCCAGGTATTGTGGTGAAATCGGGTCCAGCGCTTCGGTTCCGGTCGGCAGACCGAGTTCACAGACATCCAGCAAAAACTGGCGGGCTTTTTCCATGCCCTCATCAACACGGAAAGAATCATCCATATACGGGTCATTGATATAACCCTTCCATCCTGTGGTCGTGCGTGGTTTTTCAAAATAGACACGCATGACCAGCAACATCACATCCTTGACTTCTTCCTGCAGGGCTTTCAGTCGGCGTGCATAATCCAGCCCGGCAACCGGGTCGTGGATGGAGCAGGGGCCAACGACGACGAACAGGCGTTTGTCCTTGCGTTCCAGGATGTTGCGCAGGCTCTCGCGGCTTTGTTCTACGACATCGCCCGCCAGATCACTCAAAGGCAGGCGCGCATGCAATTCTTCAGGGGTGGGCATGTTCTCGAAAGAACTGACGTTGATATTTTCCAGTATGGTATGTGTCATCTTGAGTAAGTGGCTTTTGCCTTCATTTATTGCGTTAAATTTGGCCTACATTATCACCTATTACGGGATTTTAATTGTGACGTCCTAATCACAATCGCGCTTAAATTGCCCTGATCTGTTCTGATCACCAGAAGATAATTCACCTAAAATCAAGAGTGCGCCATTTTAGTGGACTGTAACAGTGAAAGGCGAAGTGCCTGCCATGCGCACGCCGACCATGACGGCGTTGCAAATACTCGCGAAAGCCCCGCTATCGCTGTGTTTTGCGCCTTGTCCTGGTTCATCGGGCACATGTCCTTCACTTACGCTTTCACTGCTACAGTCCACTATGCATCACAAACGATGCACAGCGATGGCATTTTGCTCACTGAAAATGATGACCATGTTAAGTACTGCGCAACAAGAAGAATTTGCCAGCCAGGGGTTTCTGGTATTGCGGCAACAGGCCAGCGCGGCCTATTGCGAAGAAGTAATCGCCTATTGCGAGCAGCAACTGGCTGGCCAGGTACAACCCATAGAATATGAGGCGGATACCCGTTACCCCGGTGCTCCCGCATCACGTGACGCCGAGGGTGGTTTGACTGCCAGACGGCTATTGCAGGCCTACGCCCGTGACCCGCGCCTGGCGCAATGGGCAACAGGCCAGGCCCTGGCAGAACCTTTGTTGCAATTACTGGGGGCAGGTGCCTTGCTGTCGCAGTCGCATCACAATTGCATCATGAGCAAGCAGCCGCAGTATTCAACCGCCACAGGCTGGCACAGGGATAGCCGTTACTGGAATTTCCAGCGGGCAGAACTGGTGTCTTCCTGGCTGGCACTGCGCAATGAAACGCTGGAAAATGGTTGCCTGCTGGTGATACCTGGTTCCCATAAAATCGATATTGATGTGGCTCAACTGGACGAAGCGCAGTTCTTGCGTACCGATCTGGAACAAAACCAGGCCTTGCTGGCGCAAGCCCGGCCCGTACCTTTGCAACAGGGTGATGTCTTGCTGTTCCATAGCAATCTCTTTCATGCTGCGGGCAAGAACCAGACTGCCGCGACCAAGTTTTCCATGGTGTTTACGTACAGGGCGGCGGACAATCCACCGCGGCCAGGTACGCGTTCTGCAGCTTATGCTGAAATTGCCTTATAAGCGCAGGCAGGCAGCTTCAATCTGCACTATGCTGTAAGGCATCTCGCAGACAGAAGTGGAGTACTACCATGCTCAGTATGTCAAAGGCCCTGGTTGCGGCTATTATTGTCGCCTCCTGCATCAGTACCCAATTTGCCCTGGCTGCCAGCAAGGATGGCTTCCCTGCCCAACCCGCCCTGACAGGGACCATGCTGAATGGCAAACCCTATAAGCTCGATACCAGCAAAGGTGAGGTCATACTGGTGACCTTCTGGGCGACCTGGTGCCCGACCTGCCAGGCTGAGATGCCCATGTTTCGCAAGTTTTATGAAGCCAATAAAAAATCAGGATTTGAACTGGTCACCGTCAGTATCGACGATGCCATGAGCGATATTGATGACTATGCCAAACAGTCAAAGTGGTTGAGCAAGGACAATCAAGGCTTTCCTTCACTGTGGCGCAATGCCTCGGATTATCAGGATAATTTCGGCAAAGTGTTTGCCACCCCGACTGTTTTTCTCATAGGCCGTGATGGCAAGGTCATGGAGTCATACAAAGGCGGCATCAAGCCTGCGCAATGGGCGCACATCAAAGCAGTCATTCAAAGGCCCGGCACGAAGAAAAGCTGACACGTACTTTCTTGCTGTTTAAATACTTTATTGTCAAACTTGCTGCATTGTCAAATTGACGTTACTATTTGATAAAAATCGTTCACAAGAAATTCAGTGACGATGCTTGTTTGCTTGTCTGTTTTACTCTCCCGAATGATGCTTGATCCTTGCCAGCCGCAGGGATGTTTTTGTCTGCCGGTTTTTTTTGAGAGTCTGGATGAAAGGTGATGGTGAAGTCAAATGCATCTGTGCAACCCTATTCCGCTTATGCGGCTGAGCTTGCTGACTTTGTTATTCACCTTGAGCCAGCAGGCAGCGCAAGCCAAGGAAGTGGTGATACTGACACCTGATCCCATAGACCAGCGCGGCCAGCCTTTTCCCTTGAAACTGGCAGATAAACTATTTGAGTTTATTGAACGGGATGGGAATTTGCAGATACAACAGCAGCGCAGTCCCTGGCCACGCGCATTGCAGGCCGCAGAAAATGGTGAAGGCGTTTTATACGGAGTCAGCAAGACCAAAGAGCGGGAAAAAATCTTCCACTTTTCCTTGCCCATACAATCAAAGTACATGTTCCTGGTCACCAGAAGCGATGCCCAGTTCCGCTTCAATACCATGGCCGACCTCAAAGACAAGACTATAGGTATACCGCGCGGCTTCAGCTATGGTGATCGCTTCGATGCCATGAAAGACAATCTCTTCAAGGTTGAAGTCGATAATTATGCACCCTTGTCGCGCATCTATAAACTCTTGTTCCGGCGCATGGATGCCGGCTTGTTTGGTGCGGTGAATAAAGACCCGCGTATACTTGAAAACCGCTTGCAGGCTTTGCGCGATGAAAACGAGGGCAGCAGTTCGCCATTTGCCGATGTGCGCCTGACAGTCTTACCCAAGCCGCTGCTGATAGATACGATTCATTTCGCGGTAAGGGCAGACAAGGATGACGGCATTATCGACAAACTCAATGTCGCCATCCTCAAAGCCAGGAAGGCTGGCCTTCTCGAAGAACTACGCTAAAAATAGCTTGGATAACAGCTTAGATATTTTCGAGCGCAATCAGTTCCTGCACAGTCTGGCGACGGCGGATTTGTTTGATCTGTTCACCATCCACCAAAACCTCCGGTATCAAGGGGCGGGAATTATAGTTTGATGACATGCTGGCACCATAAGCACCGGCATCATGGAAGACGAACAGGTCGCCAATTTCGCAAGCTGGCAAATCCTGGGTTGTGACCACGCCACCATCTTCTTGCGTGAACACATCGCCAGATTCACATAAGGGCCCGGCCACCACCGTAGGGCGCAGGGCCGTAGTGCGCGCTGTGCCATCTGCCGCATGGCAGCTAATGCGATGGAAACTGCCATACATGGAAGGGCGCACCAGGTCATTAAAGCCTGCATCGACCAGCGCAAAGAAATTGCTACCTACCTGTTTTTGCGCACGCAATTCAGAAATCAACATACCGGATTGCGCCACCAGGAAACGGCCAGGTTCTATCTCCATGCTGATCTTGTGGCCCAGCAGGGTTTCAATTTCTTTCCTGGCTTTGTCCCAGATTTCAAAATAGTGCGCAGTATCGACCGCAGGCTCATCGCCACGGTAAGGGATGGACAAACCACCACCGATGGAAATTGCCTGCAAGTCACGCTTGCAGATTTTGACCTGTTCTATCATTGCATCGCAAACGCTTTGCAAATGATCATAATCAACACCAGAACCTATATGCATGTGCAGACCCACCAGCGTCAAACCATATTGATCGATGATGGCCAATGCGTTTTGCAATTCTTCATGCCAGATACCATGCTTGCTTTGCTCGCCCCCGGTATTGGTCTTGCGGCTGTGGCCGTGACCAAAGCCAGGGTTGATGCGCAACCATACAGCATGACCAGGATGAGCCTGCCCCAGTTGCTCCAGCATTTGTGGTGAGCCGCAATTCACCGGGATATTCAATTCCACTACGCGCTTCAAGGTCGCACGGTCCAGCAAGTCTGCAGTGAACACGATAGGCGCATGGCCACCGTGCTCCGCCTGGCTGGTATAACCAGCAGCTAAGGCACGTTCAACTTCACCGAGGGAGACAGAATCCACCATCACGCCTTCTTCACGCATCAGGCGCAGCAAATGGATATTGCTGGAGGCCTTCTGGGCAAAGCGGATCACATCAAATTGTCGCAGGCGGGCAATTTGCGCTCTTATAATGGAAGCGTCATAGGCCCAGCAGGGTGTTTCAAACTCGTTGGCAATATGGGCAAGCTGGTGTGCAGTTATAGTTGTCATGGCAATTTTTCCAGAGCATCCTGAGGTTTGGTGTAAGCTCTACTTTAACAAGTGCAATCTATGGTTTGAATGGGATTCCATAGGGAATTGTTCATGCCACCAAGGGTTTAATCGGAAATCTACGCAAAATGCTTATGAATCATAAACTCGACCAGTTTGACCAGAAAATCCTGCAATTATTGCAACAGGATGCCCGCATGTCGCATGCCGAGATAGGTCGCCAGGTACATCTGAGCCAGCCCGCTGTGTCCGAGCGCATCAAGCGTCTTGAAGCTGCCCAGGTGATACGTGCCTATCGTGCCGATATTAATCCCAAGGCACTCGGTTATCAAATTACTGCCATGATCAGGCTGTCTACACAGCAGGGGCGGCCCTACGCCCAGTATGTCGCTAACTGCCCCGAAATTATTGATTGCTATACGGTTACTGGCGAAGATGGCGCCGTCATGCGCGTGCTGGCAACCGATGTAGAACATTTACAGCGTATCATTAATGAATTGAATGCCTTTGGCTCAACTTCGACAGCGATAGTCTTGACCACCCATGTTGCTGGTAAAGCCATCAGTGCGCCCAGTGTGCTGATCACAGAATGAAAGGAAAGCCATGCCCAGCATATTCCGCATATCCCACATATTTCGCCTGAGCTTTGTCGTCCTGACTTGTCTGGCTTGCCAGTTTGCACAGGCGGCTGATGAAGAGGTCGACGCCATCACCCCTTACCGTCCTTCGGTATCCAACTCTGCGCAACTGCCAGTAGCAGGGCAGGTGGAACTGGAAATGGGTATTAATTCCAGCAAAACCGGGCTAGCCCTGCGCCAGAGCCTGCCGTATCTATTCAAGCTGGCTTTTTCCAAAGAATGGGGCATTCTGCTTGGTGGTGAAGCACATATTATTAACAATGATAGTGCAGGTCAGCGCGACCGTGGCTTTGGCGATACTTCACTGACGATCAAACGGGCATTTGTGATCGATGACGATACTGCTCTTGGTGTGGAATTTGGCAATAAATTCCCTACTGCCAAAGACTCGTTAGGATCGGGCAAATCAGACTGGACAGTGAATGGCATCGTCAGCCAGGACATGGGCAAGTTCCATGCTGATCTGAACCTGAATCTGACGCATCTGGGGTTTGCTGAAGATGCCACATCTCATTGGCAAACCGGGCTATCGACTTCACTGTCTACTGAGGTGACTGACAAAGTGGGCCTGACTGCCGAGTGGGCTGGCTGGCGTCGGGCTGGTACCAAAAACCAGGGACAAGCTCTGATCGCTTTCACTTATAGCCCAAACAAGCGCCTTACCCTTGATGCCGGTATGACCAGGGGCTTGACGACAGCTTCCCTTGGCCGCGCCTGGTTTGCCGGTGTTGTCGTTCCTGTTGCCCGGCTCTGGTAGAGCACGCACATCCATGATAGGGCGCAAAACCTGATTGTGACTTAGGCCGTATAATGCGCTCTTGTTTTATTTATTGATTTGTTTCTTGCTTTGGGAAAACCATGCTGGCGCCTTCTTCACCGCGTAAATTCGCCATTTTTTCAGTCATCGCTGCGACAGCGCTGATTGCCCTGGCGGTCACCTTTTTTGTGACTTACAAAGCTAAAACCCCTATGCCGGATGTCAGCTTCACCAATCTCAAAGGTGAAAAAATCTCTACGCAAAGCTTGCGCGGCAAAGTGGTCATGGTGAACTTCTGGGCAACATCTTGCACGACGTGCGTCGCAGAGATGCCAAAGATGATAGAAACCTATAATAAATACAATAAGCAGGGTCTGGAATTTGTGGCAGTTGCCATGAGCTATGATCCGCCGAACTACGTACTCAATTACGCAGAAACCCGCAAACTGCCTTTCCATGTCTCCCTGGATCCTCAAGGCAAGCTGGCGCAATCATTCGGCGATGTCAAACTGACGCCAACCACTTACGTCATCGACAAACAGGGCAATATCCTTAAACGCTATGTCGGTGAACCATCGTTCAGCGAATTGCATACACTGCTGGAACAAGCTTTAGCGGCTTAGTCAGTCTTGCAAGCTTAGCCATTCAGCTTTGGCAGCCACCAGCGCTGCCTTTAAAATTCCCGCTATTTCAGGGTGGCTGACCATGCCATCCTCGTCCAGTTTTGCACCTATGATGGGCACCTTTACCGATGCTGCTTCCAGTATCCTGGCCGACATCACGCTTAATATTTCGCGTAATGCTGCGTCCGCATGCATGGCTCTGGGCGAGGCGTTCAATACCACCACAGGCTTGTAGACAAACACGTCGCTGCTGACCGTCCAGTCCAGCGCATTTTTGATGACGCCTGTTATACCATGCGCATATTCCGGGCTGGCAATCAGTATGATGTCAGCTGAGACTATTTGTTCTTTCAAGTTCACCACGCTAACTGGTGGTGTCAAATACAGGTCGGGATTGAACAGAGGCAGCGCTGCCATGCCGTCGTAGGCCAGGATGTTGATATCAGATGGTGCCAGGCGTATCAGGGCACGGATCAGCATGGCGTTCAGCGAGGCAGCGCGCAGGCTGCCGCAGATGGCAAGTATTTTCATTGATTATTTTGAATATTGAAGGCATTGCAGGCATTATGCGACAAACAAGCCTCCCCCTGTTGCCGGGCCCGCCGGGCCAAAAAAGCAACTGATGTTTCAAATCGCGGCATTTGGTTATATTATTTATTGACCAGTAGTAATAAGCAGTCTATTTTTCAAGAAAAATAAGTAAAAAGGTAAATGGATGTCTGCATCATTGAGCAACGACGAAATTGAGGATAAATTTTTCCTGCTGGGGCAGAGAGAAATTCTGGGCATTTTGAATGAGCTGTCCCACAGGCGCGAGCCAGTCACGGTTTACTTTAATGAAGGGCGCGAATTTATCGTCACCCTGATACTCTCAGCCAGGGACGATGGCCTGGTATTTGATATAGGTGGCGATGCGCGTGCCAACAAGTTGCTGGAAAAAGCCAGTTCCTGTGTTTTCCTCGCCAGACCGGATGGCATACGCGTGCAATTCACCGGACTCAACCCCCAGCGTTTCACCTGGGGTGACCAGGACGCTTTTTGGGTACCCATACCTCCGCGCGTGGTGCGTATGCAGCGCCGCGAGTATTTCCGCAATGAATTGCCTATTGTCGACCCGCTCAAAGTCAGGCTGTATGATGAAAAAGGCGAGACCCTCGCTTATTGGCCCATCTTTGATTTATGCGTGGGTGGCCTGAGTGTGCAAGTGTCTGGCCCACCAGAAATCAAGGTGCAGGATCGCATTGCCAAATTACATATCGTGCTTGGCATACGCAATGTAGTACGTTGCGAAGGCGTGGTGCGCCATGTTACCCAGATAGAAAAAAGCAGGCAGGGCAAATACCGCATAGGTATCAGTTTTCACAAACTGCCGCATGAAATGGATGTCGCCATACAGCGGCATATCAACCAGCTTGAATATGAACGGCGCAAGTTGCTGCCTAAGTAAGGGATATTGCGTAGCCGTACTGAATATCTAATCTCCCAGAATGCCGTATTATCAAATTAAAATTTGTGAAGAGTCGGCTTATCGTATCAGTGTCGATTAACCTGGGCTTCAAAGATACTATTATGGCACTGGTACTGCGTACCCTTTTCCAAAGCGAACTCTTGTCTATCCGGCACGGTGTGGCACGGCCTGCGCCTGACGACACAAAAGAGCTGGAGTGTGAAACTGCCGACCTGGTATTGCTCCCCATCGCTGGTGTGCTGGCCAAGCATGATGGCCCCAGGCAGCATGTCATTGCAAACGCCAATCATGCGATTTTTCTGGGTACTGGTCAGCCTTACCGCATCACTTTTCCCGGTAACATAGGCGATGAAGCTTTGGTACTGGATTTCTCAAAGGAAGCACTCATGCAAATGCTGGTCGATGCAGCTGGCGTACAGCAACTGTATGCTCCAGCGCTGAGGTCGCACAGCCTGCTACCGCCTGCCAGCGTACTTAATCGCGAACTTTTATGGCGACATCTGCATGAGCCCGTCGTCGATCAACTGGCGGTGCAGGAAATCAGTGTCTCTGTGCTGACGACATCGGTGCAGGCTGCCTGCGTAGACGGCCAGCAACTGGAACGTGCCAGACATAGCTTGACGCAAAGTCGCAGACGCCAGCAAGTCGAGGCAGTCAAAGAACTGATTTCACTTTATCCTCATCAGGAGTGGGCGCTGGATGACCTGGCCCGCCATGTGCATACATCCCCCTTTCATCTCGCCAGGGTATTCAAGGAAGAAGTCGGCCTGCCAGTCCACCGCTACCTGATACGCACCCGACTGGTCAGGGCTTTGCGGGCCATGCAGGCGACATGCAATGACCTGACCCAGATCGCTCATGCATGCGGTTTTGCCAGCCATAGCCACTTTACGTCCAGCTTCAAGTCTGTATTCGGTGTGACGCCTACACAGTCCCAGCAACGCGGCATGATGTGAGCAAGATCATGATAGCGGTTTGAATGGCGGGTGTTTAAGATGGCCGGAAGTGTAAACTTCCAGGCAAGACACATGTCCCACTACTTTGATACCAGAGCCAACCCGCGTCAGGCATATCCGATACTGGCATTGCTGATCACGATGATGCTGGTTTTCCCCTTCATTGCGATGCAATATGGCAATGCCTGGGTGCGTATCATGGATTTTGCCCTGCTCTACATCATGCTGGCGCTGGGCCTGAATATTGTTGTGGGTTTTGCTGGCTTGCTCGATCTTGGTTACATCGCTTTTTATGCTTTGGGCGCGTATATGACGGCTTTGCTGGCGTCGCCGCAGTTTGCCGTGTTGCTGGAGTCTGTGGTCAACAATTTTCCCATGCTTGGTCATGCGTTGGTATGGTTGTGTGGGCCGGAGATAGCCGAGCATGGCATACATCTGTCGGTATGGATCATCGTCCCTCTTGGGGCGATGCTGGCAGCAGCATTGGGGGCATTGCTCGGTGCGCCAACCTTGAAATTGCGTGGTGATTACCTGGCCGTCGTTACTCTGGGCTTTGGTGAAATTGTGCGTATCTTCATCATCAACCTGAATGCACCGATCAACATCACTGATGGCCCCAAGGGCATCAATATGATAGACCACATCCGCATTTTCGGTGTTTCACTGGGTGGGGAAGCGGGTTCGCAGGCGACGGTGCATTTCGCTGGTTTTTCCATGCCATCCGTGAATGCCTATTACTTTCTTTTTTTAAGTCTGTGCGCAGGCATCATTTTCGTGACTGTGCGTTTGCATGATTCACGTCTGGGCCGTGCCTTTGTCGCCATCCGTGAAGATGAAACCGCAGCCATTGCCATGGGCATCAATACCCGCAATATCAAACTGCTGGCTTTTGCCATGGGCGCTTCTTTCGGTGGTGTGGCCGGAGCAATGTTTGCCGCCTTCCAGGGCTTTGTCTCGCCAGAGTCATTTTCCCTGAATGAATCGATCACTGTCCTGTCCATGGTGATATTAGGTGGCATAGGCCATATACCTGGTGTGATTCTTGGCGCAGTGCTATTGGCGATCTTGCCCGAAGTATTGCGCTATATGGTGCAACCATTGCAGCAACAGTTGTTCGGCCACATGCTGATAGAACCCGAAGTCTTGCGTCAGTTGCTTCTGGGCCTGACCATGGTCATTGTCATGTTGAAACGCCCGGCAGGTCTGTGGCCTGCACCGAAGCATGAAGATCGATTGCTCTCCAAAGTCCGAACAAGTAATTGAGTGAGCTAGAAAAAAAGTTCTAGACAAAAGTTTCTAGAACATTTATTCTGCATCCATTGTTTAATCTGGATGCAGAATATGTCTTCCTCTGTTGCAAAATCATCTATCCCCAAGCCCACGGCATCTGAGCTGAATTTACTCAAAGTGCTGTGGCAGCATGGCCCCATGAGTGCCAAACAATTGCATGAAACCATACAGGATGAGCGTCCCGACCTGGCTTATGCAACCGTCTTGCGCCATCTGCAAATCATGCATGGCAAAGGGATACTGACGCGGGATGAAAGCCAGCGCTCACATGTATATGCACCTTCGCAAGAGCAGGATTCCCTGCAAACCAATTTGCTCAAGGACATGATACAAAAAGTCTTTGCCGGTTCTGGCAAGGCTCTGGTGCTGGCTGCCTTGCGCGGCCATGTTACCGACAAAGAACGTGATGAAATCGAACAGATCCTGCAGGATGAGAAAAAATCATGATGCCAGCTTCCGCATACACCGAATACACGCTCACTGAATTGCTGGGCTGGCCCCTGCTGCATTTTGTCTGGCAGGGTGCATTGATCGCCAGCGTTTGCGCCATCCTGCTGGCCCTGGCCCGCAATGCCCGCCCGCAATTACGTTATGTGCTGGCCTGTATCGCGATGCTGGCTTGTTTGCTGTGGCCTGCGCTAGGCATATTGCAGCAATGGCAAGACCCGCAAACCATCAACCTGGAAACAGCCATACAACTGGCCAGCAAGGCCAGCATTTCGCTGGACCTGGTCTGGGTCAGGCAAAGCCTGCTTGCTGCGCAGATAGAGGCCTGGTTGCCGCTGGTGGTCAGCCTGTGGAGCATGGGTGTGCTGCTGATGCTGATGCGTCTGGCATTAGGTTTGATGTGGGTGTATCGCCTCGGTCAACATGGCAATGATATTGCAGTCCTGACACAGCAATGGCAGGCACGCACCAATCAACTGGCCTATCAATTTTCCATACGCCGCCAGGTGCAGGTGAAGTTCCAGAAAGACTTGTTAAGCCCGGTCACGTATGGCTGCATCAAGCCTGTCGTGGTCATGCCTGCATCCTTATTGACCGGCATGGCACCCGACATGATAGAGGCCTTGCTGGCACATGAACTGGCCCACATCAAGCGCTGGGATTATGTTGTCAATCTCTTGCAAAACCTGGTCTTGTCGCTGCTGTTCTATCACCCTGCAGTGTGGTGGATATCCAAACGCATTGATGCTGAAAGAGAATTGATTGCCGACGACATGGCAGCCGCCATGCTGGGCCAGGCCCGCCCACTGGCGCGTGCCCTGCAAGTGCTGGATAAATTGCAGATAGCCGCAATGCCGCAAGCTGCGGTGGCAGCTAACGGCGGCGACTTGTTGTCACGCATCAAGCGTCTGGTGCGCCCTGATACACAGCCATGGCACTGGAAGATGGCAGCACCCGTGCTGGGTATCGCGGCGGCCTTACTAATGGTATTGCAAACCCAGGTGAATGCCACACCAGAACCTTCAGTGCCATCAGCCCCAGTTGCTGCCACAAAAGCAGAACCAGTTACCCATATCAGCGCCTACGTCAAAACCAGTTCAGAACATGTGCTGGTGGTGGATGAGCAAAGCGGCAAAGTTTTGCTGGAAAAAAATGCCGACACCATCGTACCTATCGCATCTATCAGCAAACTGATGACAGCCATGGTGACGCTGGATGCAAAGCTGGATAAAGATGAGGCCATCACCATCACCAAAGAGGATGTCGCGGGCTGGCATACCAACCAGGTCAAGCTGCAGCCTGGTACGGTACTGTCGCGCCAGACCCTGCTGGAGTTGGCGCTGATTCCTTCCAGCAATGCGGCTGCCAAGGCATTGGCCAGGACTTACCCCGGCGGTAAGCCTGCCTTTGTGGCCGCCTTGCAAAGCAAGACGGCCAGCCTGGATTTGCAGGCTACCCATCTGGAAGAAGCGGCAGGTATTTCACCCAATAACCGCTCGAATGCCAGAGATATTGCCCGCCTGGTCAAAGCTGCAGCCAGTTATCCAGAATTGCGCAACCTGGCCAGCCGCAGCGAAGGCCAGTACACGGTAGCCGGACAAACCTATGATTACCAAAGCACCAACAGCCTGACCGCCAGCAAGGACTGGGACATCAGCTTGTCAAAAACCGGCTACTCAAAAATTGCTGGCCGCTGCCTGACCATGCGCACCACCATCGCTGGCAAGCCCGTCATCATGGTCTTGCTGAATGCAAAAAACAGCGATGTGCGTACTGACGATGTCATGCACATACGCACTGCACTGGAAGCTGCCAAGCCTGGCTAAAACAGGCTAAACCTCTTCCCCTATTCAACGCATGACTATCTTGCGCCCAGTGAGGCGCAAGGACCAGTCACGTCCTTTAACCTGTAGATGAAAGAAAACACCATGCTTTTTAAGCAGACCTCAACACGTCTGTCCACCATTGCCCTGAGCGTTCTGGCCCTGTTCGCCAGTAGAGCAGTATTGGCACAACAAGCGCCACAGCAAGTAGAAATCAGCGCTAAGTCACAACCTGTCCGCGACCGGCAGGACGATGTCGGTATGCGCAGTGTGTACGGCCGTGAAGACATAGAAAAATACGGCGACACCAATCTCAGCGAGATATTAAAACGCCTGCCCGGCATCAGCGTCACCGAGAGCAAAGGCAAGGGTGCAGAGATACGCATGCGCGGCCTGGGCAATGGCTATACCCAGATATTGCTGAACGGTCAGACCACACCGGTAGGTTTCACCATAGACAGCATTGCTCCCGACTTGATAGAAAAAATAGAAGTCATGCGCGTCGCCAGTGCAGATGTCAGCGCCCAGAGCATCGCCGGTACCATCAATGTCATCCTCAAGAAAAAAAGCAGCAACCAGACTACAGAAATCAAAGCCAATGCAGGCCTGCAAGCCGGGCGCTTGTCGGGTAACCTGTCATGGAGCATGGGGGATCAGTTTGATGACAAACCTGAGATTTTCTACGTGCTGGCAGGCACATTAGAGAGCAATGTCAACCAGCTCAATACCTTGGCGACAGAAAGCCAGGCCACTCGTAAAAACATGAGTGATACATGGCAAACACTGGCCGACAGGCTGTTGCAGCAAAGCCAGCAAAACCGTCGTGATGCTGCCAGCCTGTCGCCACGCCTGAACTGGAAAATCAATGCGCAAGACAGTCTAAGCTGGCAGGGCAATCTGACTCTCGCCAGGCAAGAGCAGACCAAGCAGGAAAAAGAAAATACCTATGTGGGTGACAGTACGGACTTCCCTGATAATCATTCCATCTGGACAGCTCATGTATTCACTTCGCGTAACGATCTCAGTTGGGAACGTCGCCTTGCCGACAGTGCCAGACTGAGCTTGAATTTCGGCTGGAACAGCCTGGACAGGTCTACCAAATTCCACTTCTGGGGCAAGGACAAGAGCGGGGCATTGGGCATACATCGCTATGTTACCGGTGATGCCGATGAAAATGAATACCGCTTCAATGGCAAATACCTGGCACCGTATTCAGAATCACATGTACTGAGTCTGGGCTGGGAAGTCAGCCGTGCCTTGCGGCGTGAGAACCGCGATGAACAGGAATTTGCCCTGCTCACTGGCAGTGCTGATGGCAGCGCCCATACTTACCAAGCCAGCCTGCAAAAGCTGGCAGCCTATATACAGGATGAGTGGGCCATCAACAACGCTTGGTCTGCCTATCTGGGTTTGCGCATGGAACGCATCAGCAGCAATAGCAGAGAAGCAGGGAATTTTGATTTTCAAAACAATGCCACCATGGTCAGCCCCATATTGCAAAGCGTCTGGAAGCTCGATGCACAAAGACAATGGCGCATGGCAATCAACCGCAGTTTCAAATTGCCTGCCGTTGGCAACCTGGTGCCGCGCCTGTTCCGCATCGACAACAATAATACCCCTCTCAATTCAGATTTTCAGGGCAACGCCAACTTGCGGCCAGAACGTGCCTGGGGCATGGAACTCGCTTATGAACACTATCTGACAGAGAGCAGTGTCATCAGCGCCAACACCTATTGGCGACGCATAGATGATGTCATGCTCGAGCAGACTACACAAAATGGCAGTACCTGGGTCAGCAGTCTCGCCAACAGTGGCCGCGCCCGTATTCTTGGCCTGGAAATTGAAGCAAAACTGAACTTGCAGCAACTGGCGGCCAGCATGCCAGCGCTGGAGCTGCGCGCCAATGTCAACCGCAACTGGTCAAGGGTAGAACAAGTGCCCGGCCCTGACAACCATCTGGCACAACAGGCGGGTTTGCTGGCCAGTGCCGGTGCCGACTACCAGATTGATCCCGCCTTGCGTGTGGGGGCAGATTACAGCTATCAGGCCGCGAATGATATACGCGAATCAGCTTACCTGACAGGGCGCAATAATCCCAGGCGACACCTTGATATTTACCTGGCCTGGAAGCAAAGCAAGCAAAGTCAGTTGCGCTTTTCAGTCAGCAATGTGTTGCAGCAAGACAAGCTCGACAGTGGCAGCTATGCCAATGCCGTATCACGCTGGATAGATATCAATCAGCAGCAAACAGCAAGAACCTGGAGGCTGGTTTGGGAATTGAAGTGGTGATTTCCCTGTCAGAATCCACTCATTAAAAACAATGTAGACGCAACATCTTGACGAACTTTAGGAGCATTAAATGAAATCACCAGTCCTGCAATATTTACGAATCAGCATTCTGTCCATAGCTGCCACATTCAGCCTGACAGCCATGAGCGCCGAAGCGGATACTGTCAAACATATCGCTGATGAAGCCATACTCCCGGTCATGAAAACGCATGCCATCCCCGGCATGGCCATCGGTATTTTTGCCAATGGCAAGCAATATGTATTCAACTATGGGCTCGCCTCCAAGGCAGAAAATACAGCCGTCACCGATACTACTTTGTTTGAGATAGGCTCAATCAGCAAGACCTTTATCGCCACCATGACGACCCTGGCACAGGGCAGAGGAAAACTGGCGCTGACTGACAAGGTCGCAGATCATCTGGCGAGTTTGAAAGGCTCGAAGTTTGGAGAAACTACCCTGCTGAGCCTGGCCACGCACACCACAGGTGGCTTGCCTCAACAGGTTCCAGATGAAGTGACAAATGAGAAGCAACTGACCACCTATTTAAAAAAATGGAAGCCCGACCATCCAGAGGGGCAATACCGGACATACAGCAATATCAGCATAGGTCTGCTTGGCGTTATCACCGCCCGGAGCCTGCAGCAGCCTTTTGCCACCATCATGCAAGAACAGATCTTCCCCACCCTTGGCATGAAAAATAGTTATATCGCGGTACCAGACAGCAAACGGGCAGACTATGCACAAGGCTATAAAAAAGATGACACCCCGGTACGCCTGCGTGAAGATATCTTGTCTACAGAAGCCTACGGTGTCAAAACCACCGCCAGCGACCTCGTGCAGTTTATCAAGGCCAACCTAGGCGAGATGAAACTGACACCAGAATTTGCACTCGCCCTGAAGAATACCCACACCGGTTATTTCAAAGCTGGCGGCATGACCCAAAGCCTGGTCTGGGAGTTATACCCCTATCCAACAGACATCGCCGCCATCATCGAAGGTTCTTCAACTCACATGGCCTTTGACGCCACACCCGTAGAAAAAATCACGCCACCGATGATACCAGGCACAAATGTATTCATCCACAAGACCGGTGCCACCAACGGCTTTGGTGCCTACATCGCCTTTGTGCCTGAAAAGAAAATGGGGATAGTTATCCTGGCCAATAAAAACTATCCAAGCCAGGTAAGGATTGAGGCTGCGCAGCAAATTTTGAGGCAGTTAGGGATGTGAGTTATTTGAGAAAATCGATGGTGGCGCATTATGTTTTCAATTTGCAGAATGCAGGAAATATTATGCTCACCTGAAGATCAAAGTGCAGGTGAGCGTAGATGGTAATGGCAACCTGTTTGCGAAAATTAATTAAGGGTATCTCAATCTGTTAGGCTCGCGCTATGCACAAAAGACGTGATCGCTTGTTAAAACGCAAGGCTCGCATGATACGTTCACTCATCGAACATCGCTTTTTCCCGGTCGACGAAGATGCTAGGAAAGCTTTGGAAACACTAAACCCTTATTTAGACTAAAGTGGTTGAACCCAAATCCAATGCCAAGCGGTACCTCATTTTTCCCAGCATACCTTGCCTCTACGTGTATTTTTGTTAATACATTGACTTTACATTAAGTCCATACTATTATTCAAGCATTATCAGATTGGGATATGTGTTCTGAACGCTAACAAGCTGAAAGATGCACCAAATGAAAAGGCCGCTATATGCGGTCTTTTGCTTTTGCTAATGAAGATACCCATTGTTTATCGCTCAATTGGGGCTGCAATCGTTGATGCTTGCAAATTAGCAACACCCATCAAGCGCGCTCACAGCAGAACGCCTCCAAATCACCCCCATCGCATGAAACATGTAGACGGGGCGCTATCGCTTCAGTATTCTTTCATTATTCCAACAGACTTTGCGCCTGTTCAATAGAGGATGTGCCTGGCTGGTTTTGGGTATGTCTTGTAATCCATAGTGGGAGTATGCTGTTAATTGCTATTCCAGATAAGTTTCGTATTGCCGTTACCGATAACGTCGGGGCGGGAATGCTGTGTCTCTACCTGGCCAGGATGTTGAGTGTGACCGCAAGCTTGCGGTGCTTAATGTTAATTGGAGTTCATTGGGCGGGGTGGATTGATTTTTCATGTAATAAATTCGGGAGTTGGTCATGGCCACAGAAGAAACTAGCGTTGTCTACGGTACAGAGGACTTGCTGACCAGTTTGTGTAACTCGGTGATACGGGTATTGAATGTCGCCACGAACAGCAAGGTACATTATTCTGCCATGGTGCAGCGCATCACAAAGATAGGCTTAAAGCCGGATATCGGTTGCTTCGTACTGTTTGATGGTGGCTTTTCTGGTTTGGTGGTGTTGAATTTTGATGGTGATACGGCGCTGGAAATCTATGAGAAGTACATGCTCAACATGGGCATGCCCAAGTCTGAGCTGGCGACTTCGTTTACTTCAGATGAAGTGGCGAATATCCTGGGTGAGTTGATGAACCAGATCGTTGGTGACTTTACCGGCAAGGTACGCCGTGAGCTGCAGACCAATATCACCCAGAACCAGCCCAAGATGCTGGTGCTGACCAAGCAAGTCATGCTGAGTGTGGATACGCCGCTGGACAGGCCGGAATTGCGCCGCGTGTCTTTCTTCACCGAGAAAAACAATATCTTCTATCTTGAACTGGCGATAGACAGGACAGAATTCATCAAATTGCATGATTTTGAGACGCACGAGGTGCCTGATCCTGATGCACTGCTCCATATGCAGCAAGCTGCGGATCAGAATGCCGCAGGGGCAACAGCAGCCGCTATTGATGATGACGACGAAAATTCTGAATTGCTGAAGTCTTTGGGTATGTAAGACATCAGTATCCGTCGTATGTGCTGATCACTAAAACAAAAGGCCGCATTGCGGCCTTTTAGCTATTCAAGTCAAATGGAAGCTGCTAGCTCAGCTTTTTAACCACCACGCAGCCTATCGAATAACCTGCACCAAATGAGCAGATGACGCCTACATTGCCAGTTTCCAGGTCATCCTGGTATTTGTGAAAGGCAATGATGGAGCCAGCCGATGAAGTGTTGGCGTAAGTGTCTAGGATTGTAGGTGATTCTTCCGGCGTAGCATCGCGCCCCAGTATCATGCGGGCGATCAGCAAATTCATGTTCAGGTTAGCCTGGTGCAGCCAGTAGCGTTTGACATCGAGGATGGCGATGTCGGATGCCTGTACCGTAGCGGTAATTACTGAGGCCGCCATGGGGCAGACGTCCTTGAATACTTTGCGGCCTTGCTGGCGGAACAGTTTGTCTGGCTTGCCTATGCCGCTTTCATCAGCGCGGTTCAAGAAACCAAAATTGTTGCGAATGTTGTTGGAGAATTGTGTCTTCAGTTTCATGCCGACGACTTCAAACTGGTGTTTGGATGTCGCCAGGTCTGCACGCTCTATGATGATGGCGGTGCAGGCATCACCAAAAATAAAGTGGCTGTCACGGTCGCGCCAGTTCAGGTGGCCGCTGGTGATCTCGGGGTTGACCACCAATACCGCACGCGCCTGGCCGCTTTGGATTGCGGTGACGGCAGCCTGTATGCCAAAGGTGGCAGATGAGCAGGCGACATTGATGTCATAGCCGTAGCCGTCTATACCGAGGGCATTCTGGATTTCCACTGCCATGGCGGGGTAGCCACGTTGCATATTGCTGGCGGCGCAAATGACAGCATCGATGTCGGCAGCGGTACGGCCTGCGCGTTCCAGCGCCTGATTGGCGGCAGCGACTGCCATTTCACACATGATGGACGGTTCTTCATCGCTGCGTTCTGGCAGGCGCGGCACCATACGGTTGATGTCAAGCACACCTTCTTTGTTCATGACAAAGCGGGATTTGATGCCGGAGGCTTTTTCTATGAAAGCGACGCTGGACTCTTCCAGTGCAACCACTTCACCACTGGCGATGGCCGCGGCATTCTGTGCATTGTGTTGCTGGACATAAGCATTGAAACTGGCGATCAGTTCTTCATTGGAAATGGACTGGGAAGGCGTGTACAGGCCGGTGCCGCTGATGACTACTTTACTCATCTCTTGCTTTCTGGTTATGTCGTTCTGAAGTATGCGCAAAAATGCGCGACGAAGTCGCTCGATTTTACACAATAAAGATGACAGTTAAACGAGAAACGCACAGAAATAGAGTGCTTGTTCCAGTTTGGTGCGTCTGGAACAAGCTATCTTTTACCTGGTAATGCGAGGTATCAGGCAGTCAATTGCTGTTTGTGGTGCAGCAAATGATCTTCAATGAAAGTGTTGATGAAGTAGTAACCGTGATCATAGCCTTCATGGTAGCGCAGGGTCAGCGGCTGTTGCACGCTGGTGCAAGCAGTCTTGAAAGCTTCCGGGTATAGCTGCTCTGCCAAAAATTTGTCGGCAAATCCCTGGTCGATCAGTATGCCTTTGGGGAAGGGCGGCTGGCTCTGCTTTTGCATGAGTGCTGTGGCGTCATAATCGGCCCAGGCACTTTCGTCAGTTCCCAGGTAGCCAGAGAAGGCTTTTTGTCCCCAGGGGCACTGGCTGGGGGCGGCTATCGGGGCGAAGGCAGATACACTATTGAACAGATCCGGATGGCGCAAGGCTAGTACCAGTGCACCGTGGCCACCCATGGAATGCCCCATGATGCCGATGCGTGACTTGTCCATAGGCAGGCTGGCCAGCAGCATGGGCAGCAGTTCATCTACGATATAGCTGTGCATGCGGTAGTGCTTGCTCCAGGGCGCTTGCGTAGCATCCAGGTAAAAACCGGCAGCCACACCAAAATCCCAGTTATCGCTGTCGCCGGGGATATTGGCATTGCGCGGGCTGGTATCTGGCGTGATGAGGATAATGCCTTCGCGTGCAGCAATGGCTTGCGCCCCCGCCTTGATCATGAAGGTTTCTTCCGTGCAGGTCAGGCCAGCCAGGTAAATAATGGACGGGCAGGTTTCACCCGCCATGGCCTGTGGTGGCAGGTAGACTGAAAACCGCATGGGCAAGCCTATCTCGGCAGATTCATGCTGATAAAAGCGTTGCACGCCGCCATGGCAGGCGTGCTGGCTCAGCAATGTCACTTCTTCCGCGTTGTCTGCCGCGATGTTTCTTGTATCGGATTGCGTCATCAGAACAACACCACAGAACGTATCGATTCGCCACTCTTCATCAGGTCGAAACCTTCATTGATGCGTTCCAGCGGCAACCTGTGGGTGATCAGGTCATCGATATTGAGTTTGCCTTCCATATACCAATCAACGATCTTAGGCACGTCGGTGCGGCCACGCGCGCCACCAAAGGCTGAACCTTTCCATTCACGGCCAGTGACGAGCTGGAAGGGGCGGGTAGAGATTTCTGCTCCTGCCTCAGCGACGCCGATGATGATGGATTTGCCCCAGCCCTTGTGGCAGCATTCCAGCGCCTGGCGCATGACCTTGGTATTGCCTATGCACTCGAAAGAATAATCAGCGCCGCCATCGGTCAACTGTATGATGTGGTCAACCACGTTTTCTACTTGCGTAGGGTTGATGAAGTGGGTCATGCCAAACTGGCGTGCCATGCTTTCACGGGCAGGGTTCAGGTCCACGCCTATGATCTTGTCTGCACCCACCATCTTGGCAGCCTGGATGACATTGAGGCCTATGCCACCCAGACCGAATACCACAACGTTTGCACCAGCTTCAACCTTGGCGGTAAAAACCACGGCACCAACGCCGGTCGTGACGCCGCACCCGATGTAGCAAATCTTGTCGAAGGGCGCGTCTTCACGCACCTTGGCGACGGCGATTTCTGGCACCACGATGTAATTGGAAAATGTCGAGGTGCCCATGTAATGGAACAGCGGCTTGCCATCCAGCGAAAAGCGCGATGTCGCATCCGGCATCAGGCCTCGGCCCTGGGTAGAGCGTATAGCCTGGCAGAGATTGGTCTTGCGGGACAGGCAGAATTTGCACTGGCGGCATTCTGGCGTGTACAGCGGGATCACATGATCGCCTTTGCGCACACTGCTCACGCCAGGGCCGGTATCGACGATAACGCCCGCACCTTCATGTCCAAGGATGGCCGGGAACAGGCCTTCGGGATCAGCGCCAGAGAGTGTGTAATAGTCGGTATGGCAAATGCCGGTGGCCTTGACTTCGATCAGCACTTCACCAGCTTGCGGGCCTTGCAGCTCAACTTCTTCTATTGTCAGTGGTGCTCCGGCTTTCCAGGCGATGGCGGCTTTGGTTTTCATGGCTGTCCTTTACGAAGTGAATGCAAGCATTGTAAAGGAAGACAGGCATTTGTGGCTTGACCTCACATCGCCTTACATTGCCATATAGCGGCCCGGCCTGTGGTTCAGGCTGATTGCCAGGTTCAGGGCAAAAGCACCCAGTACAGAAGCCAGCAAAGCCATCGGGGTGACGACTGCCAGCGAAGCCAGTACGATGATGAAGTCAAGGCCCATCTGCAGTTTGCCTGCACGTATGCCGCGTTTTTCTTGCAGGTACAAAGCCAGGATATTGATGCCACCGAGGCTGGCCTGATGGCGGAACAAGACGATAAAACCCACGCCCATCATCAGGCCACCAGTCAGGGCAACATAAAAGGGAGCCATGACAGTTGTGGCGGTCAGATGCAAGAGCTTGGGATGCAGGCTGGAAAATACCGAGACCAGGGCCACTGCACAAAAAGTCTTGAGGGTAAAGCGCCATCCCATGCGTCGCCAGGCCAGCCAGTAAAAAGGCAGGTTGATCAGAAAGAACACCATGCCAAACGACCAGCCTGTTGTGTAATGCAGCAAGAAGGCCAGGCCTGCTGTACCGCCCGTCAATAAGCCCGCCTGATTAAATAGGGCAACCCCGAGCGAAACCAGCAAAGTGCCGGTGATAATCGCCAGCACATCTTCCAGCAGGCTATGCGTGATAAAGCGTTTTGATGCAGTGGCGGTTTTCATGAAAGCGCAAAGAATGGGAATGAAAGGCAATTGTACGCCGCAGTTTCCAGCCCATAATCATGCTTCAGTGTGCATTCCCGCTTTCATTGACCTGTGTCAAACCGGCTGCTTCAGTTTAGCAACAGACAGATGCCAGTGGTGAATAAAAAAGCATGACTTACCGCGGTGGATAAGTCATGCCTGTTTTTTTAACTCAATGTGCTCTGGTATTTTTGTAATCAGGCTTTCAAAGCCTTTAACTGTTCTTCTGCATCTGCACGCAGTTTTTTGCTCAAGGCTGGTTTGAAGCTCAGTGCTTTTTCAAAATACGAAATTGCCTTGGGTTTTTCATTCACAGCTTGCAGGCATTGTGCAAGGCGGTAATAGATGCCTGCGTTGGTATCAAGTGTCTGGGCTTTTTCAAACCAGCTCAGGGCTTCCTTGTGCTTGCCCTGTTCCTGTAATGAGCGGCCCATGCCAAATGCACCGTGATATTTGGAAGGGTAGCGTTGTTGCAGGTCCGCAAAGATGCGCTCGGCATCGCTGTATTTCTTTTGCTGTACATAATTCGCACCTATGCTGTACAGGATGTTGCGCTGCATGGTGATGAGTGACTCAGTATTGCCGGGGATTGCACTCAGGGCTGCCGTTTCGGCACTGGCAAATTTATCGTCTGCCAGATCCATGTTTGCCTGCAATAAATTACCAGCAGCGCTATTTACTTTCGCAGTCTCTATGACGAGGTTTTGTGCCTTGCTTTTGCCGCCACCGGCAATCGCCGGTGCCTGCAAATAAAATTGCAGCAATGAGCTACGGGCGCTGTAATTTTTGGGGTCCAGTTCTACGGCCTTGATAAAGGCATCGCGGATTTTGCCAGCATACGACATGGCGGCAAACATGCTGCCGGACGTGGCCTTGGTACCTAAAACATTGCCCAGCATTTCATGGCATTCAGACAGTTGAGGATGGGCACTGACACATAGTTCTGCGTATTTCGCCGCTTCATCGAGTTTATCGAGTTTGCCTTCGGCCAGTATCAATTCTGCTTTCACCAGCAAGGCGTCAGCATTATTGGCATCTGTGCTTAATTTGGCGTTCGCTGCTTTTTCTGCTTCAGCGTATTTCTTGGCCTTCATCAAGGCATCATATTCATGGGCACTGGCGGCTTGCGTTGTAAGCAAGGCGATAGCGCTGGCAAGCAGTGCAGGTATGAGTTTCATGGATTACCCCGGAAAAGAGTTGATCCGACGTAAACGCTGCGCCAGACATTTGGTTGACTGGCGCAGCAATGAATGAAGGTGACAGTGCCGTTGACCAAAGACAGTTCAATCTCACTCTTTCTTTTCCGTTTCTATTTCGCTTTCACTTTCTTTTTTGACTTCCCTGGCCGGGAAGAAATAGTCGCGTGGATTTTCTTTGAAGCGCGCCCATAGCAATACCGTCAGCAAACCACCCTGACCGAAACTGACACGGCGTGAGCGCAAGGCCACCAGCATCGCCAGGCTGAAGCTGACGCCCAGGTTGACCATGCCTATGCACATGATGCCAAACAATGAGTAGGCCGCCACTTGCCAGCTCATGACATTGTCAAGGCCGACTAGGGCAAAGGCAAAGTTGGCACTGGCAAAAGTGATGTGGCGTATGTCTATCGGCAGACCAAAGAAACTGCCCAGTTGCCCTATCGTGCCCAGCATGATGCCAAAGAAAAAATTACCTGCCAGCGCGCCCAGATTATTACCTATGTAAGTAGTGACACGTAGCAAGCGCGTTTCACCCAGCAGACTCTTCAGCCAACCCAGCTGGCGCAGGCGCTCAGGAATATTTCCATAGCTGGCCTTGTTATCGTAATAGCCTGAGATCAGGCCAGACAAAAACAGGCAGACACCTGCGATGGCCGCATGTGGCAGTGCCAGGCTGCCAAATGGGTCAATGTCGTGCAGCAGATGCGCAGCTTTTTCTGGTGACACCAGATGCTTGCCAGTGATGGCGACCCAGGCCCAGGCAATGCCATACGCAGTGGGCATGGCCAGGCCAATATTGCCTATGATGGCAATGAATTGTGAGCGCAATACCTTTACGATGAGTTCAGCCAGTTCATCGAGTTTCTGTTTGCCGCCATCAATGGCGCGTGCCAGCAAGGCTGCAGTCATCGCCGGTTGTTTGGTGGCGATAGTGAAGTGCAGTACATGCACCAGCATGAAGCCGCCAGAATAATTCAGGCTGTACAGCACTGCATAACCAAACGGTGCCATTGCCAGGGTGCCAAACAATATCTTGATGAGCGCCATGAAGCCGACGATGAAACCAGCCCCCAGGGCTGAGCGCAACATCTCCAGCCATTCTGCCCGGTTATTTGTCACATAGTGTTCACCACTTTTTCCGGCTCTTTCTGTCACTTGCAGTGACAAGAGTTCAGTATTGCTTTGCATCAGATTGCGCAGACTATGGCGCTGGTTTTCAGCAATGGACAATTCCTTGAACAGGGCAGTGCCTATGGCTGTGGCATGGTCAGTGCTGCGGCTGTCGAGCATGTCGAGCAGCTGGCGCAAGCGCGCTATGCTTTGCATTAACTGTAGTAACAAACGCGTCAGGCTGATTGATACACCCTGCAGAGCTGCGGTACGGCGTATGCGGTTGGCGATGTCTTCGCATTGCGTCAGCAAGACTTCAATATGTTTGCTGTCTTCGCGTTCGCATGACTTGTCTGCCAGCCACTTGTTATAGCAAATCACATAGTCATTGATGGCATCATTCTGGCGTAAAAAGGGCGACTCGAATTTTTCTATGTCTGGATAATTGCGTACCAGTTCGGCTTCCAGTCCGATGTTCGTGATGCGGTAGGACAGCACCTGTACTGCACTCAGGATTTCACATGTCAGCGCAGCATAGGTGGTGCGTGGGGAGCGTGAGCGAAATCCTATGGCCTTGAGCAAATCCATCCAGGACTGATCTGCGACTGCATTGATCCAGACATGATCTGTTTTTTTATGGAACAACTGGCCAAACACATCCTTGATGTAGGCATCGTTGACCAGCGGTGGTAAAAATTTATTGAAAAATCTTTGCCTGGCTGCCGACCAGAAACCAATATTCTGGGTAATACCCACGTCGGTGAACAAATGCACCAGCTTGCGCGTAGTCAGCACCTGCACCAGATAGCAGCGCAAGGCCTTGCGCCACGCGGGGTTATTTTGCAACACAAAGCACAGGGCACGCAGATTGTCGGTGGCCCGTGCGGTATCTTGTGGGCGGGGCGGGCGTATTTCTGCAATCAGGTCACGCAAATGCTGGATATCATTGAGTGCAGGATATTCGCCAAGGCGGACTTCGATTTCCGCTAAAACACTGTCTAAGCTCAAACCTTTCTCCTCAAAATGCCATGAACATAAGCTTTTAACGCAATTCATGGGTTTTGTCATGCAGCTAATGAAAGTGGAGAGCCTTCCATTAGCATACGTAAGGCTTTAAGAGGTGTGGCAAATTGCTGATTTTTCAAGAGCTGCCTGAGGCTGGTGATTGCATTTGCATGCAAAAAGAGGCAATTTAGTCTAAAGTGTCGGGGTGTTCATTAAAAAGGTTAAGCGTTGGATAATTTATTGTTGGTGCTGGCTGCCCTGTTACTGGTCTTGTTAAATGGCTTTTTCGTGGCGGCAGAATTCGGTCTGGTGAAGTTGCGTCAGACCAGGGTGCGCAGTATTGCGAAGACTTCAGGTTTGCGAGGCCGCCTCTTATTCACGGTGCATCAACACCTGGATACCTATTTATCCGCCTGTCAGTTGGGTATTACCCTGGCATCGCTTGGTCTGGGCTGGATAGGTGAGCCCGCCTTTGCCCGTTTGTTGCATCCCCTGTTTTCACTGGTCGGTGTCGATTCTGCTGAGTTGATACACGGCATCTCTTTCTTTTTCGCTTTCTTTGTTATTTCCTTCCTGCACATCGTGGTTGGTGAGCTTGCTCCCAAATCCATGGCGATACGCATGCCAGAGCGAGTCTCTTTGTGGACAGCGCCAGCCCTTTATGCGTTTTACTGGGCCATGTACCCTGCTATCTGGACGCTGAACTTCAGTTCCAACAAGGTCTTGAAATGGATAGGCCTGAGTGCTGAACATGGTGGCGACGCCCATTATTCGCCCGAAGAACTCAAGCTCATCCTGCGCGGCAGCCATGGCGGCAAAAAAGAAACCCGCGATGAATGGAGCATCATGGCCCAGGTGCTGGACTTTGGTGGTCTGGAGATATCCGACCTGATGCGCCCCATCAATGAAGTCGTGGCCATGTACAAGGGTGCCAGTATTGAAGAAAACATGCAGACTGCAGCGCGCAACCGCTTCAGCCGTTATCCCTATTTCGATGAAGATGAAGAAACCGTGCTCGGCATGCTGCATCTGAAAGACCTGTTCCTGGCGCAGCAGGCAGGCAAGCCTCTGGATGACCTGAGCAAGCATTTGCGTCAGGTTGAATTTGTGCCGCCTACCATGCCGGCGCTGGAGTTGTTCCGCCGTTTCCGCAAAGGTGCACCACATTTCGCCATCGTTGGCGTGCGCGGCAGCAAGCCAGTCGGCTTTTTGACGCTGGATAATTTGCTGAGTGCCCTGGTAGGCCAGATACGCGACGAGTTCCGTCAAAATGAAAATGACTGGACCTCGCTGGATGACGGGACACTGATAGGCAAGGGTAGCCTGCCCCTGTTCACGCTGGGCAGCGCCCTGGGCTTTGATGTGGACAGTGATGAGGTCGAATCCATAGGCGGCCTGATCATGCATAAACTCGGTGACTTGCCGGTTGAAGGGCAAAAAGTTGAATTCGAACGCTTTGATGCGGTCGTCAAGAAAATGAATGGTCCACGTATTATCCTGGTCAGGATACATCCCAAAGCTGAGGCATAAGCGTCACAATAAGCCATAGTCAGGCAAAGTAAGGCTTGCTTCAGGAGAAACTTGTTTTAGAATAGGTGCTTACCTCCGGTCAGCGCTTGTTCTGCGCACTTTGGCTGTTTTTTTGCTGACCCTTGTTGCCCGGTTCTTGAAAGCACTGACGCAATGGCTACTCATGACAGCTTATCCATCTACTCGCGCAGCTTTTGGCTGACGCTGGTGGTATTCGCTGTGTTTACCCTGGTTTTTGGCTGGTATGTGTATTCAGAGAAAACTGTAGATCGCCTGAATGATTTGCGCTTTGAATCCCATGCCCTGTCCCTGGAGCTGGAGCAAAGCTCAGAAGACCTGACACGCATGGTGCGCAGCTATGTGGCGACGAGCAACCCCGACTATAAGCGCTATTACCAGCACATCCTTGATGTGCGCAATGGCAAAGCTGTCAGGCCTGCGCTGGGCAAAAATTTGTTCTGGGACCTGGTGCCAGCCAGCCAGACCCAGCTCGCAGATACTGCTGAGCAGGCTGGCCTGCGTATCCCCTTGATAGACCTCATCCGCAAAACCGGTATCAGCCAGGAAGAACTCAAGCTGCTGGAAATGGCCAAGCATAATTCTGATGCTCTCACGGCGATAGAGTACAAAGCCATGGAGATGATAGAACATCCGGGCACGGATGTATCTGCGGCCAGGGAGCAGGCCAGCAAGCTGCTGCATGACGAACAATACAGACTGGCCAAACTGGCGATCTTGCGCCCTATTGCTGAAGCCAGTGATTTGATGGAAAAGCGTGGGCTTGCCCTGGTAGAGGATGCTGCCCAGTTTGCTTTGCACGTACGTAGCTTGTTTATTTTTGTCGGCATCCTGCTGGTTGGTTTGCTCTGGCGCGCCTATCGTTCCCTGAACATGAGCCTGGGTGGTTCCATACACGAAGTGTCTGCCAGCCTGATTAATCTGGGCAAGGGCAATTTCACTGCACCTGTCATCGTCAAACCCGGTATGGAAGAAAGCATCATGGGCTGGCTGGCCGTCACCCAGGCCAGGCTGGCCGAGATAGATGCAGCACGCAATCAGGCAGCACAAAAAAATGAGCGGCTGAGCCGCTTGTACAATGCCCTGAACCAATGCAATCAATCGATCTTGCGTGTGGAAAACAAGGACGATTTATTGCCACGCATCTGTGAAAATGCAGTGATCGTAGGCGGCCTGAAAATGGCCTGGATAGGGCTGGTGCCTGAAGGTACACAAATGCTTAAGCCCGTGGCTTCTTTTGGTGCCGGGGCTGGCTATCTCGATGGCATGCAGCTCTCAGTTCATCCTGAACAGGTGGAAACACATGGCCCCAGTGCTATGGCATATCTGCAAAACCAGCCCTACTGGTGTCAGGATTTTTTACACGATGCCCTGACTGCGCCCTGGCATGAACGCGGTGCCGTGCAGGGTTGGCGTTCTTCCGCTGCCTTGCCCTTGCTTAAAAACGGCAAGGTGGTTGGTACCTTCAATTTATATGCCGAAAATGAAAATGCCTTTGACGAAGCGGTACAAGGCTTGTTGATAGAATTTGCCACGGATATCAGTCATGTCCTGAATCGCTTTGAGCTTGAAGATGAACGCCTGCATGCTTTGCAGATGGAAGAATTGCGCAGTTATATGCTGGAGAGGATTGCTGCCAACACCACACAAAAAGAATTGTTTCATGATGTCGTCCTGAAGGTCGAATCCTTATTGTCAGATTGCCTGTGTTCCATCATGTTGCTCGATAAGGATGGCATGCACCTGCGCACTGGGGCTGCCCCCAGCCTGCCCGTGGCTTTTACTCAGGCCATAGAAGGCGAACCGATTGGCGTTGGCGTAGGTTCTTGTGGCAATGCCTTGTTCACTGGTGAGCGTACTATTGTCACCGATCTTTCCACCCATACTTACTGGCGCGATTACTGGAAGCTGGCAGAACAGTTTGAGTTGCGTTCATGTTGGTCCGAGCCCATACGCTCAACCGATCGCAAGGTTATAGGCGCATTCGCGATTTATCACCATCAGCCATCGGTGCCAGATACCTTCTCCCTTAACTTGCTGGAGATGGCCGCCAACCTGATCGCCATAGGCATGGAACGCAAACAATCTGAAGAAAGTTTGTACAAACTCTCCCAGGCCGTTGAGCAAAGCTCGAATGCCATTGTGATTACTGATATGGCAGTCAATATTGAATATGCCAATGCGGCTTACCTGAAAAACGCCGGTAAAGAACTCAAAGAAGTTGTAGGCCGCAAACCCAGCATCATGCGCTCGCGCAGGACTTCGCCAGAAGTATATGCCGACATGTGGCAGCAACTGGGGCGGGGCGAAAACTGGAAGGGGGAGTTGATCAACCGCTATGCCGATGGTCTGGATCATACTGATCTTGCCCATATCTCACCCATCAGAAATAGCGAAGGGGTAGTGACGCATTTCCTGTCGATACAGGAAGATATCAGCGATAAAAAACGCACCGAAGAACGCATCAAATACCTGGCGCATTATGATGCCCTGACCGGTTTGCCTAACCGTACGCTGCTGGATGAACTGGCGCGTTATGCCTTGAGCCTGGCGGAACGTAATCAGGATGCACTGGCCGTTATTTTTTTTGATCTTGATCATTTCAAGGACATCAATGACACCCTGGGTCATAGTCTGGGCGATGTTTTACTGGTTGAACTGGCCAAGCGACTGGTGGCTGCCATGCGTGAAAACGATACGATCTCACGCCTGGGGGGCGATGAATTTATTTTGTTGTTGACCGGTGTCGATGAACACAAGGTTGAGCAAGTCGTGCAAAAGCTCATGCAAGTCGTGAACGCGCCTTTCCATCTGGGTGAGTATGATTTGAATGTGACAGCCTCCATGGGCATTGCAATCTACCCGAATGATGGCAAGGATCTGGAGATGCTCTCGCGCAATGCAGATGCCGCCATGTACAGGGCCAAGCGCGAAGGCCGGAATTCCTACCGCTTTTTTACGCAGGAAATGCAGGAGCGTTCTACCCGTCATCTGGAGTTGGTCAATGCCTTGCGCCAGGCACTGGAGAAGCAGCAATTCCAGTTGCATTTTCAGCCGCAGCTCTCCATGCAAACCGGCCATGTGCAGGGGGCAGAAGCATTGCTGCGCTGGCACCATCCTGTGCTGGGCCATGTATCACCAGCAGAATTCATCCCTGTGGCAGAAGACAGCGGTTTGATTTTGCCCATAGGTGAATGGGTCTTGCGCACAGCGGTAAAACAATGGAAGCAATGGCAGGCCAGTGGCTTGCCAGACTTGCTGATTGCGGTAAACCTGTCAGCAGTCCAGTTCCGCCATCATGATTTGCCTGCACTGGTGACACGCATATTGCAAGAGGCTGATATGCCCCCCGCATGCCTGGAACTGGAATTGACAGAAGGCGTAGCCATGCATGACCCGCAAGGGGCCATAGCCGTCATGAACAATCTGCATGAGCGCGGCGTACGCATGTCTATTGATGACTTTGGTACTGGTTATTCTTCACTCAGTTACCTCAAGAAATTCAAGGTCTACAAATTAAAAATAGACCAGAGTTTTGTGCGCGATATCACCAGCGACCCGGAAGACCGCGCCATTGTCAGCGCCGTCATCAGCATGGCCAAGAGCCTGGGTTTGCTGACAATAGCCGAAGGTGTGGAAACTGCAGAACAACTGGAATTTTTGCGACAACAAAAATGTGATGAAGTGCAGGGCTATTATTATTCACGGCCTTTGCCTGCAGAGGAGTTTGCAGATTTTTTCAGGAATAGTCTGAAATAGGACTTACGCAAAACCGCCCCAAAGCATTGAAACTCCTCTCCTGGGCGCCGTGTACTCAAGACTGTCTTCGTCGCTGCGGTGTAGCCGGTGTTTCAGGCAACATGCTGACTGCCGACGTAAGGAACTTCCCTTGCAAGGGAAGTTTCCTTCAGCGATTGTCTTGTCGGGACAATTTTGCCTAAGTCCCATGAAATAATTTTGAGTCGGTTTTGAGTTGAATTCACCGCGTCAATCACCAAAACAAATTCCTATGTCTCTGCCTGTTTGCAGCGTATCGCTATCCATGGGCACGGCTTTCATGCGGCCTGCCACTTCTTCCAACGCTACATAATTTACATTCGGAAAAGCCAGCGCCACCATGATGCCGGAATGACCTTCGTCAAGCGCACGTACTGCCGCTGCGCCAAAACGCATGGCAGATAAACGGTCAAAAGCAGTCGGACTGCCGCCTCGTAATAAATGCCCCAGTACGACGGCGCGTGACTCCTTGCCTGTCAGTGTTTGCAAATCATGAGCCAGTCGCTCACCTATGCCGCCCAGTCTTTCTTCATGGCCAGCCGCAGCACCCTCTTGCACTACATGCATGCCATTGATTGGCAATGCCCCTTCGGCAGCCAGCACGATGGAATAGTTGCGGCCATTGGCGTCACGATTGCGTATCATCGTCGCAATTTTCTCTATGTCATAGGGTATTTCTGGTATGACTATCGCATGCGCGTTTGCCGCTATGCCAGAGTGCAGGGCGATCCAGCCTGCATAGCGTCCCATGACTTCCACCACCATGATGCGCTGATGGCTTTCTGCCGTGCTATGCAAGCGATCCACGCATTCAGTGGCAAACGAGACGGCAGTGTCGAAACCAAAGGTGGTAAAGGTTTTGTCGAGGTCATTGTCGATGGTCTTGGGTACACCCACCACACGCAAGCCTTGCAGGTGCAGGGCATTGGCTATGGTCAGCGTGCCGTCGCCGCCTATGCAGACCAGGGCATCGATACCCATTTGCTTCAGGTGACGGTGTATGTCGGCGCTACGATCTAATTCCTGCACGCTGCCATCAGGCATGGTCGTGGCAAAGCGCAGCGGATTACCATGATTGGTGGTGCCCAGTATGGTGCCACCCAGATGGCCTATGCCGCGTACCTGGTCCACCGTCAGCCGTGCTACCCCGTTGTGCGGATAACGTTCAGGCAGCAGGATGCCATTGAAGCCTTCGCGTATGCCATAGCATTCCCAGCTGCGCAGTTCGGCGGCCAGTACCACGGAACGTATGACCGCATTCAGCCCCGGGGCGTCGCCGCCGCCGGTGCTGATGGCAATGCGCTTGATACTTGCAGACATGCTCAGCCTGTCTAAATGAGTTAACGACGGATGTGGTTAATTGTAGGGGATGTATTCAATACCGTGTGAAATTTGTCCTATGACCTGGGCGATGTTTTCTGTACTCTCACTGAAACTGGCCAGTATGTCCGGACGTGTCATGCCTGCACTGATGCGGCCATTCCAGTAATCAAAACCTGCCTGGTCCGGGTTGCGGTGCAATACATTGTTATACATTGCCGTCAGGAAGCCATTATCTGAAATATTGGCACCATACATTTGCTTGAATTCAGCCGAATTGACAAAGCCGGCAGCAACATGGTTGAGGTTTTCTGCACCTTTGTCGAGCTGGCCTATCCAGTAGCCAAGTCCAGCTTTGTCTGGTGTACGGTTAAATGCAGCCTGGTACAGGCGATAAGCCTGGCCTGCATTGCCATCCAGGTCGAGTGCGACCATCTTGTCTGAAAACTGTATTCTCTCGATATTGCTGAGGTTGCTGACCTGGCCGGAAATATTCGTGCCTGTCTTGGTCACGGTCATGCTAAAGCCACTGGCTGTCTTGCTGATGGAAAAAGCGCCGCCTTCGACTGCAGTATAGAGCGTATCAAAACCTGCACCGCCATCAAAATTGTCATTGCCAAAACCATAGACGAAAGTTTCATTGCCTGCCGTACCTGACCAGTTATCGTTACCCTGCAATAATTTGCCCAGGCGCTGATCCAGTGGAAGGCTGAGGTCGGAAGCCTGGATCTGGTAGTTCAGGTTGCTCAGGGTCAGCTGGTCTACACCATTTGCCCCTGTCGTCGTGAATGAAGTCAGCGTGCCACCAGTGGGCATGACAGTATTTGGGTCTTGATACACCAGGTTGATACCTGTCCATTCTATGGTGGTGGTCAGGCCTTTGTAGTAACCGCCATTGGGGCCGGTAGAAATATTGCTGGAAGGTTCTGTCGTGTAAGTGATGAGCATGCCACGTTGCGTAACTTTGATATTCGCCATGGGTATCCTGTCAGGTTTTGTCGGTAGAAAGTCAGTGCAAGGTCTTTGTATATTGCACAACAATAATTATTCTACTTGAAAATAATTGACATTCATGCATTGCAACAATTTGATACAGAATCAAATTGCGGTGATCTTTAAATACGTTCTCTTCAAAGACCATTCACTGGAATTTTCAGGTAGTGAATACCATTCGTTTCAGCTGCAGGCAGGGATCCTGCGCGTATGTTGACTTGTATGGCCGGTATCAGCAGGTAGGGCATTTCCAGCCCGGCATCACGCTTGCTTCTCATGGCTACAAAATCGGCTTCTGCGACGCCATCGCGTACATGGATATTTTCATTTTTCTGATTGGCGACCGTGGTGTGCGTACAGACTTCTCGTCCGGCAGGTGGGTAATCATGACAAAGGAATAGCCGCGTTTCTGGTGGGTAGGACAGGAGTTTTTGTATGGAGTGATATAACTGCGTGGCATTACCGCCGGGGAAGTCGCAGCGTGCCGTACCGACGTCTGGCATGAACAGGGTGTCACCAACAAAAATGCTGTCACCTATCAGGTAAGCCATGTCAGCGGATGTATGACCGGGTACATACAAAGCCACTGCCTTTAATTCACCAATGAAAAATTCCGCATCTGCAGCAAACAGCACGTCAAACTGTGAACCATTCACGGGAAATTCTGCTTCGAGATTGAAAAGGGTTTTGAATACTTTTTGCACTGCACCGATTTGCTCGCCTATGGCGATTTGTCCGCCTGCTTTTTCTTTCAGATACTGGGCACCTGACAAATGATCGGCATGGGCATGGGTTTCCAGCAGCCATTGCAACGTCAAGTTATTCGACGCAAGAAATTCCAATACCTGATCGGCAGATTTGCTCGTGGTGCGCCCTGACTTGGGTTCATAATTCAGTACCGGATCAATAACCGCAGCATGACCGCCAGGCGCATCAAATACGATATGGGTGGCGGTACAGGTTTGCGTATCGAAGAAACTGTGTACGTGAGGCTTGGTGTCTGGATTCATGATGAACTCGCGCATGGCGATGAAATGAGTTCTCGAATAATAACAAAAATGTTGCTGATTTTGACATCCGAAATGCGAGCGCCACATTAAGCCTGGTTTCACACTCGACGTGAAGGCTAGCCAGGAATACTATAGTGGACTTTTGTAGTTAAAACAGAGTGCCTTCCGCTTGCGCGACGATGATGGCTGCGTTGCAAATGTTCGCGATAGCGCCACTATCGCTTTGCTTTGCATCTTGCCCTAATCGCCGGGCAAGCGTCTTTCACTTCTGTTTTAACTACAATAGTCCACTAGCATATTTTTTAATCCAGGCTTTCGATATGTTCCTCTCTGCAGCAGAACTTGTAGTGGCTCTCATCGGTGCCTTGGTCGGTCTCATCATGGGTCTGACCGGGGCTGGCGGCGGCATACTGGCAGTGCCTGCGCTGGTGTATACCCAGGGTTTCAGCATGCAGCAAGCCATGCCCATGGCCTTGCTGGCCGTCAGCAGTGCCGCCATGATAGGCGCGATTGAGGGACTGGTACGCAAGCTGGTACGTTACCGTGCTGCCATCCTGATGGCAGTTGCGGGTAGCCTGCCTACCCTGCTGGGCGTACAAGTTGCACAGCGCATGTCGCAGCAATGGCTGATGCTGGTGTTTGCCATGATACTGAGTGTGGTGGCTGTGAGACTGTTTGTGCAATTGCGTTCACCTGACTGTGACGATGACAAGCGTGCTGCCATGGCGCGTATCAATAGTAGTACCGGTCGCTTTGAATGGTCTTTCAAGACCGGGGCAGTGATTGCCGGCATAGGTGCGGTTTCCGGCTTCATGACAGGTTTGCTGGGTGTGGGCGGTGGCTTTGTCATTGTCCCCATGCTCAGGCATTACACCAACGCCAGCATGCATGTGGCAGTGGCGACTTCGCTGCTGGTGGTCAGCATCGTTGGTTCCATGGGGGTGGGATCAGCCCTGTTGAGTGGTGCACATTTGCCGGTCTTGCTGTCAGCCATGTTTGTGGCGACTACGGTAGCCGGTATGTTGCTGGCCAGGCGCATAGCCCTGCAATTGCCGCAGCAAAAGGTACAAATGATTTTTGTCGCTGTGCTGGTATGTGTGGCTGCCAGTCTGGTCTATCGTGCTATGGCTTAGTTGAGACTGCGGCTGCTGCCATTCAATATGGCAGCCTGCGATTCCAGTTGTCGGGCCACGTTGCCGCACACGAGGTCACACAGGGCATAAATCGATTCGTCAGCGATATGGTAATACACAGAAGTACCGCGTCCTTCGCGTGCCACCAGGCCATGCTTGGCCAGGGTAGACAGATGGCGTGAGACATTCGCCTGAGAGCAGGCGCAACGCTCGGCCAGTTCGCCGACATTGTGTTCTTTTTCGCGCAGGCAATTCAGGATACGCAAACGCGTAGGCTCAGCCAGCGCCGAAAAATAATGGGCAATCTGTATCAAAGCCTGATCAGATAATCCGTCCATGACAATCAATGTAGTAGTGGGAATGTTTCTATCATACCCCTAGTCGCGATGATTGCACATGCTTAATTTACTATTTGCGTAATTGCGCAAATAAGCATATTATATTTTTGCAGCGCATGTAAAGAACATCTGCAAAAAGCATCTGCAAAAAGCATCTGCAAAAAGCATCTGCGAAAAAACTGCTATCCATGCCACCAACAATCATTCATGAATCCAGAACCTTTGATTACTCCATGATGAAGCAAGTGCTTACTTTATTGATTATTCTGTTTGCAACAGCAAGCGCAACTGTCGCTACGTCTGCCGCGGAGCTGGAGGTGGCTGCGGTCAGGTCCAGCAATGCAGCCAGCCAGATTACAACAGATGGCGTGGTCGAAGCTGTCAGGCAGACGATTATCGCTGCCCAGGTATCGGGTGCGATCACAAATTTACCAGCCAAGGCTGGCGACAGCATGAAGGCCGGGCAAATGCTGGTACGCATCGATGGCCGTGCTGCCAGCCAGCAAGCACGTGCCAGCCAGGCGCAAGCCGGAGCAGCGCGAGCCGCCTTGCAGGTGGCAAGCAAAGACTATGAACGGCAAAAGCAGTTGTTTGCGCGTCTATACATCAGTCAGGCCCAACTCGACAGGGCCGAGGCACAATTCAAATCCGCCGCTGCTGATGCAAATGCTCAAATAGCCCAGGCTGGCGCGGTGCAGACGCAATCAGGGTTTTACACCTTGGCAGCACCATATGCCGGTCGCATTGCCGATGTCTATATCAGCCAGGGTGACATGGTCACACCCGGCAAGCCCCTGATGGCGGTATTCGATCCTGCCGCCTTGCGCATCACGGCTACATTGCCAGAAGCGCAGCTCACCAGTCTGGCGCAAGGGCAGGCTATCACGATAGAAATCCCGGCTCTGCCAGACAGGCAGCGTATTATCAAACTCGATAAATTTACCGTCTTGCCCGTAACAGATGCCAGTACGCATACCGTGCAATTGCGTCTGGATTTGCCAGTTGTGCATGGGTTGGCTCCGGGCATGTTTGCGCGTCTGCAATTACCAGCACAAGCCACGCAGGCCGCACAGGCGGGCAAGGATGATGCTGCTCGCCTGTATGTACCTGCCAAGGCAATAGTGCGGAGGGCGGAATTGCATGCTGTCTATGTCGTTACTCCGCAAGGCAAGCCCATGCTCAGGCAGATCAAACCTGGCCCCGTCATCGGTAGTGAACAAGAAGTGCTGGCGGGTGTCGCTGCGGGTGAAAAGGTGGCGCTCAATCCCCTGGCTGCAGCGCAGTCACGCTGAGGATATGCCATGGCAAAACAACTGGGATATTCTGGCCGCATCGCCAAGTTTTTTCAGACTGCACAAATCACGCCCTTGCTGGCGCTGGTGGCATTTTTACTTGGCGTATTTGCCGTCATCGTCACGCCGCGTGAAGAAGAACCGCAAATCAATGTGACGATGGCGAATGTGCTGATCCCCTTTCCCGGTGCATCGGTGAAACAGGTGGAGCAGCAAGTGGCAATACCGGCAGAACAGGTGCTGGGACAAATCGCCAATGTAGAACATGTAATGTCGGTATCGCGGCCAGGCATGGCGATTATGACTGTGCAATTTGAAGTTGGTATACCGCGTACTGAAGCACTGGTGCGTTTGTACGATGTGGTCCACAGTAATCGCGACTGGTTGCCCGCCAAACTGGGCGTGCTGGAAGCCATCGTCAAACCCAGGGGCATTGATGATGTACCCATCGTCGCCCTGACTTTATGGAGCAAAAATCCGCAGACCGCAGCCTATGACCTGGAGCGTGTTGCCCACAGCATGGAAGCTGAACTCAAGCGCGTAAAAGGCACGCGTGAAGTAAGCACTACAGGTGGCCCCGGCCACGCCATCAACATAGAACTTGATCCGGCCAGGATGGCAGCGAATGGCTTGACAGTGGCTGACCTGCAAAGCAGTTTGCAAGCTGTTAACCTGGGTTTGCCTGTCGGTGAGTTGACGCGTGCCAATCAAAGCATTGTTATCGATGCCGGGCCATTTTTGCATGATGCACAAGCCGTGACTGAAGTAGTGGTTGGCGTCAAGGCTGGCAAACCCATTTTCATGGGGGATGTGGCAAAAGTCGTGGATGGCGCGTTGCCCGTGAGCTCTTATGTCTGGCATGGTTTGGCAGGTAAAGATGCTGCGGAATATCCAGCCGTCACCATTGCCATCAGCAAGCAGCCGGGCCAGAATGCAGTCGCCGTTGCTGACGCTATCAAACAGCGCGTGGCAGAACTGCGTAATACCGTCATACCCGAAGGTATGGAAGTCAGCATGACGCGCAATTACGGTCAGACAGCTGACGACAAGGCAAAAAAACTCATACAGAAATTATTGTTTGCAACTGCCTCCGTGGTGGCCCTGGTATTTATTGCCTTGGGGCGGCGTGAAGCAGCCATCGTCGGCACAGCAGTGATGTTGACTTTAACAGTGACCCTGTTTGCCTCCTGGGCCTGCGGTTTTACGCTGAACCGCGTATCCCTGTTTGCTCTGATTTTTTCCATAGGCATACTGGTCGATGATGCGATTGTCGTGGTTGAAAATATACACAGGCATCAGGCGCTGTGCCCGGATAAGTCGCTGACAGAAATCATACCCGGCGCGGTTGATGAAGTCGGTGGCCCCACGATACTGGCAACGCTGACTGTGATTGCGGCATTATTGCCCATGGCCTTTGTCAGCGGCCTCATGGGGCCGTATATGAGCCCCATCCCCATCAACGCCAGCATGGGCATGTTGCTGTCGCTGGCGATAGCCTTCATTGTCACGCCATGGCTGGCACGTATCTGGATGAAGCATGGTAACAATGTGCATGAAAGTGAATTGCAGAAAAAAATTGGCAGTATTTTTAAATGCATGTTTCGTCCCCTCCTTGATGAGCGCAAGGGACGATGGAATGGCTGGAAGCTGACGCTGTTTATCGTTGCTCTGATTGCCATGTCCATCATCTTGCCGGTACTTGGCTGGGTACAATTGAAGATGCTGCCCTTTGATAATAAATCAGAGTTTCAAGTCGTGGTCGATATACCTGCTGGTACGCCAGTAGAAAAAACTGCAGCTGTCTTGCGCGAACTTGGTGCTTACTTGTCCAAAGTGCCGGAAGTGGCTGACTATCAGGCTTATGCAGGTATAGCCGCACCCATTAATTTCAATGGCCTGGTGCGTCAGTATTATCTGCGTTCTGGTGGCAATGTCGGTGACCTGCAAGTCAATCTGGTGGACAAGCAGCATCGCAGTGAGCAAAGCCATGCCATCGCCAGCCGCTTGCGTCCCGCACTCCAGGAAATTGGCCGGCGTTTTTCTGCCAATGTCAAAGTAGTGGAGGTGCCTCCCGGTCCGCCAGTCCAAGCCGCCATCGTTGCAGAAATTTATGGCCCCACAGATGAAGGCCGTCAGCAAGTCGCCCGCGCTGTGCGTGCAGTATTCAACAAGACTGCCGGTGTGGTGGATGTTGATGACAGCAGCATTATCAACGCGCCTCGCAAAGTCATGCTGATAGACCAGCGCAAGGCTGCAGCACTGGGCATCAGTCAGACAGCCATAGTAACAACCCTGCGCGCTGGTTTGCATGGTGATGCGGCCAGCTATCTGCATGATGAAAGCAAATATGCGACCGCCATACAATTGCAATTGCCGGTCACTGAACAAGGCAGTCTGGAAAGCCTGTTGAGCCTGGGTGTCAGATCAGCGCAAGGCAAGCTGGTACCGGTGCGTGAGCTGGTGAATATCTCGGACACCCTGCGTGAGCAACCGTTATTTCATAAGGATGGCCTGGCAGTCAATTACGTCATCGCTGACATGGCAGGCAAGATAGACAGCCCGCTATACGGCATGTTTGCGATGCGCAGCGACATCGGAAAAATTATTGCTCCCGATGGTGGCAAGTTGCATGAGTTTTTCATCCATGCCCCATCCGAGCCTTACCGCGGCTTCAGTCTGAAATGGGATGGCGAATGGAAGATTACTTATGAAACTTTCCGCGACATGGGTGCCGCCTATGGCGTAGGTCTGATACTGATTTACTTGCTGGTAGTGGCGCAATTTGGTTCTTATCTGACACCGCTGATCATCATGGTACCAATACCTCTGACCATCATCGGCGTCATGCCGGGTCATGCCTTGCTGGATGCACAATACACCGCCACCAGCATGATAGGCATGATCGCCCTGGCAGGCATCATTGTCAGGAATTCTATCTTGCTGGTGGATTTTATCCATGTGCAGGTGGCTGCAGGCATGGCGTTCAAGGATGCGATAGTCAGCTCTGCCATCACACGTGCACAACCTATTGCATTAACCGGATTTGCCGCCATGCTGGGTGCTTTTTTTATCCTCGATGACCCCATTTTCAATGGGCTGGCGATCTCGCTGATTTTCGGCATCCTGGTGTCTACCCTGCTGACATTGATAGTGATACCGCTGCTGTATTACCACGTTTATAAAAACTATCCTGAATACCAACAAGGAGCTTCATCATGACTAGCTGGCAAATAGTACGCATCGTTGCAGGTTGTTTTATTATTTTGAGCCTGGCGCTGGGCATACCCGGTAGTCCACTGTTCGTGCATCAATGGTGGCTGGGCTTTACTGCCTTTGTCGGGATTAATTTATTGCAGAGTGGCATCACCAAATGGTGCCTGATGGAAGGTATTTTACGTAAGCTGGGCGTGCGTGCAGGCAACTGAAAAGCCTGCACTTAACCCTTGATAGAAAAATGAATGCGTGAATTTGGTGCAGCCAGTTTATCGCTTAATCGTCGCCCCGGATCTTTGCGCCTGCCTTGCAGTTTGCGGGTATTTAATAAAATGGCTTGCTGTTTTTCACGGCGGTCGGCATTGCGCCGGTTTTCAACTTGACGGCGTTCTACCTCTGGCCAGGTGACTTCTTCACTGGCAGATTTACCATCTTGTGCTTGCCCATGTGCAACAGGTCGACGGTATTGGTTGGTGGCATGCGGCGTTTCTGCGGCTTGCTCAAAGATACGGAATACTTTTAGAGGAAACATGACATAAGTGCAGGAAATAAGGCTGTTCGCACTTAGAACGGTCAAATTGCCTAAAACTTTAGCAGCCCACTTTTACAGGCAGGCTCAAGCTCCAATAAAATTTCCAGAGTGAAATTTTTATACTGCTTATACTTTTAACTGGAAAGGTGTGAAATTGGTATCTTTGTCATAGTAATCTTCATTCTCTTTTCTCTTCAGGAAAGCGACTACTTTATAAGTTACGGGCGTCATGACGACTTCCCAACTGGTCTTCAAAATATATTGTGCGACCATGACCGTGATCAGCTGACTGTCTGACCAGATGCCGTAAAAGGCAATCACATAAAACAGGCTGGAATCAACAAACTCGCCGCAAATGGTCGAACCTATGGTACGCATCCACAGATGTTTGCCTTCCATTGCCACCTTCATCTTGGCCAGCACATAGCTATTCACAAAACTGCCACACCAGAATGCGGTGACTGATCCCAGGATAATTCTTGGTGTATTGCCAAATACCGCATTCAGGTGAGTCTGGTACTCGGTATTAAACGGGTCCGCCGCCGGTGTCAGTGCCAGTACGACGACTGACATGATGGCAGCAAACAGAACCGCACCAAAACCTGCCCAGATCACGCGGCGGTCACGTCCATAGCCATACACTTCAGTCAGTACATCACCAAAAATATAAGAGATAGGGAAAAACAGTACCCCGGCACCAAAAGTCACCGTTCCCACTATTGGCAGCGTCACCTGTGCAGCCTTGGCTGCACCGATGAGATTCGAGCATAACAACACAGTGACAAAGGCCGCCATAACAAAATCGTAATATTTATAACTGGCAAGTGGGCGTGTCATCAGATTCATCCTGGAGTGTGTTGCTGTATGTTGGTATGTTGGTATGTTGCTATGCCATCAGGCAGAGCCTTAGCTTCAGCCATATTCCTGCACCCGGTTCAAACTTGTCAACCTTGACTCAGGTTTTTGTTGGAAAATAGACCAATACGGCATTTTGCTACAATGAGCTTAGTTCAGTTCAATCCGCTTTAAAGTGTTTACATGTGCGCAACCCCAATTACCGTTGATGTTCCAGTTGAGCAATTATGCATAGGCTTATATGTGCATCTGGATATTTCATGGCTGGAACATTCCTTTGCCCTTAATAGTTTCAAGATCAAGAGCCAGCAAGAGATCAATGCGATAAAGCAGTTGGGCCTGAAAACCATCAGGGTCAACCCGTCCAAATCTGATAATCGTCCCTTGCCGCCACAGCCAAAAACTGCAGTGGCAGTGGAGCCAGAACCGGCCATCGTGCACAGCCCGGAAGAACTGGCCCTGATTGCTGAAAAAAAAGCGCGCATAGATCGCTTGATCAAGGAGCGCAACGCCATCGCCCAATGCGAAAAGCAACTGCTGAAGGCTGCCAATACCCTCAAAAATATTACCAAGAACCTGTTCTCTCGCCCGCAGGAATCTGTGCGCGAAGCTGAGCAACTGGTGCAGCAAATGCTGGACTCTTTGCTGGTCGACAAAGACATCGCCATCCATCTCATGAACGACAAGATAGTCGGCGAAGAAGCCTATTATCATTCCCTTAATGTGGCCGTGCTGACCATGATGCTGGCAAAAGAATTATCTTTCCCGGCAGATGACATCAAGCAATTGGGCATGGGATGCATGTTCCACGACATAGGTAAAGTTGAGATCCCTGACCGTATCGTCAACAAGGCTTTTGCCCTGACCAAGGCCGAGCAAAATCTCTTGCAGATGCACTGTCATTATGGCCAGCAGATTGCCGAGAAACTCAACCTGCCCAAAGGTGTGACCGAGATCATCGCGCAGCACCATGAACTGGCTGACGGCAGCGGTTATCCGCAACAACTCAAAGCTGAGCGCATCTCACCGCTGGCGCGCATCGTCGCCATCACCAATGCCTACGATAATCTGTGCAACAAACCCAACCCTGCCGATTCACTCAGTCCGTATGAAGCCATGTCCTATATGTTTGCCCATCAGCGCAAACAATTCGATGCAACGGCACTGAACCTGTTCATACGCTGCATGGGTGTCTATCCGCCAGGTACCATCGTCAAGCTCAGTGACGGTACTTTTGGCATGGTGGTGGGCGTCAATTCCAGCAAGCCTTTGCGCCCCAGCGTATTGATCTATGACCCAAGCGTACCCAAGTCCGAAGCCATCATCCTTGACCTGATACACGAACCCATACTCGACATCACTGCCAGCCTCAAGCCCGGCCAGCTGTCGCCAGAAGTGTATGAATACCTGAGCCCGCGCAAGCGCATGACTTATTTCTTTGATACGCAAAAAGCAGAGAATCAGCGCAAGCCATAGTAGAATAATTGACATTCATAAATGTTAATTATTCTACTGCTCTATCCGGGGACTCCATGCGCGCCAGACAGCTACTGCAATACATCATTATCGCGACTGCATTTGCAGGTATTACGGTTGTCAGCTGCGCCGCATCCAATGACAGTGTTCGTGTCATGTATGAGGCAGACCAGAGCGAGCGCAAGGCGCAACAGCCCGACTTTGCCCGCATGAATAAAAACGACCAGGACAGACGCGCAAGAGTGCTCAAGCTATTGCAGGCAAGTCAGTTGAAAAGTGCTGAAGATTATTATCATGCCGCCATGATTTACCAACATGGCGCAAGCCTGGCAGACATACGCCTGGCATACAGCCTGATCAATATTGCGGCGACATTGCAGGCTGATCAACTACGCTACCAACGCATGCGTGCGCTGGCATGGGACAGAATGATGTTGCAATTGAACCGTCCGCAATGGTATGGCTCTCAATCAATCAACAAGCCAGGTAGTCAGCTTTTGCAATTGTATGAAGTGGACGAAACCGCAGTAAGCGATGAGGAAAGAAAAGCCTTGGGCCTGCCTGCATTGGCAGAGGCAAAGGCTGAGATAGAAAATATTAATGCCCAGATACTCAAACAGCAGGCAGCCATGCCCGCTAATGCCGTGGCCGCCAGCCAGACTGCTGATAAACCTGTGAGTGTCAGTTTTCACCGTGCCGCAGGTTCCGGACATGAACTTCTTGCCGTCGATCATTGCGTAGCAATGTTCTGGATCAAACTCAGTGATATGGGTTTGCCGGAACCGCTGCTTGCCAACCTCAGGGTGGCGCAACCTCGCATGATGGTCGTTCGCCGGGATGAAAAAGAAATTCTGTCACTGCTGGATGACAAGACGAAAATTGCTAATCCATCGACAGGTAATGAAGCCTGTTTCTTCGACTATATTGCTTATACAGATGCCGACCGCCACCTCGTCCTGGATCTGATGCTGGACGATAAAGTCGTGCCCGGCCCGACATTTGAAGTGAAACCGTATAAATATTTCCGCGTCAGACTGGGGCAGCTTGATGCTGACCTCAAAGGCAAGCAAGTGGAGTTATTGCAGGCTGAAAAAATTCAGGCGGACGCTATTCAACGTTGATCAATTTCTTGCGGATAAACCGGAGCCAGGAAATCAGTTTGATGCACGTGGCAGCGATGCAATCAAATCCGCAAAGCGCTGCCCCTGTATCATGATATGGCCGCGCAATAAATTCGCGGTCAGTTCTGCCTCACCTTGCAAGATGGCCTGCACCACCTGGTCATGCTCATTAAAGGAATTGGCAACGCGGTCACGCACGCGCAGTTGCAGGCGGCGGTAAGGCCGCAGGCGGCGGTGCAGGTTAATTGCCTGCGTTTCCAGAAAATCATTGTGGCTGCCGCGATAAATCAGGTAGTGAAACACTTCATTCTTGTAAAAATATTCGTCCGGGTCTTCGGCATCGCGGGCATCCTTGCAGGCTTCATGGGCAGTTTTTAAATCTGCCTGTTCCTGCTTCGACATGCGACGCGCGGCCATGCGGCCACACATGGCTTCAAACTCTGCCATGACTTCAAACATTTCTACCAGTTGCTGCGGGCTGATGGTAGCCACCTGGGCACCACGCCGTGGCCGCATTTCTATGATGCCCATGGACGCCAGTTGTATCAGCGCCTCCCGTATCGGGGTGCGGGATACGCCAAAGCGTTCTGCCAGTTCGGTTTCATCGAGGTGATGACCTGGCTGAAGTTGTCCTGTTGCTATCAATTCTTCTATTTCTTCTCGCAGGCTGGCTGAGCGGTTTTTCATTTTTCTTGTGTATCTAATTAATTCGTAAGTCTAGTATATATTCAAGTTGACTTTGAATGCAAAATAGTCGATCTTGTATACAAGAATTTTAATAAGGCATACAAAGCGCAATTGTCAGCGGGATATGCAAAGAGAAAAAGGCAGGGCAAAACCTTGTCAAAAAGAGATGTCTCATCCATAAAACCTTAGGAGTAATCATGTCGCAATTGAAGAGAAGAACAGTCTTGCAAGCTTTAAGCCTGGCACCAATGGCAGCGACATGGTCGCCATCCTGGGCACAAAGTACAGCCCTGAAAATTTCCCACCAATTTCCTGGCGGCACGCTGGAAGAAGGTGATTTTCGTGACCGCCTCTGTCGCATGTTTGCCGCAGAAGTACAAAAACGCACGAGTGGCAGCCTGAAGTTTGAGGTCTACCCCGGTTCCTCACTGATGAAGACCAATGCGCAATTCTCTTCCATGCGCAAGGGCGCGCTGGATCTGTCACTGGTACCCTTGTCGTATGCTGGGGGTGAAGTACCAGAAGTGAATATCGGCCTCATGCCCGGCCTGGTACCATCCTATGAAGTGGGTGCTGCCTGGAAGAATGCCGAAGTCGGCAGGGAACTCAATAAACTCTTGCTGGACAAGGGCATCGTTGTCGTTAGCTGGATCTGGCAGGCCGGTGGTGTGGCATCGCGCACCAAGGCTGTGGTCGATCCGGACGATGTCAAGGGCATGAAAATACGCGGTGGCTCCCGCGAAGTCGATCTGGTATTAAAAGCGGCAGGTGCGGCCGTGGTATCCCTGCCATCCAATGAAATCTATGCCGCCATGCAGACAGGTGCGATGGAGGCTGCCATGACTTCATCGACTTCGCTGATCTCTTTCCGCCTGGAAGAAGTATCCAAATTTCTGACCAGTGGTCGCGGCCAAAGTTACTGGTATATGTTTGAACCACTGATGATGTCGAAAGTGATTTTTGACAAGCTGACGAAAGACCAGCAAAACGCCATCATGACTGTGGGGGCAGAACTGGAAGCCTTTGCCATCAAAGCCGCCAAACAGGATGATATTGCTGTTGCCACCGTCTATGAAAAGAAAGGTGCCAAGGTAGTTGACCTGAATGCCGCCACCGTCAAGAAATGGCAGGCAATCGCCCGCACGACGGCGTGGAAAGACTATGCCGACAAAAATGAAAACTGCGCCAAATTACTGAAGCTGGCGGAGAAATTATTATGAGTCATGGCTTTGAAATGGCAACTCCTAAAGGGCCTCCAGTTCCGGACCATCCCTTTGTAGCCCGGTTGGCAAAAGTACTGGAATGGATCAACAAAGCCATCGTGCGTATTTCCATGTTCGCCATGTTGTTGACGGCCTTCATCCTTACTTATTCTGTCGTCACGCGTTACCTGTTCAAGATACCGACAGACTGGCAAGATGAAGCTTCAGTCTTCATGCTAATAGGCGTGACTTTCTTTTCTGCGGCTTACGTACAATCCTATCGTGGCCATATAGGTATAGAGGTCTTGTCTTCCATCCTGCCCCCGGCAGTCAACCGCTTTCGTCTGTTACTGGTGGATATTATCAGTGCGACGTTTTGCCTGTTCTTTTCATGGAAATCCTGGACGCTGTTCCATGAAGCCTGGGTGGATGGGCAAACTACCTCGTCCACATTTGCACCACCCTTGTGGATACCCTATGCCATGATGGCAACCGGCATGACCCTGTTGTCGCTGCAAATCCTGGTACAGATACTGGCTGCCGCCACCAATAAGAGGGGGCCAGCATGAGTCCGCTAACCCTCGGTGTTTTATATGGCATCGTCACCCTGGTCGTGATGTTTTCCGGCATGCCGATTGCCTTTGCCCTGGGTGTAGTGGCAACCGGCTTCATGTATTTTTTCATGCCTGCTGCTTCACTCGATACCATCACCCAGAACGTCTATGAAGAAATGGCATCGATCACCTTGTTGTCGATACCGTTATTCATTTTAAAAGGCGCGGCGATAGGTAAATCACCTGCCGGACGTGACCTGTATTCTGCCATCCATGCCTGGTTGCACAAGGTGCCGGGTGGCTTGGGTATTGCCAATGTCTTTGCCTGCGCCATGTTTGCGGCAATGGCAGGTTCTTCACCTGCGACCTGTTCTGCCATCGGTTCTGCTGGCATACCAGAAATGCGCAGGCGTGGTTATTCGCCCGGCTTTGCTGCTGGCATCATCGCCGCCGGTGGCACTCTGGGCATCTTGCTGCCGCCATCGATTACCATGATCCTGTATGCAGTTGCTGCCGAACAGTCGCTCGGACGTTTGTTCCTGGCTGGCATAGGTCCGGGTGTCTTGCTGGTGATTTTGTTTTCTGGCTATGCCGTCTACAGGGCACGCCGTGAGTATGCGATTGCGTACAAGGCGTACGAGCAGGGTGGTGTCAAATCAGCTTATCTGGAAGAAGAACATTTCACCCTCGCGCAAAAAGTCGAGATGCTGCCACGGGTTTTGCCCTTCGTTATCTTGCTCATTGGTGTCATGGTGGCTCTGTATGGAGGCTATGCCACGCCTTCAGAAACTGCAGGCCTGGGTGCTTTGTTGGCCATGGTGCTCATCGCGATTGTGTATGGCGTCTGGCGACCAAAAGATATTTCACCCTTCATCACCTCTACCATCAAAGAATCAACGATGCTGCTGTTCATCATAGGCATGTCGCTGCTATATTCTTATGTCATGAGTTATCTGCACATCAGCCAGTCTGCTGCACAATGGGTAGTCGATCTGCACTTGAGTAAATGGATGTTGTTGACGGTGATCCTGCTGATGGTGGTGGTGTTTGGTTTCTTCTTGCCGCCGGTCTCGATTATCCTGATGATGTGCCCCATCATCTTGCCACCATTGAAGGTAGCTGGCTTTGACCTGATCTGGTTTGGCGTGGTCATGACCATTGTCATGGAGATGGGCCTGATACATCCACCCGTGGGCTTGAATATTTTTGTCATCAAGAATATCGCACCCGATATACCCTTGAAAGATATCGTCTGGGGTGTCATGCCTTTTCTGTTACTGATGTTGGTGGCGGTGATTTTATTATGTGTATTCCCGCATATCGCCACCGCATTTCCTGATGCCTTGATGGGAGCAAAATAATGACCGCAGCCGGTCGCTGGAACACCCTGCAAACCAACCGCCAGCAGCGCCTGCAAAGAGCTGCCGACGTGTTGGGTAATGATTTGCAGGGCAAACTATTTCCGCAGCAGCGCATAGGCGACTGTCTGCATGCGGTACTGGAAACAGGCGACCGGGTTTGCCTGGAAGGGAACAATCAGAAGCAGGCAGATTTCCTGGCCAAAGCACTCACCAAACTGGATGCGACACGCGTGCACGATTTGCACATGCTGCTATCCGTGCTGGCCCTGCCTGAACATCTGGATGTATTTGACAAGGGCATCGCCAGCAAGCTGGATTTTTCTTTTTCCGGTCCGCAGGCTGCGCGCTTGGCCAAATTGGCTTCGGCTGGCAAATTGAATATCGGTGCCATCCATACTTACCTGGAATTGTATGCACGTTATTTCGTCGATCTGACACCGCGTGTGGCCCTGGTTGCCGCGCAGTCGGCTGACCGCGCAGGCAATTTATATACCGGCCCCAATACCGAAGACACGCCGACGATAGTCGAAGCCACCGCATTCAAATCCGGCATCGTGATTGCGCAGGTCAACGAGGTCGTCGATGTCTTGCCGCGTGTCGATATCCCGGCGGGCTGGGTTGACTTTGTCGTGCAGGCGCCAACGCCGCATTACATAGAACCCCTGTTCACCCGTGACCCGGCCTTGATCTCGGAGATACAGGTCTTGATGGCGATGATGGCCATCAAGGGCATCTATGCAGAATATGAAGTCAAGCGTCTCAACCACGGTATAGGCTTTGATACCGCCGCCATAGAATTGCTCTTGCCCACCTATGCAGCATCGCTGGGTCTGAAAGGCAAGATCGCCAGCCATTGGGCGCTGAACCCGCATCCGGCATTGATACCTGCGATAGAAGCGGGTTTTGTCGAATCAGTGCATTCCTTCGGTTCTGAACTGGGCATGGAAGACTATATTCGTGCCCGCCCGGATGTTTTCTTTGTTGGTGCAGACGGTTCCATGCGCAGCAACCGTGCGCTGTCACAGGCGGCGGGGCATTATGCCTGCGATATGTTCATAGGTTCCACCCTGCAAATTGATTTGCAGGGTAATTCATCAACCGCCACCCTGGGCCGTATCGCCGGTTTTGGCGGCGCACCGAATATGGGTGCTGACGCACGTGGCCGCCGTCACGCCAGTCCGGCATGGCTAAAAGCAGGGCGCGAAGCACGTGCAGGCAGCAATCAGATACCGCGCGGGCAAAAACTGGTGGTGCAGATGGTAGAGACTTTCCGCGAACATATGCAACCCGCCTTTGTAGAAAAACTCGATGCCTGGCAACTGGCAGAGCAAGCCAATATGGCGATACCACCGGTGATGATTTATGGTGATGATGTCACCCACATCCTCACTGAAGAAGGCATCGCCAATCTTCTTTTATGTCGTAGTGAAGAAGAGCGCGAACAAGCCATACGTGGTGTCGCAGGTTACACGCCAGTCGGCCTGGCACGTGACAAACGCTTGGTAGAAAATCTGCGTGACCGCGGCATCATCAAACGGGCAGAAGACCTGGGCATAGACAAGCGCATGGCCACACGTGATTTGCTGGCCGCAAAGAATATGAAAGACCTGGTGCGCGCATCGGGTGGTTTATATCAACCGCCCAAGCGTTTCAGGAATTGGTAAGGATCATTATGGAAACTTTGGTATACCGTTTTGAACAAGGGCAGCGCAAGCTGGGGTCAGCCGCGCAACTGGTCGGTGTCGTCAGTTCGGGCAATCTCGAAGTGCTGGTGCAATCGCTGGATTTACAATCTGCCTGCGAAATAGAGATCAGCACGGCCGCTACGGGTTTCGGTGCGATCTGGCGAGCAGTCATGCATGACTTTAACCAGCGCTGGCAACTGGCCGATTGCCGCATCGCCATTAATGACATGGGGGCTACCCCCGCTGTTGTCAGCCTGCGCATGGATCAGGCGATAGAAGCCTGTCTGGAGCAAGCCAAATGAGTAGCTATCTGGAAGCAACTGCCAGACAAAGAGTGGCCGCACTGATCAGCAATTTCACAGAATTCCTGCCACCCTCAAAAGAGTGGACCAGCCCGCATCTGCCACAATTGAATGCACCTGTGTCATTTGATGATGGCGTTGTCATCGGCCGTGGCACTATCGATGGCAAGCAGGTATACGTAGCCGCGCAGGAAGGTGGCTTCATGGGCGGTGCAGTCGGCGAAGTGCATGGTGCCAAGCTGGTGGGTCTCATGCGTGCAGCTGTCATCCACAAACCGCAGGCACTTGTCCTGATGGCAGAGTCAGGCGGCGTGCGCCTGCATGAAGCCAATGCGGGACTGATTGCCGTGTCTGAAGTCATGCGCGCCTTGCTGGCTGTGCGTGCGGCGGGCATACCCGTCATCGTCGCCATTGGTGGCAGCAATGGCTGCTTTGGTGGCATGGGCATAGTCTCGCGCTGTGCGAATGTCATTATCATGTCGGAAGAAGCGCGCCTCGCCATGTCCGGCCCTGAAGTCATAGAAACCGCAAATGGTGTAGAAGAATTTGATTCGCGCGACCGTGCACTGGTATGGCGTACCACCGGCGGCAAACACCGTTACCTGCTGGGTGATTGCCAGATGCTGGTGGCCGACGATGACGCCGCATTTAAGGCAGCCATAGTGCAAGCCATGCAGGACAGCGCACAAAGCGAAGTCACTCTCAGCCTTGCCGCACTGGCAGATGAACAAAAAATGCTGACAGCGCGCCTGCAAGATTTTGGCAACAAGACCGAACCTATGGATATCTGGGCTGCCATGGGTGTAGAAAATCCCGAAGATATTGCCGTGCTCGATACCCAGGCTTTCTTGCAACTGAGCGCCAGCATCAGACAGACGGAGCGCCAACATGGATAGCATGCAATTACTTGCGCAATTATTCCCGCAAGGGCATGAGGTCACCATCGTTGACGATTTCATTGCTGGCACGGCGGCTATCGATGGACAGAACATCAGCGTCATTGGTACCAGCGGCCATACACCCATAGGCGTAGAGATTGCACTGGCACAGGCGAGAGCTGTGCTGGCGACGGTGCGTGATCATCCCCAAAGGCCGATATTGCTGCTGGTCGATACCCAGGGCCAGCGCTTGCGTCACAGAGATGAAATGCTGGGTATTAACAGCTATATGGCACATCTGGGTAAATGCATAGAGTTAGCACGACAAGCTGGCCACAAGATCATCGCCCTGGTCTATGACCAGGCCCTGTCAGGCGGCTTTATCACCAGTGGCATGATGGCTGATGCCTGTTATGCCTTGCCAGAAGCCACCATACGCGTCATGGGCTTGCCAGCAATGGCGCGTATCACCAAAGTAGCTGAAGAAAAGCTTACTACACTGGCACTGCACAATCCCGTGTTTGCACCTGGCCCCAAAAACTATGAACGCATGGGGGGCGTACAGGCAATATGGGAAGGCGATCTGGCACAGAGCTTGCGCGATGCCCTGTTGCAGGCCGATGCAACTGACAGACGCAGTGAACTGGGTCAACAGCGTGGTGGCCGTCGCAAGTCGCAGCAAGTGATAGAGGCTGTTCTATCTCAGGCGGCACAAGTACAATAAGGTATGGATAGTATCGCGCAATATCAAAGGCATGATCTGGTCTGGCTTGCTGATGAAGCATGGCTGGCTGTCTTGCAGTCTTTTGGCGCGCCAGATCTGCTCAGTCAGTGGCAGCAGGAAGAATGGCCTGCCGTAGTCACACGCCGTCATCCTGATGCGGCCGAAGATGAAGTCTGCATAGGTTTCCCGCTTCCTCCTGTTAATGGCAACAAGCCGCGCTTTGCTGCCAGGGTAAAGGCTGAACATATCGCCATTCATCAGTCTGCCTTGTCCTTGCATACAGTCGTGGCGATTGTTCCACCTGCATGGCAGTCAGGTTTGCAAAACCTGCACCAGCAAGCCCTGATGGCGGGCATCAAGCTGCGCGTGTATGGCTCGGTCGCCATGCAATTTTTAACCGCGCAAGATTATCTGAGTCCGGCTTCAGATATCGATATCCTGTTCCGGCCTTATCATCAGGCGCAATTACGTGCTGGCCTGGCTTTGCTGCAAGAGCAGCAAAATTTACCGATTGATGGTGAAATTATTTTCTCTGGTGAGGCCGCAGTTGCGTGGAAAGAGTGGATGCAGCCAGCCCATCCAGGTCAAGATTTTAATCAGCAGCGCGTGATGGTCAAAGACATGCATGGCGTCAACCTGCGCACGCGCCAAAGCTTGCTTGATCTCTTGGCTGAGGGTGAATTGCCATGTTAGGGCAAGCACATGTGCTTACTGAATGGTGTTCAGTTCAGGCACAGATAGTTTCATCTCAAAGAAAACATGTCGCTCGTCAGATCGCTATCTTTGCAATTCGCAGCCTGTATGCCGAGCTGGTCTTGTATCCCAAACCCGGTCTGGTATCCCTGCGTGACAATGGCAGCCATATTGACATGAATGCTGCCTGCTTCATGCGCAGCCTGTTTTCGCTACGCCATTATTTCAGAGACATTGCGCTCGCTGGTGCGGATGGCGCTGAATTCCAGGTACTAAAGCAACTGGGCATCGCAGCAGAACAGCGCATGTTTAAAGCGACCAGAGGTATCAATACACATCGCGGTGCCATCTTTGCTTTGGGCATGCTCAGTGCAGCGGCAGGATATTGCTTGTCACGCAGCGATGTATTGTCGGCTGCAACTTTACGGCAAGTCCTTGTCTCGCAATGGGGGAAGGCATTGGCTGCGCATAGTGCTCCTGAAGCCGTCCAGCAACTGAGTCATGGCTTGCAGGCCGCAAAACTATATGCTGCCAGTGGCGCGAGAGAAGAAGCAACGCTGGGTTTTCCCTCCATCTTTGAACTGGCTTTGCCACGGATGCAGCTGAGTTTGCATGAAGGTCGCAGCCTGTATCTGGCACAAGTAGATTGCTTCTTCACTCTGATGGCGCGTATCAGCGACACCAATCTTTATCATCGCGGTGGCGCAGCAGGCATAGTTTATGCCAAGGATGCAGCACAAAATTTTCTGGAGCAGGGCGGTACAGCCAATCCGCAATGGTTGACCACGGCAGAAAATTGTCATCAAGAGTTCATCACCCGCAGGTTGTCACCAGGCGGTGCAGCAGATATGTTGGCTGCAACTTGCTTTGTGCATCACTGCCTGGAAAAATTTTCAACAATAGAAAATCATGAATAAGTTCGCACTACTGTGTCCGGGGCAGGGGGCGCAATCTGCGGATATGTTTGCGCTGGCCATGCAACACAAGCAAGCTGCCAGTTTTATTCAAGAGGCGTTGAGTCATAAGATAGGACAACACACTCTGGCAGATGCACTTTCGTCGAATGAGCTGCGGTTCGAGAATCGCTATGCCCAGCCTTTGATCGTTACAGCCACGTTGGCAAATTGGCTGGCGCTACGGGATAACTTACCCATGCCGGATTTGATTGCCGGATATAGTATAGGTGAGATCACTGCACATGCCGTCAGTGGTAGCATGGACGTACACGCGGCAATGCAACTCGCTACCACCCGCGCCGCTTTGATGCAGGCTTGCGTGCATGCGCCGCAACGTATGCTGGCAATATCTGGCATAGCTGTCGCTGACATACAGCAATTCGCCGCCACCCATGACCTTCATGTCGCTATCATTACAGCTGATAACAAGGCCATCATCGCTGGCCTGGCAGACAAGATCAGCGCGGCAATGCCTGAATTTGCGAGCTTGCCCGGGCATGATATTACACATACAGAAATAGCCGTACACATCGCTTCGCATACGCCCCTGATGCTGGCTGCCGCGTCTGGTTTTGCACAATTGCTGAATGACACTCCCATGTGCGCGACTGAGATTGCGGTGCTGGCAGGTATCAATGCAGAAAAAGTCACAGAGCCAGCAATCATACGCAGCAGCTTGTTGGCACAACTGAGCCAGACCATACACTGGCATGCCTGTATGGATGCACTGGCTGAAAGCGGCATCAGTTATGTGCTGGAACTGGGCCCAGGCTCGGCCTTATCCAAAATGCTGCAGACCCGTCATCCGCAGATTGCTTGCCGCTCAGTGACAGATTTTCGAAGTCTGGAAGGCGTGGTCGCATGGGGGCAGCGGCAATGCGCTAGTTGAAGTAGCAGAGTTTCTTGTTTAAAGATTTTTTTGAGACCAAAAAGTGGCAGTAGCTTGGTAGGCTATTCAGTTACGATGAATTTATTGAGTTTTTCAATAATCTCATCTGGAACGTTTTTATTGCACATCAAATACCTTTTTTCGCCTTCGGGCATGTCCCGCAAATGGATCAACTGCAAGTCGCTTAATGTAAATCCTGCCAGCTCTATAGAATATGCTGCTTCCTCTTCAGAGATGAACATGAAATCTGCGCGATTTGCCTTGATCATCTTGATCATGCTGATATTCTCTGCCGTAGTTTGTACGAGAGCGGGTTTAAATTTGGAAATCAAAGCATCAATATACTGTCCATAGGAGTACTGTGACTTGACCAGGATCCGTATGTTCCGACGGCCCAGGATTTCAGAAAGCAGGCTGTCGTTTTGCATCTTGAATTCGGGATCGGCAATTAAGACAGTTGCGTTGTCGCGATAGATCGCTTTGGTAAACTTCGCAAATTTTTCGCGTTCAGGGTTTTTGAACCAGCCAACTGCACAATAAAATCCAAGATTTTCCTTGATGTTTTGTAGCTGACGATTTGTCGGCTCTTTTTCCCATACGTATTCAATGCCTGCATTTTTGAATGCACGGGCAACTGGTGTGGCCGTTAGCCCGCTAACAGTTCCATCTGCATTGCTAATAAGGTATGGTGGACGCTCATTGTATGCAATGACGAATTTGCCGCCAGCGGATAAGGCGACAGACGAGGCCGTCAGCAAACAAATCAAGAATGCTGCTTTTAAAAACGGTATTTTAGTTTTTGCAATAGGAACATTTATGCTTTTGGTCATGATATTTATTATCACTGAATTTAAATTGCATCTGGCTAGATTCTTCTGGAAATAGCCAATTTTAAAATGTCGTCGAAATGGGGTATGGGATTTTTCTTTTAAAAGGACATGTATCCCTGTCGTCGTTATCGTTTCTTTTAATTTAATAAAGAATTCATACTCCGAGTTTGTATCGAAGTCAAATGCATATTGTAGCCTCTTGTGCGCTTGCATCATGTTTAATGAATTGATCGACAGCATTTTTGAGCATGCAAACAGGATGTTCCCATTGTTGAAAGTATTGGAAGCTGGTGTCGTCTATGTACGGATGTTGCGCTGTTTTCATCCGGGGTGACACAGTCCGATCGGACATGAAGAGTTTTGAGATTGTTGTCTTTGGTGAGGCTCTCCTTGCTGGCTCTGAGACATCTTGCAACAAAAATCGCTCATCAACAGCGGAATTTTGTGGTCGGCACCAAAGCAGAAGTGACGGCAGCAATTGCCGATGGCAGACACCCTGTCGGAACGACAGACGATGAAGAAACCGTCTATGACTTTTTCATGGAGTTGTACAAAAACAAACGCGTAACTGACTATACCTATGAATGCGCAGAAAAGCGCTTTGGTAAAAAAGGGATAGTGGACCTGACAGGCATCAATGCCTATTACACTTTCTGGCCATGCAGATGAATGTGGCGCAGTATCGGATACCCAAGGATGGGAAAAAGCCGGCGCGTTTTCCTGAGGAATTTTTGGATTATCTTCAGGTCTGGTTGGGCTATATAAGCCTGAAAAAACTGTTGCAAATTCAAACTGGCGTTGCTGTAAGTTGCTCGCTATTCTTAATCAGAAACGTGGTCTGCGTCTGGTAGGGGGCGCCGTGCTCATCAGTTCTTTGTAGGCACACTTTAACTTATGAATTCACGCATCTCTTGAGATCTTTGATAAGGAGAGATGGTGCGCATGGCGCACTCTAGGCATTTACTATTGCTGGACTTCTTACATAATCCGGATTCTTCACTAATCAACGACCCCGTCTCAACTTACCTCACCTTGAAGAGAAGAGTTAACTACTGCGTTTCTCCGGACAAAAAAAATGGGGCCAATGCCCCATTTTTTACATCAACAATATTTGCTGCTGGCTACAATGAGCCGCTATCAATAACGACGGCGCTGCTGACCACCACCTGATGGACCGCGTGTTTCAATATGGCGGAAAGTAATTCTGCCCTTGCTCAAATCATAAGGCGACAATTCCAGCGTCACCTTGTCACCGGCGAGTATGCGTATGTGATGCTGACGCATTTTGCCGGACGTGTAAGCGATCAGTTTATGGCCGTTTTCCAGGTTCACGCGGAAACGTGAATCGGGCAGCACTTCTTCAACTTGACCACTCATTTCCAACAGTTCTTCTTTTGCCATGGTTTTTTCATCTTTATAGTAGGGTGTGACACTGTGCACAGACTGCGCCACTGATGGCAGACGATCACATAATCATCTGCAAGGGATTACGGTGAACTCACTGTTGATCGCCTGATACGGTAAGGCGAAAAGAGTGTGAGTGTTGAAAGAGGCTGTGCACAGACGGTTTTACCATCACATCAACACAGTGCGTGAATACCAACCAGAAGAATGTGCTAAAGGTCAGTAACTAGTGCAAGGTCAAGCAAGTCTGTAGCAGCTTGTTACCAGAAACGCTACTCAGCGCTTATCAGAAACACTTCGTCAGAAATACAGCGATTTATCGGAAGATAAAAATTCTTTTGCAATAGGATTATACCCCGAATACCATACTTTCCTCGCGATTTGTCGATAAACTGCCAGAGAAATTGAGAAAATGGTGTCTTTTTATTGCCAAATTGCTCTGTAAAGCGACATTTCCCTGTCATTGATGCAAATCAATTTTACATGTGCCTGTTATTCCGACAAAAACGGGTACATAAAGTATTTATATTGCGCTTGCCTGGTTGGCCTGATTGTGGACAACATTGCCCTCACAGAAGCCAGGGCGGCAAATACTCAGCGAGTGAGTTCTGCATGAATGGACAATATTGGCCAGTGACTTTACTAGAACTCATTTCATAAATAGGGTGAGATGCGTTTGCCTCATAACACCGGCTGGCAAGGGTAAAGCAGGGAATTCGTGCAGCATGGCTGCACGCCTGCGTACGATGTGCGCTTGCAAGCGCACATGCGCCCTGCAAGGGGACGAGGCAGTCATTAGCGGTGCTATTGATCATGAGTCGAATTGTCAAAACCTGCAGTCCAGTACGCGTTATGAGGCAAACCCTTAGTGAACTGACGATTTGGGTGCATTGCAGCGTGCAGTGTGTCACCCCTCCCTCGCTAAGGCACCGGCCTTAGCTTAACAGGGTACACACCTTAGGCCTTGCACTGCATCCCAAATCGTCTTGTTCGCACTCACTCTATTTATGAAATGAGTTCTAGCTTAAAGCTCACAGGCTGACCTGCTGTATGTATTCACAATAAGCTTTTTGTACATCTGTGCGCCTCATCAAACCGCTGTGCCCGGCATCTTTGATGAACAACTGGCGTTTGCTTTTGGATGGAATGGCTTCATAGACTTTCTGTCCAAGCTCAGCCGGGGTCAGCTTGTCTTTTTCTGCGGTGAGTACCAGTGCCGGGCCCTGGTAGTTTGACATCGCCCTGATGTTATCTACCTGCTGCAAACTATCCTGGATATTGATGCTGACGAAAGCTTTGGTATACCAGGGTGTGGAGAGCGATACCATGTCCTTTACATTGCTGGCCGTAGTTTCCAGAATGATGCCATCTGGCTGACGCTGCTCGGCAATAAAGCCTGTCGCAAAGCTGCCCATGGAATGCCCATGCACCACCAGCTTGCCAGTGGTTTTGGCGCGCATGACATCGTAAATTTTCAAGGCATCTTCCTGCATGTTTTTAATGTCAGGCACACCTGCCGTGCGGCCATAGCCGCGGTAGTCAAAACTCACCAGATTGACATTGCAACTGCCTATGTTTTTCAACATGAAAGGCAATGAGTCTTCCACATGAGAGAGGTTGCCACCAAAATACAGCACCGTGACTTTGCTGCCACTTTGCTGGAATGCCGCACCTTCCAGTCTGGTCTGATCGGCGGCGATGACTGTTTCATCTCTGAGCTGTACTGCCGGATTGATTTTTTGTATATCGTCCTGCGTCAATTTTTGCCTGAGCTTGTAGCCGGTTGAACTGTCGGGGCGTATGTATTGCTTGTCAGTGATGTCAACATGCATGCACGCCACCAGTTGGCTGCTGGCTCCAACAACAAGTGCAGCTAAAAGCCAATTTGATTTGATGGAACGCATGCTGTCTCCTGATTGAACAAGTAAGGGTGAATATTATCACGCTCAGTTCTGATTTTTTTTAATCCGCACCTTTAAGAATGACTACAAAAACAACTGCGCAGCAGTGTCCTTTTGCGGACATATGCACTGTCCGTAAATGAACGCTGGATACATCCTGAGTAAGTATTTTCAGGCATCTCTGGACAAATAAGAGAGTTTTGATGCCAGACCATAGTGGCACAATATTTGCGATAAGCCTGAGCCATGATCTCGCTCACCAGAGGCGCGACATATCATGGAGAACTTAATCAAATGACGAAAAAACAAATCCCGCACTACTGCAAGCTGCCATATATCTTTTTTTTCTTTTTAGTCTGTTTTACCCAGCAAGTATTTGCACAAACTGCAGCGCCCACAAAAACACCTGCTAAGGTACAGACCCTGGATGAATTGAAAGCTGCTGTCGAAAAAGTCCGGCAAGAAACCGGCACTCCTGCAGTTGGCATCGCACTGGTTAACAAGGACGAGGCTTACTGGGTCGAAGGCCTGGGCCAGGCAAATCTTGAAAAGAAAATCAAGGCAGATGAAAACACCTTATTCCGCATTGCCTCGACCTCAAAAATGTTCATTGGTCTGGCTGTGCTGAAGCTGGTGGAAGAAGGCAAATTGCACCTTGATGACAAGGTGCAGACTCTGGCACCAGAAATTACTTTCCAGAATAAATGGGAAGCCAGTCATCCTGTCCTGCTTACGCATTTGCTGGAACATACTACAGGCTGGGACGATATGCATCCGGCAGATTTTGGTTTTGACCGCAGCGACACACTGGACATCAAGGATGGTCTGGCTTTTCATCCCCATTCCAGGGTATCGCGCTGGGTGCCGGGTACGCGCATGGCCTACTGCAGTACCGGTACTGTGGTGGCGGCCTACATCGTCGAAAAAGTCAGCGGGAAAAAATTTGAAGACTATGTACAAGAGAATTTTTTCCAGCCCTTGCAAATGCCGACGACCAGTTATTTTGAATCAGAAGCCGTAAAAAAATCAGGTGCCACCCTGTATTCTGAAGGCGTGCCGCAACGCTATCAATACCATCTCTACCGTCCCGATGGCGCACTCAATACTTCAGCTAAAGAAATGGCAAATTTCCTGCGCTTTCTGGTACAGCGTGGCCGCTTCGGTGATCAGACTTTATTGAGCGCAGCATCCTTTGACCGCATGGAAAAAGGCACAAGTACGCTGGGTGCAGCAAAAGGCGTGCGGGCGGGTTATGGCCTGACCAGCATGTCCAATGGCTTTGATGGCTATAAAATCCCTTTTTATGGCCATCAGGGCAGGGTAGTCGGCGGTGTCACTGATCTGTTTTACGCACCTGGCCTGCAACAGGGCTATATCATCATGCTCAATACCGATAACTACGAAGCTCTCGACCGCATCGTCGATCTGGTACGTCAGTATTTGCTGCGCGACAGCCAAAAGAAAACCGCGCCAGACTTGCCCATGCCAGCAGAATTCAAGAAACTGAACGGCTGGTACAGACTCATCAATCCACGCAATGAGATCAGCCGTTTTGTTGATGACGTCACTACCTTGAGCACATTTGAAGCAGAAGGCAAGTACCTGTTGCGCTCCACACTATTCGACGGTATTACCCTCAAGGCGCAAGCCATGGACAATCATCTTTTGATGGATGCGAATTCCGGCCTGGCGGCAGTCGCCATCGTGAATGACCCGCTGGAAGGCGAAGTCATACAAGTACGCAATGCCATATACAAGTCCATCCCTGGCCTGTATTTCTGGGGCCTGATCATCGCACTGGGGGCATGGGCAGTTTTTGCCTTGTTGAATATGCTCATGGTGGCTGCTTCCGTGCTGCGCCGCATGCTGCGCAAAACCAGCAAGGCCAGCAATATCAAACTCATCGCCTTGCCCATGCTCGCCACCTTTCTGATTGTCCTGGCAAAATTTTCTGGCGCGATATTTGGCGAAGGCGATGCTGACTGGGGCCAGGTATCCGCAACTTCAGTTACCACCATGTTATGCAGCCTGACCTATGCCGCGGTGTCCTTGTATTGCCTGTGGCTGTCTATCCGCCAGATCAGGCAACAGGTGCAAGCCAAGGTGTACTGGCATGCTTATGCACTGTCTCTGCTGCATGGGCTGATGGTGGTGTACTTGGCTTGGTACGGCATCATAGGTATCAGGACTTGGGCGTATTAGTACTATCCCGAGTTGCCAAGCACCCGGTCCCAATAAGGCGGCTCGCCAAATGTGCTGCGCAGGTGGGCGATAAACAATTGCGCTTTTGCTGCATGTGAACGGCCAGGCATACGCACTGCGTGTATGCCTGGCCGTATCTTTGCATGGGTGTTGCTGGCGTTGGGAAAGAGCGAAATCAATTGACCTGCCTCGAGTGCATCGCAGACCATCCAACTGGCCAAGTGGACTATGCCTATGCCCGCCAGCGCAGCCTGCAGTAAGGACTCTGTATCGTCAGAGCGCAGGCTGCCGCGTATTGGCAGGCTGGTCTCGCGATTTACGCCGGGGTAAGTCCACCAGCCAGATGGTATCGGTGGTGTGGCTATCGTCAGGCAATTATGCTTTAGCAAGTCTTGTGGCGTGGCTGGCCTGCCTTGGCGGGCCAGATAATCTGGGCTGGCACAGGTCAGTCTGTGCAGCGGTGCCAGTGTGGTCGCCACCAGGTCGCTGTCTGGCAGTACACCTATGCGCACTGCGACATCGACTCTGCGTGTGGACAGATCGACGATGTCATCGCTGACATGTAAATCCACTTCCATCAAAGGATAACGATTGAGAAAACTGGCGACAGCCGGGGCAATATGCCGCCTGCCAAATGCAGAGGGGGCGGTTACCGTCAGCAAACCGCGCGGGTCAGCGTTCAGTGCTGACATGGCTTGCCGCGCATCCGCCAGTTCTGCGGCGATGTTTTTTGCTCTTGGCAAAAACTGTTCACCGGAATCAGTCAGCAGCAGGCGTCTGGAACTGCGGTGGAATAATTTAATGCCCAACTCAGCTTCCAGTGCATCTATCTTGCGCGAGATGGATGACACCGCCACATCATGTTTTTTTGCCACGGCAGACAAACTGCCCGCTTCATGAACTTCCAGAAAAACCTGTATTGCATCGAACATGGCGGGCTCTCTTTTGTTTGCGAAAGTCGCAAAGATGATTTGCATATTGGATGATTGTACTGATTTTTGCAAAGAAATAGAATCTCTCCCATCAACAAACCTTCATCAACAACACCTGGCGAATAGCCCCAAGGAAGAGAACATGATCAAGAACACTTTGCATAAATTAGCCCACGCTGCCATATACCTGTCCATCGCCGGTGCATTCGGCATGAGCAGTGGTGCAGCTTATTCAGCCGCACCCATGGTAAAAACTTCTGCCCCGGCGTATTACCGCACTATGCTGGGCGCATTTGAAGTGACCGCACTCAGCGATGGCACCGTCAAACTGCCAGTAGAAAAGATCTTGATGGAGCCTGAGCAAAAAACCAAAGATGCATTGGCAAAATCTTTTTTGCAGGCACCGCTGGAAACCTCGGTGAATGCCTATCTGATTAACACCGGCAACAAACTGATACTGATAGATGCAGGCACCAGCAACCTGTTTGGCCCCAGCCTGGGCAAGCTCATCGCCAACCTCAAGGCATCTGGTTATGAAGCTTCGCAAATTGACGATATTTACCTTACCCATTTACATCCCGACCATGTGGGTGGCTTGATGGTCAATGGCGCTATGGCTTTTAATAACGCCACCATCCATGTGCATCAGGCCGAGGCTGATTACTGGCTCAGTCAAAAAAACCTGGAGCAGGCACCGGCAGATGCCAAGTCTTTTTTCCAGGGCGCGATGGCTTCGCTTAATCCCTATAAGGCAGCGAGCAAGCTGCAAACCTTTAGTACTGATGGCGAATTATTGCCAGGCCTTACTGCACATTCCACGCATGGCCACACTGCTGGCCATACCTCTTATCTTGTTGAAAGCCAGGGTGAGAAAATGCTGGTGGTTGGTGACCTGATCCACGTCGCCTCCGTACAACTCGACAAGCCTGAAGTGACAGTGACTTTCGACAGCCATGCCAAAGAAGCCTCTGCCATGCGCCAGAAAGTATTTTCCCAGGCAGCAAAAGACGGCGTCATCATCGCGGCCTCGCACATACAGTTCCCTGGCATGGGGCGCTTGAAAAAAACAGGCTTCAGCTATCAATGGGTGCCGGTGAATTTCACATTGATGCCATAAGAAATTGATGGCCTGCCCGGGGCAGGCCATCAATCATTTCATGCATGTTTTAGTCTCAAAGAGAAAAAAATGATCAAGTTCTTTTATCACCCTTCACCCAATCCAGCCAAGGTCGCCCTGTTTCTTGAAGAGTCTGGCCTGCCGTATGAGCTGGTGCCGGTTGACACACAAAAAGGTGAACAACATGGTGCAGCATATTTAAGCATCAACCCCAATGCCAAGACGCCTGCCATCGTGGATGAGGAGACTGGTGCGGTGGTATTTGATAGCAATGCCATCCTGCTTTACCTGGCGGAAAAATCTGGGCAATTCCTGCCAGCACCTGATCCGGCTACGCGTGCAGAAATGCTGTCGTGGCTGATGTTCATCGCCACCGGCATAGGGCCGTTTTCCGGGCAGGCAGTACACTTCAGGCATTTTGCGCCAGAACCAAAAATCTATGCGCTAAACCGCTATGACTTTGAAGCCTGGCGTCACTGGCGCATACTCGATGCACGTCTGGCAGAGCACCAATATCTGGTTGGCAAGGACTATAGCATTGTCGATATGGCTTTTTGGGGTTGGGCACGTGCAATACCGTTTATCCTTGGTGATGATGCCTGGGATGCTTTGCCGAACGTCAAGCGGCTGTTTGATGAAATCAACACCAGACCGGCAGCGCAACGTGCCGAGAATCTGAAGTCTGCCCATGCTTTCAAGATGGCGATGGATGCTGAGACCATGGCGGCGATGTACCCACAAAATGAACGGCTTGCTACTGTTGTTGCCGTGGATTAAGTGAAGCTTCAGTGATGCAAGAACAATGCATCACTGAGCAAATTCAGGAAGCGCCAAGTATCTCTTTGATTCTTGGGTACATGGAGCGAGAAACCGGAATCTCTTTTGAAAATTTTGTATCTACCGAATACTTCCCACCTGCAGCTATCGACAAGCGCTTGAAGTGCTGCATATTGACTACATACGATCGGTGTACGCGTACAAAATTCCCAGGTAAAATTTGCAGCATATTCTCTAAAGATTTTTCATGGAAGTGCTGTTGACCATCACAACAAACAATCTTGCTGTAATGTCCGTCAGCCTGTAAAAAATCGATATCGGCAATCGCCAATAATTCTATATTGCCCATTTTTTTAATTACCAGGCTGGCACTTTTATTATTCGATGGCTGGCGTTGCTGATAGCGTTCAAATGCTAAAAATAAACGTTCCTGGCTAAAAGGCTTGGGTACAAAATCGACGACACCAAAACCAAAAGCGGTCACTGCCCGCTCTGTATGTGCTGAAATAATAATTACCTGGAAGCTGGTAGCGTTCTCATCATTTGCCATGTGTTTCAGCTGTAAAATTTTGAAACCATCATGACCCAGTAAATTCAAGTCCAGCAGCAATAAATCAACACTTATTTTTTCAAGCAAGGCCAGGGCATCATCAACATCATCGCAATGATGCAATTGAGTCAGCTTCGGTCCAAAATAATGTCGTGCCTCGCGCAGCAGGCGCTGTGCGATCAAGGGTTCATCCTCGACGATCAATAATTTCATGGGCTTTCTTCGTTCCGATTTTGATCAATTTCCTGGGCAGGTATCAATGGTAAATGAAATCGTGCCTGCCATACATCATCCAATTGTTCCGTCACATAACTGGCACGGCCATCAAAAGCTTCTTGCAAGCTCTGGCGAATATAGTCATTTCCCGTGCCTGTTCCGGCATGCGCCTTGGGGCTGACTACAGGTATCATCATGACGATTTCCATCGTCTTCTGACCGCGATGTATATGCAGTTCAAACCGCGTCTCTTGCCTGTACTTATTGTGTGAGAATGCATTTTCCAATACGGTCAGCAAGATGGCAGGCGGGAGAGTGATAGACGATGGATCTCCGTGTATCTGCAAATAGCATTTCTTTTGCAGGCGGGTACTCATAATCTCCAGATAATTCTGGCATAAACCTAGTTCCTGCGTCAAAGCGATCCTGGTGTGATTGGCATATTCATTCAGCATTCTGAATTCTCGTCCTAATGCCTGGATAAACTCTTCTGCCTGTTGTGGTGATTGATGCAGCAATTCACTCACCAGGCTTAAAGAGTTCATGAGGAAATGCGGTTGCAAACTGCGTCTTAGTAATTGGTTTTCCAGTTGGGTGGCCAGTGCCGCCTTTTGCTTGTCGCGGGCAAACTGCTGCAGAAGTTGCAGCAAGATAGTGAATAATAAAAAACACAGGCTCAGGGCAAAACCTGTTTCTGCAAAATGAAAAGCAGGCGTCAAAAACAGCAGCAAAGAAAAAATTACAACCATGAGGCTCATTCCGCTGGTTTTCTTCTGGTGTTTGTACGCAATGAAGTTGATCAGCAAACTTGCCAGCAACGCGATACCAAACATCAGCGCGCTCTTGCTGTCAAAGTAAGGGCTGATGAAAGTCACTGCGGCAGTAAGTATGGCCAGGCTGCTGGCAATCAAGGCCAGTCGTTCAAACCTGAAGTAGACCAGGAAATACAGCGGCAATAAAATAGAAAACAAGTAAGTCAGCCCAGCTACCAGATACAACCTGGTCAGGTGAAATGGATACAAATAACCAACCAGGGTGCGCCAGCTTTCGACCATAAGCAGGCTGCTTGCTACCAGGCACAGTATTAAAAAAAGTATCCAGTGCGTACGTCGCTGATATAACAAAGTCAGACCTGAAAACAATAAAACCACCAGCAATAATGCACCTGTTAATAACAGTGGCAAAATAATTTCCCTGTTACTGGTTGCGTGCAGGCTTTGCTGCTCCGTGATGGATAAATCGTAGAAGGGATTCATGATACGTTCACTGCCATGATGGCGTGAAATTTTCAATACCAGGCTGTGCACGCCTTGTTGTAATTGCTCGGGCCTCAGGCTGACGCTGTATTCAATATACCCAGGTATTTCTTCTTTCGCCGTGATTGCCGGCTTGCCATTCCGTCCAACTTTGACCCCGTCAAGAAACAACTCAGTGGCTGCAAGCAAGGATAAAGACAGGACTTGATTTTGCTCTGGTGTCTCGGCCATTAAAAATCGCGCCCCCAGACAATAATGCTGCTTCGCTTTCAGATCATGCAAAGAGGATCCCGCTTGAGCGGGTGCGGTAGCCTGCTCAGGTGGGGCTATTAAACCTGTTTCCCCGCATTGAGAGAAGTCACCGGGTAGATGCTGGAAGCGCAATCCCATCAAATCTACTTGTGCAAGGCAGGGGCCCAGCATCAGGAAGAAAAGAAAAAATACCAGGTATTTTGTAAAGGTTGAAGTCATGGGGGGATTGTATCCATGTTTCTTTGCTGCCAAGTGCAAATCAGGCAGCGCAAGTGCAGTTCGTGTGGTTTTTGCTTTTTTCTCGTCGGTGCATGACTAAGATATTGCTCTCTATTTTCTTTGCGGTCATCTGCTTCTCCATCATGCGAAACATAGTCCTGTTCTTCCCGGTTTTCATGCTGATATTTTCCGCGAACATTTCAGCGGCTACATTATCTGCTACCCTGTCGGCCGACACGGACAGGCAAATCCGGTTGAAAAGATTTGAGCAGTTCGTCGCTACCCAAATGGCGAGGGATAAGATTCCCGGCTTATCCATAGGCTATATGCAAGACAATGTGATGTGGGCCCGTGGCTACGGCTATGCTGACCTGGAAAACAAAGTCCCTGCTACAGCAAGGTCCAGTTACCGCCTGGCCTCAGTGACCAAACCCATGACTGCGGCGGCGATACTGCAACTGGTAGACAGCGGCAAAATCTCGCTTGATGCCGAGGTGCAGAGCTATGTGCCTTACTTCCCCAAAAAGCCGTATCCCATCACCTTACGTCAATTGCTGGGTCACCTGGCAGGCATCAATGCCTACGTCAATCCACAATTGGAACAGCACTTCAAAGACCATAAAAATACACGGGAATCCATTGCCGTATTTGAGAATTTTGACCTGATCGCTGAGCCGGGTACGCGGTTTCGCTACACCAGTTATGGCTATAACTTGCTGGGTGCAGTGATCGAGGGGGTATCAGGCATGTCGTATGGCGATTACATGACAAAGAATGTATGGGGGCCTTTGGGGATGACTGCTACCAGGATGGATGATCCCTACGACGTCATCCCAGACAGGGTACGTGGTTACCAACTACAGAATCAGCAAATAAAACATGCCGAGTTTATTGATATCAGCAGCCGTTTTTCTGCTGGTGGAACACGTTCCAATGTCATCGACATGCTTAAATTTGGTGATGGCATTAACCGTGGACGCATTGCCTCCACAGAGGCGCAGGATCTGATGTTTGACTCCATGGTGACCAATAAAGGAAAATTGACTAATTACAGCGCGGGCTGGCTCACCAATCCTGTCAATGGCAGGTTTTCTATTTCTCACGATGGTGTGCAGCCAGAAACCTCCACCTATTTATTCAATTTTCCTGCGCGTCATCTGACGATTGCTGTCGCAGCCAACCTGCAAAGAGTCGACACCAGCATTTTTGCCGAACAATTATTTGAAGCCGTCACAGGTGAGATATGGGATATGCCTTTGTATATCCATGATGCGCAAAAGCGGGTTTATTACGATGCCGTGAAAAAAGTGTTCAATGAAGGCAATGCTTACTTTGAGCGCAAGCAGGCTGCCTATCTTGATGAGTTGAAAGAAAGCAAAGCACTAGGTGAAGCCTTCAGTCTTTTCAATCAGCATCTGAAATCTGCGGCCTTGAAGAGCGATGCAAAGCAGGCCCAGCTTTTCATGAGCGAAGCGCAACACCCGGCAGGAGGATTGCAGTTGCGTAAAATCGGTTCGTATATGGCAAAGAAACTGCATGACGCACATCCTCAATTATCGACATATTCAAATCGTGGAGCGATTGCCTTCTTTCATGACTATATCGCCCTGTACAAACAAGATAGCTCTATCGCGACAGCATACCGTTTTGATGTGGCGTTTGAACAGCAAGTCGCGCAATTAAATGCGAGCTGGAAAAAGACTAGCCGTATCAAATTGGTCAAGCAAGATTTTGATGTGCAAAAATATATTACAGTAGCGGGGGCACGCAAGGCTGCCAGTGAGGCCAAACTGGTGAAAGTACTTGCGACACTGCACCATAAAATGAAACAGGCATTTCAGAGTGCAACGGTTGCACCTGACTACCTCGCAGATTTGAAGGTTTTGGCCCAGGATCTGATCCGTAGTGGCAATGCTGGTCATGCGCTGCAAATCGGACAACTGGCGCAAAAAATTTACCCTTCATCAGATGGCGCTCACGCACTTGCAGGTGTGTTGGAAATTTTTTCAGACGATAAAGAAAAAGGAGTCGCTACACTCAAAACGGCTGTCAGTCTTGATCCCCAGGGTGAGGCCGGCGCCGTTGGTCTCAATAATGCAGCCTACCGTTTGAGAGGTACAAATGGACCCGGAGCCGGGTTGAAGATACTTCAGGCTGCAATAGAACTGTATCCCGATGATGCCAACTTGTACGATAGCCTAGGTGAATTTTATGCCGCACTGGCAATGAACCAGAAAGCTGTTACCGCTTATCAAAAAGTCCTGGATATCAAGCCCGGCGATAAAAATGCAAAAGCAGCGATACAAAAAATACAGGCATTGCAGGATTTAACTACCAGTAAAAATTGAATGCAATTTGTGCAGGCAGTTCATGAAGGAATCGATTCATTAAGGAGTAATGAATGAAGGAGTTTATTTACGCGCTGAATACAGGCTAATGCTGGGGATGACCTGCGTGCCGCCGTAGCGCCTGATCAACACTGGAGGCCAGCTCAATAAGTTGAAACGGTTTGCGCAAGATGGCATTACCTTCTATGACCTGGTCAATCGCTTCCATATCCGCATAGCCGGTGGCGATAATCATGGGCAGGCCGGGGAACTCCTGATTGGCGATATCAACCAGCCTGGCTCCAGTCATGCCCGGCATCAGATAGTCGGTGATCATCAAATTCGGTGTTTCACGTCTGAGCTCACGCAAACCAGACTCGCCATCAGGTGCCTGGCTTACCTCATAGCCCAGTGCTTCCAGCGATTCCACCATGGATTGCCTGACGGAATCGTCATCTTCCACTACCAGTATCCTTGTTCCAGTAGTCACCAATCGCAAAACAGGAACCAGGCCTTGCTTGTCTGTATCTGCAAAATCTTCTGCCGACCTGAGCCATATTTCTATCGTAGTACCGATACCCAATTCGCTGGATACCCGGGCAGTGCCGCCGGATTGCTGGGCCATGCCATAAACCTGGCTCAGGCCCAGGCCGGTTCCCTTGCCTACGCCCTTGGTTGTGAAAAAAGGTTCAAATACCTTTGCCAGAATGCCGGGAGCTATTCCATGTCCGGTATCTGTTACCGAAATAAGGCCGTATTTGCCAGGCGGGAGCAAGTCTTCTGGTGGTATTGCCCTGGATGCCCTTACCGAGAGTTTGCCGCCCGATGGCATAGCGTCGCGGGCATTGATGGCCAGATTGAGCAAAGCCATTTCCATCTGGTTTTTATCGGCCATGACAAAATCCAGCTGGTGGTCCATTTCAAATTCCAGCTCTATCAATGAACCCAGGGAAGTTTTCATCAACTCCCTGACACCTTCGAACAGTGCCAGTACATCAGTCGAGCGCAGGTCCAGTCTCTGATTGCGGGAGTAAGCCAGCAACTGGCCGGTCAGCTTGCCGCCCCGCTCGCATGCCCGTCGGGCCACCTCGGCTTTGCGTCTTGCAATGTCATCTTTGGACAATAGCAAGATCAAATCCATGCTGCCCTGTATGACATTGAGCAGGTTGTTGAAGTCATGCGCGATGCCACCAGTGAGCCGCCCCATGGCTTCCATTTTCTGGAATTGCACCATTGCCTGTTGCACCCGTTCACGCTCGATGACCTCATTCATCAACCTGTCATTGGCTTGCGCCAAGGCACGTGTACGCTCTTCTATGCGAGACTCCAGCGTCTCATTCAGTTGCAGGAGTTGTGCCTGGCTGTCGCGCAATTTTTCAGTCGCCAGCATTCTGTCCTGCAAGATATTGCGTGCTTCATATTGACGCCGGCGGCCCCGCAAGGCAGAGACAGTGGCGCTACGCAAGGTTTCTGAATTGAGCGGGCGTTCCAGCAGGACGACATTACCCAGTTGGTCGAAAGTACTGCTGGCTGCACTGCCAGCGATGTTGCTGCCTTTGGAAATCAGTACCACGAAGGGGAAATCAGACCAGGGTTCCTGCGTACTCAGCCAGGCAATGAGCTGCCTGGTGCTGGAGTCTTGTAAGGTCTCTTCGGCAATCACACAAGCACCAGCGCCTGCTGACAGTTCATTGACCATGGCGTCAAAATTTGTTACTGCGCCGCATTCGAAGCCGCTGCGTAGCAAGAATTGATAAATGACTTCAGCGTCCCTGCCATGGGGTGTCAGTATGAGTATGCGCTCGTCTAGCGCGCTGTTATCGCTCTTCATCAGCAACTTCCACCAACATTGGGGTCGTGCCGCGATAGGTGGGGAGACCAGTCAGTACGCCTTCAAATCCTTCCAGCGCTTCACCGATAATGATGCCGCCGCTGCCCAGTTGCAACTCATGAATAGTCAGCATGTGGTTGCTGGTCCTGCTTTTTATCACCGTAATGGCGCGGCGTAATCTGCCATTCGATTCAAAAAAGCGTAGCAGCACCGTAGTGTCACTCAGGTAGCTGAGGTCAACATCCGTACGCACTTCACCTATCAATCCATGCTGGCCCAGCACCAGTACTGTAGTGACCCCCTGCTGGTTCAGGTAAGACAGCAGCTCGTGCATTTGCAGTGTCAGGAAATGTTCGCCAGGCATCGCCTGCAGGTAAGCATTCAGGCTGTCGATGACGATAAATTGCACGCCATTCAATTCAACCGCATCTCGCAACATTTGTGCAAATTCACCGGGAGCCAACTCGGCGGGATCAATGTGCTGAATCGCCAGTTGACCATTATCAACATAGGGCCGCAGGTGCATATCCATGGAAGCCGAGCGGGTAAAGAAAGTCCCCAAACCTTCATCAAACAGATAGAAAGATGCCTTTTCTCCACGCTCCAGCGCTGTCAACAGGCAGCGCACCGACACTGTCGTCTTGCCTATGCCAGAAGGCCCGACGATCAGCGAATTCGTACCGGCGACTAGCCCACCACCCAGCAATTGATCAAAACTTTCCAGGCCAGTAGAGCTGATGTGTGTTTCAAATTTCCGGTAATGCTCTGCCGCTACCAGGCGCGGGAATATTTTCAGGCCGCCAGTTTGCAGAATATAGTCATGATAACCACCACGAAACTTGATGCCGCGCATCTTGATGACGTTGACACGGCGTCTTTCTTTGCCAAACTCTTGTGCAATCTGCTCCAGGCTGATGACACCGTGGGCAATGCTATGCAGCTGTTGATCGGGGCTATTTGACTTGTCATCCAGCAACAGCACCGTACAATCACGCAGCGCGAAAAACTGCTTCAGTGCCAGAATCTGCCTGCGGTAACGCAAGGGGTTTTGTGCCAGCAGGCGCATTTCAGACAAGCTGTCAAAAACAACACGCAATGGCTTGAGCTCATTGACACGGTCCATGACGTTTTTGGTGGTTTCACCCAGTTCAACTTCAGATGGATGAAATACAGATTGCTGGGCGTCCGGGTGCAGCGAATTATCGTTGGCCAGCTCAAATACCGTGATCTTGCCGATATCCCAGTTATGGCTCTGGGCTACCGCGTCCAGTTCATCCGCCGTTTCTGACAGGGTGATATACAGTCCGCGTTGCCCATGCGCCACGCCTTCCAGCAGGAACTGCAGGCCCAGCGTAGTCTTGCCGGTGCCAGGTGCACCTTCCACCAGGTAAACACGTTGAGCGGTCAGTCCACCACAAAGGATGTCGTCAAGTCCTGCCACCCCGGTAGAAATACGTGTGGTCGGTTTGCGGGTTTCGCGTGAGAGAGAAGTTTCTATCATAGAGTGTCAGCGCATGAGGCGTAAAAGTAAAACAAGGCACCGCATGAAATAGAGGTCAAACCACACCAGATGTTGCCGGGACCCGTATGCTGACAGCTATATCCATGGCTTATTTTAATTCTTTGGTGACATCCCGTATGTGCGAGATCTCACATAAGACGACGAGTGCTGTTCGTGGTGTCATGCAGAGCCTGCATCCCATACTGACAAACTAAATCATGCTTTCCGGCACGCCACGTTGCCATAGCCAGGCAGTGATTCTTTGTGAATTTTGCGCACCCATGTCTGCTTCCAGTTTTTTTAATACACTGGTCAAGGCTTGTGGCTGCCACAAGAAATCAAGATGGGGTAGTAGCGCCTGGTTTTCCAGGTAAGAAACAGGGCGCTCCAGATTGGGATGATGCAGTGCCAGTTGTTTTTGCACCTTGTCATCCACCACGCAATAGCTGGCTACCATGCTGGTGGCAGGGTGGATGCGCAGGGGGAGATGAGGGTTGAAGCTGGCTAACGACCTCAATTCTGAAGGCTGATAATTATTTGATTGCCTGGTTTGTTCGTGCAGTGCGAGTACCAGTGGGTGCTCAGATGGTGACGCTGTGACACCGGCATTTTTAAGCCCGGACCTGTCTTGCCAGAATGGTTTGTCATGACACCAGGCCTGGGCATAATATGACTGCGTCCAGTAGCTGTGCCGGGCGCAGGTTTCTATCAGTCTCTGCTCAAAGAAATTGCGTGCCAGTTCGTGGCTGTTTTCATTTTCTTTCTCATTTCCTTTTTGATCTGCCCCGTTCAGTATCGTATGTATCGCAATGGTCACGTCGATGCAAATCGTTTTTGCAAAACTAGGGCAAATCTTAGTACAAATCAACGGATAGTGCCTTTCCTGAAACGGAAATTATGCCGCTGCAGTGATAGGGTACCAATCTGCGACGTGAAATGGATTCCCGCCCATCATTTTTTCTGTAAAAGTTGGTCCTGCGGACTTTAGGTCCATAGGAATCAATGAGCGGTTGACCTCCTTAAGAAAGTTCTGAAAATGTTTCTCTGGATCAGTTGGGTCAATTGCATGGTCAGCAATCACCATGAGAACCGCTGAGAAAATATCCATTTGAGCAGTTGGGATTCTAAGCGTTCTGATTTCGTTATGCTGTTCAGGATACTCTGGAAGTGTAAATTCTTTTTTCCAGGAAAAAAATCTCTCGCCCGCCTTAAGTTTTGGCTGAGCATGAAATATTGGATGGTTGAATTGCTTTTTGTTGTCGTGAAAATCGAAATGAAAACCACACATCGGGGTCAAGTTTTTCGTTGGATTATTCATATCTTTCATACGACAAAAACTTATTTCGGTGTTGTACGTTAGTAAAACTGGTTTCTTATCATTCATGCTTCCTAAAAGTTTCCCAACTACAAAAATATTTTCTGTTTTTTTGGGTGATTTTGGCATTTGTCGCATACCTACAAAGCTAGCCATTAGATGATATTCATCGTTTTCTTTTGCTTCGTATATCGATATCCCTGAAAAATCGACTTCAGGGCAAACTTTTTTTAACAGCCCCTTTGTGCTGGAGTTGAACTCATTCAACAGACGGTCTAAAGATGAAATGAATGCGCGAGACATTTAGATCCCCATCATCGGTGCAACTGAATCATATAATTCCGTATCAATACGACTCAGGTCTGCACCTTCTGGTATCCAACTCAGTCTACCAACAGAGGCAGCTAGTGAAATTGAGTCTCTGCGAACAAGACAATAAAACCCTGCAGGAGAATTCTGAGTAACGCAACAAATCGAAGGATTCGCTTGAATATTTTTCTTTTTTAAATACTCGACTCCATCTTCGCAATCTGCATCTACGAGAATCTGGTCCAACTCCGTACGCCACCAATAGCCTGCAGTTCCGCTAAACGGGCCAGTATATTTTGCAGTGGAAAAATGTTCTCCATGCTTTGCAAAGTCAACTTGACTTAAATTCACGTATGAGGCTGATGCAACTTCGTTGAGGAGAACACCTGGAAACGGTAAAATATAGTTGTGTAACCAACATCCCAATATAAATGGCATGCGCTTTTCCATTTGTGCTAAGGCTGCTTCTTGATCTTTTGAGTCAAGATGATCTATAACATCACTAGCTAATGTAGGGCCGGTTGCGTAGCGAGAAAAAAATGTAACCATCCCTGGTCGCCCGAGAACTGAAGATATGATTGAAGCCGGGCCTGCTTTTTTTACTTCATCAGAGACGCTATTAAATGCTGTCAGCAATGCTTCAAAACCGTCTGCAACGGCTAATATTTTCACCGCAGCAGTGTCTATATCAGAGATATCAATCGAAATTGCAAATGATCGAGTTTGACTGTATATGCCTCGAAGTTCCTGTGCTGAGGTTGATGCACCAGGTTTCCGATGATAAGTACATATCGGAATAGATGATTGTTTACATGCCTCTGTCAAAGTACTTTCAGAAACTCGTACTTCATTGAAGGCAGACAAATCGTGATCGGCGACAATCATTGCCAGGTTGGCTTCAGCTAGTATAACTCTTCGCCAAACATCTTCATCTGCGTTTGAAACCTTCTTTGCAGCATCATATTGAGATTGCCATTTTTCCTGTACTTTTTCTTTTTCCCAAATTTCGATCTCATATTTATTACTGCTCAGAGGCGTTAATGCATTTTGCAATTGCATTTGTAAACTTGGGTTGTCGTCAATTATAATTATTTTTCTCATTTTTGTTCCAATGGAAGTTCTACACGAAAACAGGTACTGAAGCCAACTGGTGGCTCAGTTAAAAAAATGCGCCCTTTCCTAGCTTCAACGACCTTTTTCACTAGAGGCAAGCCTAATCCCATACCTGAGCCGAGAGGATTATTTTCTGAAGATGTTGTTGTGTACAATGGATCCCAAATACGGTTTTCGACGTCGGGAGGAATTCCGGGACCATTGTCTAATATCTGTAATATGTGTTTCCCTTTCTCATTCCAAGCTTGAATACAAATTAATTTTTCTGCTTGGGGTTGTACGAGCAGAACCTTTAATGCATTTGTAAAAAGGTTGTGGACGATTCCTTGATACATCGCGACCGGAATAAGGGGAGCAACTAAAGTTTTATTGATCGCAGAAGTATCAACTTCAACATGACGCTCTTTTTGGAATTTACTGAATGTGGAAATTACGTGTTGAAGTACTGGCAAAACACGATAGGGTTTTACTGAGTCAAGATGTAAATTTGTTACGAACAATCGAGTATAGTCAATATAGCCCGTGAAATATTGTATTGACTCATCTATCGATTTTGCATAGCCTGTTAGCGCAACATCTTTTTTCGCAAGACCTCGAATTATTTTGGCCGCACCTTCTAAATTCATCAAGGCTGCTTGAAATTCGTGTGTCATGAAACCTGCTACAACTCCCAAGAGACTCATTGTTTCAAGTCCCTCGCGAGCTGAACGGTCATATTCATCTAAATTGTCGATGTCGCGTCGGACTTTAGTATAGTGCCCGACGATCCGTTCCTTATCTTCTCTGTTGAGGCTTTGCGAACTCTTTATTTCTTTAATTACCGCGTCAATTTCCTTTTGTTTGACTAGATAACGTTCATTTCTTGCTCGTGCTTCGTCTTCAAGTTGAATTTTTTTATCTGCTAAAGAGATTATTTCAACAGCGAATCGAGCAACGTTTTGAAGCCCGCGAAATCCCTTATTCGAACTAAACCCTTGTCTATCCATGCTAGGGCTTAATATTTCATCGTCGTCGACATTGCCTGGATTCGTTTCAATGAAAACAGCGCCAACAGTTTGATAATTGGTCGGTAAACTGACCATTGGATTTCGCTTGGGTTGACTGGCATCAATCGGATCCATTGGAAAATATTTTTCCGTTATCGTCGAACGCCATTTTCTTTCATTATGTGCAGTGTCGTGATCGAGTTGAAGCCAATCGTCATCCCCGGTTCCATATGGTCTAATATGAAATCCATGATCGAACACTTTTATACCGGAATTTTTTCTCACCCAGCTCCACGCATCTTTTCCATTGAAATCTGTTTTTTTTGCAAAAACACCGCCTCGCCTTGGAAAATATCTTATATCCGCATATACGCGACATCCAATAGAATTTGGAACTTTGACACGTTTTTTTATATATTCACCCTCGCGGTTAGCGTGATAAACATGTACAGTCAAATAGCCGTTATTCAAATCAACAGTTGTACGAGCAACAAAATTGCTTAGTACTAGAGCGGCAAGAGGCTCTTGAGTTTCGGCTTCATTTGGTTCGTCACCAAAGAGAACATTGAAACCTGGATCTTCATTTCTCTTACCATCGCGCGCGAGATAATTCTTAATTTCATCTGGCGCATCGTTTATAAAAGCATATACAGGCGACGCAATACTTAACACGCCACTTTTAACCGCATAAAGCTCCTTGTCCGCAATTGCAACCCGTAATTCAGATATGGTTAATGTTGTTCCAATCGCTTCTTTGCTCGAATTTAGTTCGTATGGAACCTTTAGTGACAAGATATCGTTGCTTTCGTCGAGTTTTGTCCAGTCGAAAATAGCGGTGAGTTTTTCCTTCTTTCCTTGCTCGTTGATAGCAACAGATTCAAGTTTTAATTTTCTGCCCAAGAATCTAACAGCAAATCGACCTACTCCTTTTGATCCGGTTAATTTGCGGCCGAATTTTTCTGAGTGCGGCATGTCTGCCTTATTTCCAGTAGCAATTCGCATCCATTTGTTTTTGAATGCATCGTAAGACATGCCTGTACCAGTGTCTTTGATTACGATCTGATCTTCGCTGACTGTAATTCGGCATTCGCCCGCATCTGCGTCGTAAGCATTCTTTATTAATTCTGTTAATGCTACTTCGGCATTGCTAACTAGGCGTTCGCCGAGTTCTTTTAAGATACGGCTCTCGATGCTAAACTGTACGAATTTTCCTTCATCTTCTGACACAAATTTTTTCAGCGTAGCTTTAGCCATAAATTGCTCTCTATAGAGTCTTAACCAAATCACAGACAATTTTATTCATCTGACCAACTTCTATTTTCTTCAGTCGCCCAGAATGTGCGACAACTCCAGATTGGAAATCGAGAGTTGAAAGTGCTTTGACAAGATCGGGGCGTTGTTTGCTTTTTACGTTGTGAATACCTTGAACTGTTCCAACCGCGACCGCAGAAACCTTATTTTCAAAAAATTTTGGGCCTATTCCAATGAATGCAGAGGAGTAAATTATGTCAGCTGGTTTGTGTGGCCTCGCCTTCCACCATACCTCTCGAATATTGCAAGTATAATTATTTCGCATAGACTCCGGGATAGCGTTCAAGTACCCCATGAGTGCGGCTGAAGGCGTATCCCAAGTATTGAGTAACCAGCAACGCTTTCCTGTTTCAACATAATATTTGTTGAATCTAATTTCAGTTAAAGATTGTAATTCCTCTGGAAGATTTTTTAACGATGTAACGCAAGGAACCACGTCTTTACCAATTTGAAGTCGATTGTGAATTCTTTGCCCTTCCGTAAGGCAAAAAATGTTTTGTCCGCCAGGACTTAGCCCCCTTTGTGCAAAACAAGAGTTGCCGCGTCGCACATACTCAAATACTTCAGCCTCACCAGATGCGTATGTTTGTCGCTCACTTTCAAATGTCCGATCCATCTTATGATATCGCCATGACCCATCCTTTTTAGATTTATCTATAATCGTAAAAGAGGCGGTAGTCATTACTCCATCAAATATGTCCTCAGTGAATCTATAAACATCGACATCCCATCCATTTTCCTCAATAAATTTTCGAATTGGAGCAGATGAAGGGCGAGATACCCACTCAAATGGGATTACTAATGCTACGAGGCCATTTTTATGAGTTGCCGCGAGTGCTTTACATAAAAAAAGCAAAAATGCATTTGAGCGGCCGTCTACACGAAATTGCAAATCTTCTTCTAGTGAATCGGCAACTCTTTTAAACCAAATTTTATTGATGTCGTGATGACGAACAAACGGCGGATTGCCAATGCATAAGTCGAAATCGCTTTCTGATGACTCAAAAGCGCATTCATTTTTTAATTTGACATTTTTGCGAAAAAAATTTGGAGAAAATCGTTTCTCGTCGATCTCAAATCCTACATATTTTTTGAAAATTCCATAAGACGCGAATCTTCCGTCACCAGCCCCGAAATCAACGACTCTATTAATAGATTTTCTTTTTTTGTGAACAATTTCCCAAAGCGCCTCAACAAATTCATGTGGAGTGTCGACTTGGCACTTAGCAAGATATTCTTTTGAGTTGCTCGTTTCGTTCTCAATTTGAGACGTATTAATTTTTACTTCTTCGAATTCTGTAGTGAATTGCATTTTTCTTTTGCGGTGGCAACTTTAGGAAGAGAGTTAATAAATTTGCATTTGCAACTTATTGCTTATGGCTATGATTTTAACGTACATCTAGACTTGATTAAACTCTTAGGATCACTTCCAACTGTTTTAAGTATTATATTATTAACAAATAAAATAATGTTTTAAAAAATGCAATAAAGTGACTGATAAGTGATTTTTGATGCCAAATTGAATTAGCATATTAAAAATAGATATCGCATTTTGTATATTTGTTAAATTAACTACAAAATACTTTATTCATGACTAAATAGTAGCGTTCAGTCTTACTCAAGGAGTTGCGGATTTACCTATTAGCAGGAATCAATCTGGTGATAATAGCCTGCAGGCAAATTTCTGAACATTTGCACCAAACGAACTAATGTCATGTATATCAACCTGTCAAGTACAAAGAACTATTTTGTTCCCCGTAGGTCGAACGTGAAATGAGGCAGAAGTATATTTGGCGTGAAAATGTAACTTCTGCTTAATCAAACACTCAAGTAACATTCTTTTCTTTGGAAAGCTGATTTGAATGACAAAATTGATTGCCACGCTCTGCATAGTCTGTAGTTTGATGGGAGCGACAGCAAATAACTATGCCGCAAATGCCAACGACACTTCCGCAAAAGCCCTGACCTCCGACACAGAAATCAAACAACAAATCGACCACTACATAAAAAGCGAAATGCAGGAACGTCGCATCCCCGGCATGCAACTGGCTGTGGTCAAAGCTGGCAAGATTGTTTTGTTGAAGTCTTATGGCCTGGCTGAGATTCCGAATGCAGTTGCCGTAAATGACCAGAATGTGTTTTCCATTAACTCTGCGACCAAGTCATTTACTGGCGTTGCCGCCATGCAGTTGGTGGAGGAGGGCAAGCTGGATTTATCTGCGCCGGTGTCGCGTTATCTGGATGGTTTGCCTGTTGCCTGGCAGACGGTGACTGTGCGGCAGTTGCTTACTCATACCTCGGGTATTCCTGACATCATCAGCAGCAAGATACCTTCGCTAGCGACGCCGCAAGAGGTGGATGCGGCTTGGGCTGCGATTCAGACCTGGCCTATGGAGTTCAAGACTGGTGAGCGGTATCGCTACAACCAGACCAATTATATTTTGCTGGGCAAGATCATAGACCGTCTGAGTGGCATGCCGTTTATCGAGTTTTTCCAGAAGCGGCAGTTTGCGGTGGCGGGTATGCGCAGCGTGGGCTTTGGTGAATCGCGTGATGTGATACCGCACAAGGCGGTGTCATACAGGTATGAAGAACCGGGTGGCAGCCTGCGGCATATTGTTGAGACTTATCCGCCATTCTTGCGCACGGGCGCGGGCATGAATAGCAGTGCTGAGGATGTGGCCAACTGGCTCATTGCGCTGCAACAGGGCAAGCTGATTTCTGCTGCGGGTTTGAAGCAGCTCTGGACGCCGGGTACTTTCAATAATGGGAAGCCAACTGTGTGGTCGCTGGGCTGGCCCGTGATGCGTCAGGGTGAGTATGCTGCGGTGGCTGGCGTGGGCGGCGCGCGCTCGGCATTTTATGTGTATCCCGGCCATGATCTTGCCATCGTCACGCTGACCAATCTGGCAGGCGCTGATCCGCAGGGCATGATCGATGATATTGCTGGCTTTTATTTACCGGGCTTGAGAAAAGCGCATGGCGGTGCTTATGCGGCGCATCTGTTGCGTGAGCAGATTGCGCAGGATGGCTATGCAGGACTGGCAGCGAAATTGAACAAGATCAAAATCGATAAGGGTTTGCCTGATCCTTCGGAAGATGATTTCAATTCCTGGGGTTATCGTTTGCTGAGCAAGAAGATGACTGATCAGGCGGTGACGGTGTTTGGCCTTGGCGTGCAGATTTATCCCAATAGCGCAAACCTGCATGACAGCCTGGCGGAGGTGTATGAGTTCCAGGCGGATAAGATAGCGGCTTTGAAGCATTACCGCTTGTCGTTGGGGCTGGATGCGCAGAATAGTCATGCGGCGGAGCGTATAGCGGCGCTGGGTGGGAAATGAATGGGAAGTAAATGTTCCCCGTCTGTTGAAAGCCAGCCTGAGCTAGCTTTCAACACAGCCTTGCAACCTGATATGCCCATCACACTTTCCATAAGCGGCGGGCTTCTTCCGCAATCACATCCGGAAACTCTTCCTGAAAAAACAGTTTCCCTTCTGGTATGACACGTATGCCGCGTGATTGTGGAAATAACCGGTCAAGATAATTTGCATCAGCCAGGGGAAACAGGGTGTCGCTGCCGCCCCATACTATCCTGACGGGAATGTGGCTGCGCTTGAGTGTTGCCTCTATGCCCGCCAAGGGGTTGGGTTCCAGCGCCAGGTGGAAGTCGTGGTATTGCTGGCGGCGCAGTGCTGAGCTGACCAGTGGCGTGACGTAACAGGCGATATTGTCAGCGGTAAGTGTTGCCGGGTTGTGGAATACGGCAGCACCGAAGGTGGCGCGGGCCATGGTGTTGTCGCTCAGCCATTTGGCGGTTTCGTCAGCCAGGGTGCCAGCGCGGGCCATCTTGATGACGGGCTGCACGCCTGCTGGCGGGCTGTCTGGCTCGACGTCGCAGTTTGTCAGTAACATGCTGCGCACGCGTTCTGGATAGCGTGCCGCAAATAGCTGTGCCACTGCACCACCACTGTCGCTGGCAATGATATCGACAGCTCCAAGCTTCAGGTGATCCAGCAGGCTGATCAGCATTTGCAACTGGGCATCGGCCGTCAGTGATTGCTGTGCGGGTACTTGTGTATAACCCAGGCCCATGAAGTCGGGCGCAATGCAGCGGCGGTAGGGTGACAGCCTGTCTATCGCACCACGCCACTGGAAACCATTGAGTGGCGCACCGTGCAGTAACAGTGCAGTGTCGCCCTGGCCGCGTTCTACATAAGCGATTTTGCCGAAGGGCAGGCTGGCAAAGCGGCGCATGGCATGAAAAGCTGCGGCATCCGTTGCTGGCTGCTGCATGTCTGGTTCTTTGGATAGTGCCAGGGCTGGCATCAGCAATGTAGCGCTGACGCTGCCAACAATGGCTGCGGGGGTGATTTGCAAGAAAAGCCGTCTCTTCATTTTTATCTCCAGATGGGGTTTATAAGCGAACCGTAGCAGTGGAGACGATGCTAACAACAGCATTTTGAAATGGCGCGCACAAACAGCCAGTGCTGAGCACAGGCGGATGATTTGCGCTACATTAATACTTCTTCAGGTGTGCATACTTAGAGGGCGTGATGACCAGACCTGCGTGCTATCCCCATCCATCTGCGGCGCTGCTGGACAGTGCTGGCAGCCATGATTTGCCGCTGCTTGATGTGCTGACTTCACCTGTACCAATTGGCCTGTTCAATTCCCCCGTCGATGCACGCCATGTACTCTGCCTGCATCTGGGTGACCCCGTGCCTGTGTCTTACCGCGCTGGTAATTATGAACGGCAGGGCGTGCGCCTGCATGGCCAGTTCTGTGTCGTGCCTGGCGGCTCCAGCACACGCTGGACACTGACACAACCCGCCACATCCTTGCTGTTGCGCCTGTCTCCGCAAATCCTTAGCGACACTGCAGAAGCCATGAACATGGGTACACAGAATACGCAGCTTGCGCCAGCCATCCATATCCGTGACCCACAGATAGAATGCATAGGCTGGATGATGCAAGCCGAGGACCATGACGCTTATCCAGGTGGGCGTATTTTTGCCGACAGCCTGGCAGTCGCCTTGGCCGCCCGCCTGTTTGCCTTGCAGTCACGTAAGCCAGCGACAGACCCGGCAACCGGCCCCGGCTTGCCAGGCTGGCGCTTGCGCCACGTCATTGATTATGTAGAGTCACATCTGGATAGCGACCTCACCCTGGCCGAACTCGCTGCCGTGGCCGGGTTCAGCCTGTCGCACTTCAAGTCACTGTTCAGACAGGCGACAGGCATGCCAGTGCACCGCTATGTCATGGAGCGACGCCTGCAACGCGCACGCCAGCTCATGATGGAAGGCAAACAGAGCATGACAGAAATCGCCCTGGAAACAGGCTTTGCCCACCCTAGCCATCTCGCCCGTAGCATGCGCCGCGTGCTGGGTTTGAGCCCGGCGCAGATTCGGGGGATGATGACATCGTCAATATGATGCAAGCAGGTTCATCTTGCCGATGGTAGGGGAAACGATCATTCTGAATCATTGTTGGGCTGATGAAGCATAGCCTGGTGAGGCCCAGCCCAACGTGGCCCGGCCCAACCTACCTACCTACGCAACTCACATAAAAAAACGGCTCATTATCTTGAAAATAATGAGCCGTTTTTTGTGCTTCTATACTTAAACTTTTACATCCGTCCCCACGCCATGCGCTTGCTGATCTGCATGGTAGCTTGAACGCACCATTGCGCCAACGGCTGCGTGCGCGAAGCCCATTTTGTAGGCTTCTTCTTCATACATCTTGAAGACATCAGGGTGTACATAGCGGCGTACTGGCAGGTGGTGGCCGCTTGGTGCCAGGTACTGGCCTATGGTCAGCATGTCGACATTGTGGGCGCGCATGTCGCGCATGACTTGCAGGACTTCTTCATCGGTTTCACCCAGACCCACCATGATGCCGGATTTGGTTGGGGTGTTGGGGTGTTGTTCCTTGAAGCGTTTCAGCAGGTTCAGGGAATATTCATAGTCAGAACCCGGGCGCGCTTCCTTGTATAAACGCGGGGCGGTTTCGAGGTTGTGGTTCATGACGTCTGGTGGGGCCATGTTGAGAATTTCCAGTGCGCGGTCCATGCGACCACGGAAATCTGGTGTCAGGATTTCTATGCGTGTCATGGGTGACAGTTCGCGTACGCGGGTAATGCATTCGGCAAAGTGGGCGGCACCGCCGTCGCGCAAGTCGTCGCGGTCAACTGAGGTGATGACGACATAGCTGAGCTTCAGCGCAGCGATGGTTTTTGCCAGGTTGGCAGGTTCATCGACATCGAGCGGGTCAGGGCGGCCATGGCCGACGTCGCAGAATGGGCAGCGGCGGGTGCATTTGTCACCCATGATCATGAAGGTGGCCGTGCCTTTGCCAAAGCATTCACCGATGTTGGGGCAGGAGGCTTCTTCGCAGACTGTCACCAGTTTATTGGCGCGCAGGATGTCCTTGATTTCATAAAAGCGGGTGGTAGGTGAACCGGCCTTGACGCGTATCCAGTCAGGCTTGGGCAATCTTTCCATCGGCACGATCTTGATAGGGATGCGTGCGGTCTTGCTGGCCCCTTTTTGTTTCTCGGTAGGATCGTAAGCGGTGGTGGCGACGGGTGTGTTTTCGGTTGTCATGGTATGAAGCGATGTCGAAAAATCAGGGGGCAGTCAAAAGATCTTGCAAATTCTGTGCGAGTGCATTCTGGACTTGGCTTAGCGGCACGGTCACGCCCAGGGTTTTCATGTCCACGGTGGCAAGGCCAGCATAGCCACAGGGGTTAATCCAGGAAAACGGTGTCAAATCCATATCCACATTCAGTGATACGCCATGATAGGTGCAGCCATTGCCGCGCACTTTCAAGCCCAGGGCGGCGACCTTGGCGCCTTGCCACTGGCCGTCGCTGACATAGATGCCGGGCGCGCCTTCTTTGCGTTCGCCAGCGAGATTATACGCTGCCAGGGTGTTGATGACTGCCTGTTCTATCTTGTTGACGAATTCGCGGGCGAATAAACGCGCCTTGGGGTGGCTGCGGCGCAAGTCTATTAACAGGTAGATCACAACCTGGCCGGGGCCGTGGTAGGTGACTTCACCGCCACGGTCGGTCTGTACTATGGGGATGTCATGGGCGGCCAGCACATGTGACTGGTCGGCGCCCAGGCCCAGAGTGTAGACGGGCGGGTGTTCAACAATCCAGAATTCATTTTGCGTATGCTCATCACGGGCATCAGTAAACGCGCGCATGGCGTCGAAAGTGAGCTGATAGGGCTCAATGCCGCGATGGATGATGCGGGGTGTGACGTTGGGGGCGATGGCAGCTTGCATAGACTGCTAGTGTAACATTTTGTTAGAGTGAGGTCTTTGCTTGTGTAAATGCTATTAGTGCCCTAAGTTATTAGTTCCTTGAATAAATCTGACGAGAATCGATGCGATACTGCGTCACAAATGCGCGCAAGGCACCAGCCTTGCTGTGCTTTGTTCCTTGTCTCACACCGACTTCGCCTGATTTATTTTTCAAGGAACTAATAACTTAGGGCACTAGATGGATAAGTGATAAGTTTATGTTGGTTAGAGGAAGTTTTTTTATGCAGTTAATAATAGTTTGTTCGTTATTAACAAACGCCACTGGAGCGCCAGCCCGGTGGTCTCCTGCCTGCGCAGGAGCGACGAATTTGAGGTTGCTTGTTTTTATAGCAGTGAGCGAGCGGTGTGTGGGCCGGGCCCAACCTACGATATAACCTCGCCGATCAAATCCTGACCGCCATGGTCTTTTCCACCCTGGCTCTCCCTCCCACCATGAGGCTGGGTATCTGCCCTTCTTGTAAATCCAGCTCAACCTTGATCAGGCTGGGGGAGGCCGGTTCCATGAGTACGCCTTGTTCTATCTGCAAGGTCGGGCCGGGGATGTTGTATTGGGTGTAGAGCAGGCAGGCCAGAGGGCCGGCGGCGGTGCCGGTTGCGGCTTCTTCACCTATGCCGTAGCGTGGGGCGAACATGCGGGTACTGGCGGCGTGGCTGCTGTCTTGCACATCAAGGGTGAAGGGATAGAAGCCGACGAGGTCCAGCTCTTCGCTGATGTTGCCGATTTCTTCATGGTCGGGCTGGATATTTGCCAGGCATTCGCGGCCTATGATGGGGATCGCGAGGAAGGCATTACCGGTATTGACGATGGTGGGAAGACGGTCACGCAGCAGGTCATGTTCGGTCAGCCCCATGCTTTGCAATATGCGGGTATAAAGGCTGGCGTCGTCAGCGCAGTTGCTATCGTCGGCAGAAATGACTTGATAGCGTGGCGTGCTTTGTTGCATGAAGGCCAGCTCACCCTTGATGAGGATGTCGCGGTTGCCGTCTATGGTTTGCTTGCTGCACAGGCCTTCGCTGACTTTGCCCAGTTCGCGCAAGAGTGAAAACGTAGCAACCGTGGCATGGCCACAATGGGCAATCTGGCGGTTTGGGGTGAAAAATTCCAGCTTGTAGGTGGCGCAGTCTGAGCTGGAAACAAAGGCGGTTTCTGATAAACCTACGGCGCGGGCGATCTGCAGTTTTTGTTCTGTCGTGTAGCTATCGGCATTCAGTACTACTCCAGCCGGGTTACCACCTTCATTTTGCTGGGTAAATGCGTGAACGATATGTACTTCTATCGGCTTGCCCATGTCCATTCCTATGCTTGTCGGAATGGACATTATAGGAGCTTAATCCCCAGACTTACCAGCCGGATTTTTAAGGGTTATCCCTTAGAACCTGCTTACGATCTTACTGCGCAAGCGTGATCGGGCCTCATGTGCTGCTCAAAATGCTCATGTACTGGAGTACATTCCGCTTTTTGCACTGCTCTTCATCCCGCTGACGCTCGCTCGCTACAGATCGTAAACAGGTTCTTAGTGTGTGATGCAATGATGTCGGCTGTATTCTTGACCACGCAAAATTCATTGTGCAGGCTGGCCAGGTGGACGCGGTGGATCTCTTCTGCCGGTATCAATTCACCATTGACGCCGGGACGGTCAAAGGTGGCGCAGGCATCGGCTACCAGTTCTACGCTAAAACCCAGATTACCCGCCATGCGGGTGGTAGTTGATACACAATGGTCCGTGGTCAAGCCAGCGATGACGAGTTGCTTGATGCCCTTGACTTGCAGCCATGCTTCGAGCTCAGTGCCGATAAAGGCACTGTTCACTTTTTTTGTGAAGATGGTTTCGCCTGGCAGAGGGTGTGCCAGTGGCTTGAATTCATAGCCTTCTTGCCCGGCACGCAAGGGCGAATCTGGTTCTTGCGACTGATGGCGTACATGGATCACAGGCTGGTCTTGCTCACGCCAGTGTTGCAGCAGGGCGGCCATATATTGCTCGGCCGCCGGATTATTTCGCTGTCCCCACTTGGGATGATCAAAGCCTTGTTGTACGTCAATTAAGATCAGTGCAGTCTGTGCCATATTCGCCCCGGTGCTTCTGTTCTATTTAATTAAGCAAACGCCTGGCTCAATTTACGTGTCAGTTTTTGCAGATAGCTGGTACCAGCCATCGTTTTGACGTTGATCACGCTTGATACAGCGGACAATTCAATGACGCTGGCTTGATTCTCAGCTTCGATCACGACGAATTGATTGGCAGGTATGACCATGGATTCGCCAGTGCTGAGCCAGTAATCATCAGTCTGGCCTGCTACTGTCAACCACACGCGGCCACATGCCACTTCAATTTTGCGGGCGTGTTCGGCTGTGCCAGACAGTGTGCCACCGGCGGCGATCATGTATGATGGGTTTGCGAAATTATTTGTCATTTCCATGCTCCTGGTATTTTACTGCTAAAGTGGCAATGCTATCTACTGAGTAGAGGGTGAAAATCACTTTGTTGCACTGCGATAGAAGCATTGTAGTCTTGCCTCATAAGAAAATAAAACGAGTAATTTTTGAATGACTTGCTAAAATAATTCACAATAAGATCGTAATAAGCTTATAACAAATTCACACTCGGCTTACCTTCAGCTTACATAATATGGATTTTCGACGACTCCCCAATTTAGCTGCCCTGCGTGCCTTTGAAGCAGCGGCGCGCCATCAGAATTTTTCCAAAGCGGCGCAAGAGATCCACTTGACCCACGGTGCGATCAGCCATCAGGTGCGGGCGCTGGAGGAGGAACTGGGTGTGCCCTTATTCATCCGTCATGGCAAACGTATCAGCATAACGGCTGATGGCGAACAGTTTGCCGCGACCATCAGAAAAGCCTTGATGGATCTGGGCGATGCCGCTGATTTGCTAAAAAAGCGCAATAAGCAAAAGCGCCTGGGCATTACTTCGTTGCCATCGTTTGCGGCGCGCTGGTTGTCGCCGCGATTGGGGCGGTTTATCGAACATCATCCCGATCTGGAAGTCAGCCTGCAGTCGAGTAATCACCTGGCTGATTACAATATGGAATCTATTGATGTGGGTATTCGCTTTGGCCTGGGCAATTACCCCGGCATGATCAGCGAATTATTGATGGGGGATTATTATTACCCTGTCGCCAGCCCGCATTATCATGGCGGGCAGTTGCCGCTGACACCTGCCGAGTTGGCCAGCATGCAATTATTGCGCTGTGATGGTGAACCCTGGGAACCCTGGTTTCGCGCTGCCGGATTGGATAATGCAGAGCCGACCGGGGGGCTGGTATTCCAGGATTCATCGATGCTGGCCCGTGCCGCGGTAGATGGCCAGGGGATAGCCCTGGGCAGGCATATCATCGTGCAGCCGGATATCAAGGCGGGTTTGCTGCAGCGCCTGTTTAATGTCGATATCCCTTGTGAAGTTGCTTATTACCTGGTGTACCCGCCAGAGGCACTGGCCAAACCACAGGTCAAGGCTTTCAGGGAATGGTTGCTGGCAGAAGTCGCCGAAGAGAAAAAGCAAATGGACATGTCAGGGGCACTGACCTGAGGGTTTTGCCTGACTGGTCATGACCAGTCAGGCAAGATTGCTTACAGTACGAATTTCACCATAGGGTGGGACGACAGCGCACGGTACAGATTATCCAGTTGTTCGCGGCTGGTGGCCAATACCGTCACGGTCACCGAGATGTAGGCACCTTTGCTGGATGGGCGCATTTCTACCTTGCCTGCATGAAAGGTCGGGTCAAACGAAGTCACGACTTCCACCATGGTCTGGGTGAACTCGTCATGCATAGGTCCCATGACCTTGATGGGAAACTCACTAGGATATTCAATCAGACTTTCTTCGGGGGGGATGGGTCTCATTTCCATAATGTTTCCAAATCTTAAAATAACTTAATGTCAGTATATGGGGTCTTGCTATTAAATTCCAATAGCATCGCTCGCTGCCCCCATGTCAACATGCCAGCTTTTGCTTCAGGCATGAAAGGCTGTAAGTGATGCCAAAGGCACATGCAAAGACTCGGTCTGTGCCAGCTCTTCCAGCAAAAAATCCACGGTCGCCTTGACGCGGGGCGCGATCAGGGCGCGGTGTGGATATTGCAATACCATCTGCCTGTTGCCTGCTTCATGAAAAGTGCCCAGCACGATCTTGAGCTTGTTGTCGCGCAAATAACGCCATGAATGGTGGACGGCCAACTGGGCAATACCCAGGCCCATGATGGCCGCCTGCACTGCAGATTCAGGGGCTGATACCGTCAGGTCAGGCTCGCGCGGGTAGGGGCGGTTTATCTCGCCCTGCCTGAGCTTCAGGTTCCAGGTCGTCATTTTGCCATTCAAAAAACGCACGGCGATTTGCTTGTGATGGTCCAGATCACTGATCTGTTGCGGCACACCATATTGCTCAAGGTAAGAGGGCGCCGCCGCCAGTATGGTGTACAGAGGGCAGACTGCGCGCGAAATGATGCTCGAATCTTCTATCATGCCGCCGCGCAAGGCCAGATCATAACCGTCACGCACCAGGTCTATGCGGTGGTCATCAAAATCTATTGCCAGTCGCAAGCAGGGATGACGTTGCTGCAATTTGGGTAGCAAGGGCAGCAGGTAATGCTGACCAAAGGCATTGCCTGTCGATATCCTGACTTGGCCGACCACTTCTGCATGCTGGCGGCTAACACTTTCCACCGCATGATCAAGTGCATCTATCGCGGCGCGCGCGTTTTCCAGAAAAGTCTGGCCCTCAGTGGTCAGTTGCAATGAGCGTGTGCTGCGGTTCATCAGGCGCACGCCCAGGGTTTGCTCCAGGCCAGCCACATTCTTGCTGACGGCTGCTGCTGAAATATGCAGGGCCCTGGCGGCTGCCGCAAAGCTGCCACGGTCTGCCGCCTGTATGAAAGACAACATGGCTGGTATGCGTTGAGAGGCATCGAGCTTCATATTCGTAACCTGAGGTTGTGAGTGAAAATAAGAATAGCTGGCTTATCAGCATTAATCAATAAGATCACAATCCACCTATCAACACAGACAGGAGAAACAAAATGCAAGCAGCTACAAAGACAGTCGCAGTTTTGGGTAATGGCGTGGTGGGCGTTACCGTCGCCAAGGGTTTTGCTGGTCTTGGTTATCAAGTGATCTTTGGTACCCGTAATCCCGACAGTGATAAAAGCAGGGAAGCGCTGGCAGCAGTGCCAACAGCAAAGGCCAGCAGTTATGCAGATGCTGCCAGGGCAACTGACCTGGTTTTCCTGGCTCTGCCATGGGATGGTTTATCTGACAGCCTGGCATTGGCTGGCCCTGACAACTTTGCTGGCAAAACCGTCATTGATGCTGTCAATCCACTACTGGATTTTGCTACAGGCTCGCCCAAACTGGCGGTAGGTTTCAGCGATTCTGCCGGTGAACTGGTACAAAGACTGTTACCGCAGGCGCGGGTGGTCAAGGCTTTCAATACCATCGTCACAACGCATATGGTGCAACCAAAATTTTCGGATGGTCAGCCGGATATGTTTATTGCCGGGAATGATGCCGTAGCCAAGCAAGAAGTCTCAGCCATCTTGCGTGATTTTGGCTGGCGTAGCGCGATAGACATGGGTGATATCACGGCAGCGCGTTTGATTGAGCCGCTGGCGATGTTGTGGATCAGTTATGCATTCCAGCGTCAACATTGGACGCATGGGTTTAGTTTGTTGGGGCAGGCGAAGGCGTAGAAGCTTTAATTGTAGGTTGGGCTACGGTTTACCAGCCCAACACTCAACCTCGGCAAACGTATACGTTATTTAAAAGCCGAGTGTTGGGCTGATGAAGCGTAGCCCAGCGAGGCCCGGCCCAACCTACGAAATTAATTAAATTCTCGGCATGATATTTAAGCCACCTTGGCCGCCTGATAAGCCGCATACAACTGGTGATAAACCGCGCCGGGTTTGCCATCACCTATCGCCGCGTCATCCAGCTTCACCACGGCCAGCACTTCCTTGGTGGCAGATGACAGCATGACTTCATCTGCGGCAAACACTTCTTCGCGGGTAATGCGGCGGGCTTCGAGCTTGATATTGTTGGCTGTGCACAGTTCTTCTATCAAACCATAGCGTATGCCTTCGAGTATCAGGTTGTCTTTAGGCGGGCCCATGAGGACGCCGTCCTTGACTATCCAGACATTCGAGGCCGATGCTTCGGTCAGGTAGCCGTCGCGGAACTGTATGCTTTCGGCAGCATCGTTTTCGGCAGCATTTTGGGCTGCCAGTACATTACCCAGCAAAGAGATGGATTTGATCTCGCAACGCAGCCAGCGTTTGTCTTCCATGGAGACACAGACAACCCCGTTTTCACGTGCTGTGGCAGTTGGCAGGACGATGGGGTTGGTCATGATGAAAACGGTGGGCGTGACCTCGTCCTTGGGGAAGGCATGGGCGCGTTTGGCAACGCCACGGGTTACTTGCAGATAGACCATCTGATCATCCGCTTCGTGCGCCGCCATGACCTTGGCAATCAGGGCCAGCCATTCTTCCTTGCTGTGCGGATTTGTGATACCTATGGCTGCCAGACTGCGGAACAGGCGCGCCAGATGCTGGTCAGCACGGAACATCTTGCGCTGATAGACAGGGATGACTTCATAGATGCCGTCACCAAAGATAAAGCCACGATCCAGCACCGGGATTTTGGCTTCGGACAATGGCGTCATTTCGCCATTCAGGTAGACCAGGGGTTCATTCATGATGTCTTTATACGCAAAAAAGGTGAAGGATTTATTCTTACATGGAAAGTGGTAGCTGCTTATGCAAATACGGCATACGCACATAGCCAAGGCTTATGTGCAGCATGAAAGTCAGGCCGCACACAAACCAACTTGCAAACCAGCTCGCATTAATTACTTGAACATCAGGCGTATCGAATCCCAGGCGCGACCAAAGATGCTGGCCTGATTGACCTGCTCCAGCGCAATCACCGGCACTTCAGCAATGGCCTTGCCATCGAGCATGACTTTCATCACGCCAACCTTGCTGTTCAATGCAACCGGGGCAACCAGCGGGTCTTTGCGTTCGAGAGCAGGTTTGAGTTTGGCGGCAGAGCCTTTGGGCAGAGTCACATACAGTTCACGATCAAAACCTATCTTGACCTGGGCTTGCGTGCCTTTCCATACTTCTGGTGTGGCAATCGCCTGGCCCTTGTCATACAGCTTCAGGGTGTCAAAATTCAGATAACCCCAGTTCAGCAATTTCAGGCTTTCCTGTGCACGTACCGAGTCACTTTCAGCACCGATGACGACAGAGATCAGGCGGCGCTGGCCAGTGCCATTCGGACGATTGGCAGAGGAAATCAGGCTATAGCCACCGGCCGATGTATGGCCGGTTTTCATGCCATCCACACTAGGGTCCAGCAACAACAGGCGGTTGCGGTTGGGCTGGGTGATCTTGTTATAGGTATAGCTCTTGGTGGAGTAATACGTCTTGTAGAAATCAGGATGATCAATGATCAGGCGCGCTGCCAGGTTGGATAAGTCCTGTGCTGTCGAATAATTATCCTTGCTGGGCAATCCATGCGAATTGGCAAAGCGCGTGGATTTGAGGCCCATGCGTTCAGCTTCTCGGTTCATTTGCACGACGAAAGCTTCTTCGCTACCGGCCACGGCTTCTGCCAGGGCAACCGCGGCATCATTGCCGGATTGTACGATCAGGCCATACAACAGCTCATTGATGGTGACCGGCTTATTGGGTTCGATAAACATCTTCGAGCTGCTGCCATCGACTTTCCAGGCGCGAGTAGAGACATTGATGCTCTGGTTCAGGTCCAGTTTCTTGTCCTTGAGGGCAGAAAACACCAGGTAGGCAGTCATGATCTTGGTCAGCGATGCTGGTTCTACGCTCATGGTTGGTTCTTGTGCGGCAATGACCTGGTTGCTGGTGGCATCCAGCAATAGCCAGGCTTTGGAAGCAATGGTAGGCGCAGGCAGGGTTTGCGCGACGGCGGCTGTCATGGTCAGCAGCGAGACGGCAATTGAGGCGAGGAATTTTTTCATTGTGGTAACTAGTAAAACGGTGACAAAAAACGATTAATTGAGTGCTTGCCAGAGTCAATATCTGCATTGTGTCTGTATTGAATCTGGCGGCGACATCATCAGGTTCTATCCCACATGCTGATGATGAGTTGTTTGATATGGTGCAGACGACGGTGAAAGAAGTGGTCTGCACCAGGGATCACGGTGACTGGTATATCTTGCGGGCGCAGCCAGTCCAGTACTGCACTCAAAGGTATGGTGTCATCCAGTTCACCGTGGATTAATATGGTATTTGCAGGTATCGCTGGCATATCCCATTTGCCGGCAGCGGCACCGACCAGCGCCAGGCGTTCTGCCGGTTTGCCACTCTCCTGCAAGCGTTGTTGCAGACGGGCTTGCACAAAAGTGCCAAAGGAAAAACCGGCCAATGCCAGCGGCAAATCGGGGTAGCGTGCACGCATGGCTGTCAGTAATGATTCCATGTCGTCGGTTTCGCCCATGCCTGTATCGTGCGTGCCTTCTGATTTACCGACCCCGCGAAAATTCATGCGTACGGCAACATAACCCAGGGCTGTGAAAGTGCGTGCCAGGGTTTGCGCCACTTTATTGTCCATGGTGCCACCAAACAGCGGGTGCGGATGAGCTACCAGTGCCAGGCCTATGGGGGCAGCATGTGTTTCAGGATCGGGCAAGTCCAGTGCGCATTGCAGATTGCCAGCCGCGCCCTGGAGTGAAAAATGTTCAGTCTGCGCATTCATGATGATCAGACCCGCAAACGTTCGACGACACCGCCGCCTATCAGGTCCACATCAATGATTTCATCAATATCGGATTGATCGACAAAGGTGTACCAGGTGCCTTGCGGGTAAACCACCAGTACTGGCCCGTCGTCACAACGGTCCAGGCAACCTGCTTTATTGATGCGGATTTTGCCGTGACCATTCATGTCCAGTTGTTTGATGCGGCGTTTGGCATGTTCCTGGGCGGCTTGCGCACCACGGTCAGCACAGCAAGGGCGACCGTCTTCGCGCTGGTTCAGGCAGAAAAAGACGTGTTTTTGAAAATAGAGTGCTTCAGACATAAGATATCCAGCCTGCGGTTGATACCGCCACCGGTTGATGGCGCTTGTTGCCCGCTATGATACTGCAATTGTGAAGTCAGGGGACTTTTACACCGGGCGCGGCTTGCGTAATAGCGCCCAGATCGCCAGAAACGGCCAGAACAATGACAGGAATTGCGCCGCCCCGTTGAAGTTCAAAAACTTGCCCTGTACCCAGGTTTGCATGGTGGCGGCGAAGTAAGGGTTGTCCGAGACCAGGTTGATGACGATCAGTGATATTGTCAGCATCAGCAAGGCCAGCCGCCTTTGTACGTGCGATGGTGCAAAGGAAAAACCATACAGCATGATGAAGCTGATCAATAAGCCGCCACGTGCGCCCGGGGTCAGCCAAGCAAAGGCATATTCAGGCTTGAACAGCAGGGCGCTGGCCAGTGCCTTGATCGTCAGCGCTGCACCCAGCAACAAGACTGACAAGATGGTTTTGGGAGCATGCCGGTTCAGCAAACTCAGGCAAATCAACAGGGCACCAGTACAACTGCAGGCAGTGATAATGGTTTCTGACAACAGGTATTCTTCGGCGCTGAGCTCGAAACCTTGCATCAGGAAGGCGCTGATATCAATATCCATGTTCATCATTTCGCTCAGGGTTTGCGAAATCACAGGCAAGACCTGGCCCAGGCCAAACAGATAGGCTTGCGGATATATTTGCGCCATCGCCCACAGACCCAGTACCAGGATTTCACGGCTGGATTCTTTATGTGTCCATTGCTTGCGCAATAATTGGAGACGGCCTTTTTCCAGTATCAGCGGAGTCAGCAGGGCGCCCAGTATTGCACCCAGCATGGCGCCTGAGGTATTGGTCAAAAAGTCCAGTAGTGAAGTAACGCGGCTGGGCAGGAAGTTTTGCACGATCTCGGCCTGTGCCGATATCAGTGCGCCGCCGAATGTTGCCAGCAATGCTGCCCACCAGCGCCTGACCAGTGGGTAGAGTGCAAACACCATCAGCATGCCAAAGGGTATGTAACCGACCACATTGATGATGGCATCAAAGCCACCCCAGTAACGCGGCCATTGCTGTATGAGTTCTGGCAAGGCTGCCCAGCTATTTGTCTGCCAGCCAGTAAACGGGAACCAGCTCGCATACAGGATCAAAAACAGATAAGCGACCAGACTCACCCTGGCAAAGGGTGAGCTACGCAGGCTGCTTAGTTGTGGACTAAGTTGGGACGGGCCAAGTTGCTCACTTGCAAGTTGTGCACTTAGTGGCTCAACAGGCTGCACGTCTGCGGATACTGTACTGGGATCTGGCTGCATGCGGTCGGCTTCAGGTATCGACTTGATAAGACAGCTTTATTTCATTGGCAATGACATGATCCAGGCCTGTATTTCAGCAATGCTGGCATCGGCAGCTTCACGCATGGCTCTTGCACCACCAGGCGCGTCGGCTGTGTTGGCAGCGACTTTTTGCTGGAAGCTTTTTTGGGCAATCAGTTTATGACCCTTGATAATCGAGGCCCGCAGGCTGATTTGCGCATTGCTTTGATTGGCGGCAGTGAAGATTTGTGAAAACTCATCGACTTCCAGGCGCAAAATAGGCAGGTTTGCTGCGCCATCGGTATTTGCCAATACATCCGCACCTTGAGACACCAGAACGGCTTTCAGTCTTTGTGCCAGTAGTTGTGCTGGTGGCATGCTCCAGCGATGCAGGGAATAAGCCTTGAGCTGTTGCACATTATCATATTGCAGTCTGTATAACATGGCATTGCTGTCCAGTGCCGGAGGAACTGTGAGCTCTGCTATGCTGATTTGCAGCTTTCCCTGATTTGGCGGTATTGATGCCGTTGTGGTCAATGGCCCAAAATCATATTGCTGCGACTGTTGTGCAACCGGAGTGCTGCTGCAAGCTGACAATAGCATCAGTAAAAATACTGTCGTGCCCGTGTTTCTCATATTGCTAAGGCGGCGAAAAAATGCAGGATAGATCATGCGGATTCCTTTACTTGGGAGCGACAAAGCCAGGCTCACCCGGACCAGGTGCAGGGACGGGGTTACCAAACAAAAGGCTTTGCGGCCTTTCCTTGAGTGAATCAGACAGGCGGCCAAAAGAACGCAGACTGGCCCTGGCTTCACCTGCCACACTTTGTACCTTGGGCAAGGTATCCAAGGTCAGGCTGTTACCGACATTGTCCATCACCAGATTAAATCTTGCCAGCGGACCATCTTCGGCTTGCAGACTGCTGGTCAACTGATTCAGGTTATTGCTGAGTTTGCTGACATTGCCAGACAGGGTACGTATTTCAACCATCGTCATCTTGGCCTGGTCTGCCAGCTCTGGCAGGCGCGCCAGAGTGGGTTCAAATTTTGCCGGGAGTGCCTTCCAGGCTGCAGAAGCCTGGCCAAAATTCTCTACTGCGGTCATCAGCGATTTCTGGTTGGCCGGGTCCAGCATGGTGTTGAGGCGACGTGTTAATTCTTCAGTCTGTACCAGGATGGCCTGGCCGCGTTTTTCCAGATTTTGCATCATGCCGGGGCGCATGGGTATGCGTGGCACCACTTCCGATTTACTGTCGGCCACCAATAATTGCTTGGACGTGCCCTCATCATCAAGTTGTACAAAGGCGATACCAGTCACACCCTGATAACCCAGAGTGGCATAGGTTGAGCTGGTGACTGGTGCATCGGGTATGATTTCCAGACGCAGGATGATTTGCCCTGGATTTTTTTCATCAAAGTCGATGTCCGTGACATTACCCACCTTGATACCCTTGTAGCGTACCGCCGCCTGCAAATTCAGGCCAGAGACTGCCGACGAGGTCACCACGTCATACGGCACGCGCTTGATCTTGTCGCGTCCCAGCCAGATGGCCAGTACGGTCGTCAGTGTCAGCAGGGCAATGGTGAAGAAACCCGCCATGAGCGCATGAGATCTGTTTTCCATAACTTATATTTCCTGATGCGTTTGGGGTGGCAGTGCTTCCATGGCGCGCTCACCACGCCCGCCAAGAAAGAAACTGCGTATGAATGGATGCTGGTAAGCCACGACTTCTCTGGGTGTCCCTATAGTGACTACATGTTTTTCTGCCAGTACCGCAATGCGGTTGGAGAGGGCAAACAGACTGTCCAGATCATGCGTCACCATAATCACGGTCAGGCGCAATTGCTGGTGCAGCGATAGTATCAGTTCAACAAAACTGTCGGAGCGATCCGGGTCCAGCCCCGCGGTTGGTTCATCCAGGAACAATAATTCAGGGTCCAGAGCCAGTGCGCGCGCCAGGGCAATACGCTTGATCATGCCGCCTGACAGATCGGCAGGCATCTTGCGCGCATGCTCAAAGGCAATGTCCACCATGTGCAGCTTCAGGTAAACCAGGTCATTGATCAGGTCTTCCGGCAGTGTGCCCAGTTCGCGCATGGGCTGGGCAACATTGTCGAATACGCTCAGGGCAGAATACAGGGCACCATGCTGGAACAGCATACCAGAACGCTTGCGCAGATAATCCAGATGCCGCGCCTGCGGATCATGCAAGTCTTCGCCAAATACCTTGATACTACCGCGCGTGGGTGTTTCCAGCCCCAGCATTTGCCGCATCAGGACAGTCTTGCCTGAACCTGAGCCGCCGACGATGGACAGGATTTCTCCGCGCCTGACGTTCAATTCCAGCTGGTCATGCACGACGGCACGGCCAAACTGGGTGCGCAAATCGCGGATTTCTATGATGTTTTCGCCTGCCATCAGTAACCTGCCTTACTGAAGATAATGGCATAGATGGCATCGGCAATGATGACTACCGTAATCGCGACAACCACAGAATTGGTGGTGCCGCGCCCCAGGCTTTCAGTATTGGGTTCTATGCGCAAGCCATAGTGGCAGGCAATCAGGGCGACCAGAATGCCAAAGGTGACACCTTTGCTCAAGCCTATCCAGAAGTTAATCAGGGGTACGGCTTCCGGTAATTTATAAATAAAAAATTCTGGCGACATGCCCAGCAAGGCCTGGGCAGATATCATGCCGCCTGCCAGTGCCATGATATCTGTCCAGATCACCAGCAGGGGCATGGCAATCGCCAGCGCCAGCACTTTTGGCATGATCAGGCGAAAACCATGGGGTATACCCATGACGCGCATGGCATCGAGCTCTTCGGTCACCCGCATGACACCCAATTGTGCCGTGATGGCTGAGCCAGAACGCCCGGCGACCAGAATCGCCGCCAGCATGGGGCCAAGTTCACGGATGATACTCATGCCCAGGATATTGACTATATACAGATCACCACCAAAGGTGCGCAATTGCTGGGCAGACAGATAAGACAACACCACACCTATCAGGATGCCGACCAGGGCAGTGATGCCCAGCGCCTGTGCACCTGTGTGATAGACATTGGCCGACAATTCCTTCCACGGCGCTTTCATGGGATGGCGGGCAAAGCGGAATAAATCCAGCATGAGCTGGCCAAGCAGGGCAGTGAAGCTATATAAGTGCTGGAACAAACCCAGTACCTGCGCACCTAGTTGCATGGTGCGCGTCAGTCTTGGTTTGGCCGGGCGCGGTACCAGGATTTTGCTGACTTCTTCCAGTCGCGCAAACAGGCCTTCATGGGCAGGCAGGATGGTGACGTGTTTGGGTCTTTGTTTGCCCCAGGCGCGCCACAGCATTTGTGCACCTATATGATCAAGCGTACTGATCTGGCTTAAATCCCAGTGCAGCCCAGGCTGTCTGGCTGCCTGGCTTAGCTGTGCACTGATTTCCTGCATGGTAGCTTGAGGTGACAGAACATGCACCAGCCAGGCACCTGCGACGATGGCGGTGGGCTGTTGCTGGTGGCTGAATTGCAGGGTGGGCGCGATCTCATGAGGCATATTCCGCAAGTGTAAGTGAGAAAGTGCTTTTACTGCAATCAAGCATCTCCACATTCATCGGGTATAACAATTTGATACCTGCGGCCTATTTTTCTTGTACCAAAGGGGTCTTTTTGTCCATGATTTCACGGCAATCTCCTTTCAGGGTGGAGTTGTCATAATTGGTCCAACCATAGCTGTCTACATAGCGGGTATGTGCTTTCAATTGCTTGCTGAGTATGCTCCATTCCAGTTTTTCATCCGGGTAGCGGATATTCGCCATGTCCAGCAGACTATGGAAGACGTTTTCTGTCGATAGCCTGGCTTTCTGGTGCAGGCGCAGTTGCACTATCTTGTCCGGGAAATGTTCCTGGTAAGCATCGGAATACCACATGAAAGCAGGTACATGGAACTCATACTGCGTGTTGTGGCCATGGAAAGCCAGGTTACAAGTGCCATCGTAAAGTGTTTGTCCATGGTCTGAAATATAGAGGAGCGAAGTGATTTGCGAACTGGTTTTCAGTTGCTGGATTACCTCTGACAGCATCCAGTCTGTATATAGGATGGAATTGTCATAACTATTGTTCAGGGCTTGCTTGTTCTTCAGATCGGTATAGGCAGGATTGACGACACCGTATAGCGACGGCTTCCAGTAATCAAAAGATTGCGGATGACGGTGGCTGTAATTCCAGTGATTGCCGAGAGTGTGTAGCACTATCAATTTCTTGGGGGCAGCATCACGCATGGCATTTGCCATCGGTTCCAGCAAGACCTGGTCAAGATTTGAACTATTGGTGAAGCCGCCCAGATTCAAGAATTGGGTGACATCCGCTTCTTTGGCGAAAACGGAAGTCGGCGTATCAAACTGCCCAAAGCTCATTTGATTCGATAGCCAGTAAGTCTTGAAGCCTGCTTCCTTGAAAGCTGTCAAAAATGACTTTTCAGAAAAACCGGCCTTCAGGCTTTGTGCTGCCGGTTTGCGCGACACGATGATGGGCACCGACAAGCGAGTGGCCGAAACGGCAGTCACCACATCGCTGAATGCGACCAGATTGCTTTCTTTCTTGAGCAGGGGATTGGTATCACGCTCGTAGCCATTCAGGCTCCAGCGGTCAAAGCGCGAAGACTCGCCTATCACCATGATGATGGTTTGCGGTGTTGCCGGGTTGCCATCCAGATGCGCCTGGAAGCGGAAGGTGCGACTCTTTTCTGATAATTTGGCCAGGTAGTCGCGTTCTACCCAAAAATCATTGGCACGCAAGACCAGGCCAAATGGCCAGCTACGTATATAAGTCTCTTCGTCATACGGGATTTTGGCCCAGTGCGGCAAAGGAGGCAGATTTTTTTTCAGGCTGCTGCGCCAGCGCGTGAGGGTACCTGCAGAGGCGCTGGCAGAGCTTGCCTCTGCGACGGAGGTGGACGCCGAAGCACTGGCTTCCTCCTCGTCTTCATCTTTTTCCTCGTCTTCGCTTGAGGAAGAATCTGCACTTGAAGCAGAATCTGAGGCAGCACTGCCACTGAGCTTGCTGGCGCTGGCGGAGGGAGGGGCTTTGGCAACGCCTATCTGTTCACCGTAAGTCCAGGTGGCAATACCCAAGGCGATGAGAAGCAGCACTACCCAGCGCGAACGGTGCGTCCAGTCCCAGTGTGCATGGGTTTTTGCGACGCGCAACAGGCTCCACCACCAGGCTGTTACTGCAATCACCAGTAATAATAGTAACCAGACTTTATTGCCAAGGAACTCCATCGCCTCCTTGGGGCTGGTTTCCACAATGATGCCCAGGTGATGGGTGGAGATACCTTGTCCAAAATATAAGCGCAGGTAAACTTCTATGGGCACGGCAAAGAATGCTGGCAGCAACAGGTAGTGAAACCAGCGCGGTTTTTGCAGCAAGGCCCAGAAACCCAGCCAGGACACCAGTTCCATCGCCAGCAAATGATAAGCCTTTTCCACAGGCTGCCCTTGCAGCAATGGGAAAAATGGCAAACTCGAAATCAGCAGGTAACTGACAAGAAGATATAGCGAGGCTGGGCGAAACAGAGCGGGCATTGTGTTTTTATACTTGCAACAGGGTGGGCGGCTGCGCCGTACAAGTGCGGGTATCAATGACGAGGCCCTGATCTTGTCGGAAGCAACAGTTTAAGGGCGTAAATAGTAAATGATTTACTTTGTATTGACTGCATATATGCCGTGCGAATGCAGGATTTAAGCATATTTTGCTTTTCAGTCATGCCCGGCAAATCCTCTTGTATCCCGTGAAGACCGGTAAACCTTGATTTCTTGCTGAAATTTTCTACTCTGAAAGGCTGTTTGCATGTACGCAAATTGCGCTAAGCGCTTGAATTGTAGAAATAAAAAGCGTTGACATGCTTGTGTGAAGCGGCATAAAATTGCGAGTTCTCGATTTTGGGTTTGCATTTGCTATTCTTGTTTTGCCTGGTTTTATCAGGCAGGCAATGCTTAAAAAGCAGGCAAAAGCAGGTGGCTAAGTCGGGTTGGTCTGAAGATTCAGGCCGAAAAATGATTTTAAGTTCCCGGGCAACCGTTTCCGGGTTTGTGTTTAACGTTGTATTTTGTTGGATTAAAAACGATGCCAACCATCAATCAACTGATTCGCCAACCACGTGTTTCTGCACGTGTGAAAAGCAAATCGCCGGCGCTGGAAAACAGCCCGCAAAAACGTGGCGTTTGCACCCGCGTTTATACGACAACTCCAAAAAAGCCTAACTCGGCTTTGCGTAAAGTTGCCAAAGTTCGCCTGACTAATGGTTTCGAAGTTATTTCGTACATTGGCGGTGAAGGCCATAACTTGCAAGAACATAGCGTAGTTTTGCTGCGCGGTGGTCGTGTAAAGGATTTGCCAGGTGTTCGTTACCATATGGTTCGCGGTGCTTTGGATACTCAAGGCGTTAAAGACCGTAAGCAAGCTCGCTCCAAATATGGTGCTAAGCGTGCTAAGGCAGTTAAGAAGTAATTATCTCGTAATTTAATCTCCGTAATCTATTACGGATCAGTGTCGGTTTGGAAATAAGCCGAGTAAGTGACCGGTTATGATGGCCTGTCGCGAGCGTAAAGCAAAATGTTGCTTTGTGCTCAACTGAAGATTGAAAGGAATTGAAATGCCACGTCGTCGTGAGGTCCCGAAACGGGACGTACTGCCGGATCCAAAATTCGGTAATGTAGAAGTAGCAAAATTTGTAAACGTTTTGATGTTGTCCGGCAAGAAGTCTGTTGCTGAAGGCATCATCTACGGCGCATTCGACCACATCCAACAAAAATCTGGTAAAGATCCTTTGGAAGTGTTTGCGCTTGCAATCAGCAACGCCAAGCCACTGGTTGAGGTTAAATCCCGCCGTGTTGGTGGCGCGAACTACCAGGTGCCTGTAGAAGTGCGTCCAGTTCGTCGTCTGGCTTTGTCTATGCGTTGGTTGCGTGAAGCCGCTAACAAGCGTAGCGAAAAATCCATGCCACAACGTTTGGGTGGTGAATTGCTGGAAGCCGCAGAAGGCCGCGGCGGCGCAATGAAGAAACGTGATGAAGTCCATCGTATGGCTGAAGCCAACAAGGCCTTCTCTCACTTCCGCTTCTAAGAGTAAGAGTAAGGAGCTGTTGTATGTCTTTAGTGCAACGGCTCTGGCAAGTATTTTGAATCAGGCCGGGCGCGATTTTTGTAAAAAAATGCGCTCGGTTTTGTCCATTAAAAGATTTAGGATTAGCTATGGCCCGTAAGACCCCCATTGAGCGCTACCGCAATATCGGTATTTCCGCTCACATTGATGCCGGTAAAACAACAACGACAGAACGCGTACTGTTTTACACAGGTGTAAACCACAAAATTGGTGAAGTGCATGATGGCGCGGCTACCATGGACTGGATGGAGCAAGAGCAGGAACGTGGTATCACCATTACTTCTGCAGCGACCACATGCTTCTGGAAGGGCATGGCGAACAACTTCCCTGAGCATCACATCAACATCATTGATACACCAGGCCACGTTGACTTCACTATTGAAGTTGAGCGTTCCATGCGTGTTCTGGATGGCGCTTGCATGGTTTACTGTGCAGTAGGTGGCGTTCAGCCTCAGTCTGAAACCGTATGGCGTCAGGCTAACAAGTACAAAGTCCCACGTTTGGCATTCGTCAACAAGATGGACCGTACTGGCGCGAACTTCTTCAAAGTGTACGATCAAATGCGTGCACGTTTGAAAGCCAACCCAGTTCCTCTGCAAGTACCTATCGGTGCTGAAGACCTGTTCGAAGGCGTTATCGATCTGGTCAAGATGAAAGCAATCATTTGGGATGCAGCATCTCAAGGTATGAAATTTGAATACCGCGAAATCCCTGAAAACCTGTTGGCTGACGCACAAAAGTGGCGTGAAAACATGGTTGAAGCAGCTGCTGAAGCCAGTGAAGAGCTGATGAACAAATACCTTGAAGAAGGTGATTTAACTGAAGCCGAAATCAAATCTGCTTTGCGTCAACGTACTATCGCTTCCGAAATCGTTCCTATGATGTGCGGTACTGCATTTAAGAACAAGGGCGTACAGGCGATGCTGGATGCGGTTGTTGAATACCTGCCATCCCCACTGGACATCCCACCAGTTCCTGGTGTGAATGAAGATGACGAACCAGTTGTCCGTAAAGCGGAAGATACAGAGAAATTCTCTGCTCTGGCATTCAAAATCGCAACTGATCCATTCGTTGGTCAATTGTGCTTTATCCGTTGCTACTCCGGTACTTTGAATTCTGGTGACAGCGTTTACAACTCTGTTAAAGAGAAAAAAGAACGTATCGGCCGTCTGGTTCAAATGCACGCGAACCAACGTGAAGAAATCAAAGAAATGATGGCGGGTGATATCGCTGCCGTGGTTGGTCTGAAAGACACAACGACTGGTGATACGCTGTGTGACGAAAAAGCAATCGTTGTTCTGGAACGCATGATATTCCCAGAGCCAGTTATTTCTCAGGCTGTTGAACCAAAAACCAAAGCTGACCAGGAAAAAATGGGTCTGGCATTGAACCGTCTGGCCGCTGAAGATCCATCTTTCCGCGTACGTACTGACGAAGAATCTGGTCAAACAATTATCGCCGGTATGGGCGAGTTGCATCTGGATATTATCGTTGACCGTATGAAGCGTGAATTCAACGTTGAAGCGACAGTAGGTAAACCACAAGTTGCTTACCGCGAAACTATCCGCAAAACTTGCGAAGAAATCGAAGGTAAATTCGTTAAGCAATCTGGTGGTCGTGGTCAGTACGGTCACGTTGTTCTGAAGATCGAACCGCAAGAACCAGGTAAAGGCTTTGAATTCGTTGACGCGATCAAAGGCGGTACCGTTCCACGCGAATACATCCCTGCAGTTGAAAAAGGTGTTCGCGAAACACTGACTTCCGGTGTATTGGCTGGCTACCCAGTGGTTGACGTTAAAGTTACATTGTTCTTCGGTTCCTACCATGACGTTGACTCCAACGAAAACGCCTTCCGTATGGCGGGTTCGATGGCGTTCAAAGATGGCTGCCGTAAAGCAAGCCCAGTTATCCTGGAACCAATGATGGCTGTTGAAGTAGAAACACCTGAAGACTACGCTGGTACAGTCATGGGTGATCTGTCTTCACGTCGTGGTATGGTTCAAGGTATGGACGAAATCGCTGGCGGCGGTGGCAAGATCATCAAAGCTGAAGTGCCTTTGTCTGAGATGTTTGGTTATTCCACATCCCTGCGTTCTGCTACACAAGGTCGTGCAACGTATTCCATGGAATTCAAGCACTACTCTGAAGCGCCTAAGAACGTGATTGACGCTATCGTCACATCCAAAGCTAAGTAATAAAGAATCAAAGGCCTGCCCCATGCCGGGGTAGGTTTTCTATTGTTGATAAATCGTTCTTTTTGAAGGAAGAATAAAATGGCAAAAGGTAAGTTCGAGCGCACCAAGCCGCACGTCAACGTCGGTACAATTGGCCACGTTGATCACGGTAAAACCACACTGACAGCAGCGATTGCAACAGTTCTGTCGAAAAAATTCGGCGGCGAAGCTAAAGCATACGACCAGATCGACGCAGCACCAGAAGAAAAAGCGCGCGGTATTACAATCAATACAGCCCACGTTGAGTACGAAACAGCCGGTCGTCACTATGCCCACGTTGACTGCCCAGGCCATGCTGACTATGTTAAAAACATGATCACTGGCGCGGCACAAATGGACGGCGCCATCCTGGTTTGCTCCGCAGCAGACGGCCCAATGCCACAAACTCGCGAACACATCCTGTTGGCCCGCCAGGTTGGCGTTCCATACATCATCGTATTCCTGAACAAATGCGACATGGTGGATGACGCTGAGTTGCTGGAACTGGTTGAAATGGAAGTGCGTGAATTGCTCTCCAAATACGAATTCCCGGGCGACGACCTGCCGATCATTCAAGGTTCCGCCAAACTGGCCCTCGAAGGCGACAAAGGTCCTCTGGGCGAAGAAGCCATCATGAAACTGGCTGATGCTCTGGATTCCTACATCCCAACACCAGAACGTGCTGTTGACGGCGCTTTCCTGTTGCCAGTAGAAGACGTATTCTCCATCTCCGGTCGCGGTACAGTTGTTACTGGCCGTATCGAACGCGGTATCGTCAAAGTTGGCGAAGAGATCGAAATCGTCGGTATCAAAGACACAGTCAAAACAACATGTACTGGTGTTGAAATGTTCCGCAAACTGCTCGACCAGGGTCAAGCAGGTGACAACGTCGGCGTATTGCTGCGTGGTACAAAACGTGAAGATATCCAACGTGGTCAAGTGTTGGCAAAACCAGGCTCAATCAAGCCTCACGCCCACTTCACAGGCGAGATCTATGTTCTGTCCAAAGATGAAGGTGGCCGTCATACACCATTCTTCAACAACTACCGTCCACAGTTCTACTTCCGTACAACGGACGTAACTGGTTCGATCGAGTTGCCGAAAGACAAAGAAATGGTCATGCCAGGTGATAACGTTTCTATCACTGTAAAACTGATCAACCCGATCGCGATGGAAGAAGGCTTGCGCTTCGCTATCCGTGAAGGTGGTCGTACAGTCGGTGCTGGCGTTGTTGCTAAAATCATCGAGTAATATCTGCCGTAATTTGTAGTATACTAGTTGGCTGTCGTATTGAATTTAATGCGGCAGCCAATTTAGTTTTCGCTCTTTATTAAATATGCCGGCGGCTCTGCCGTACCTGGCTCGCTCTTTATAGGAATGAACATGTCCACACAAAATCAAAAAATCCGTATCCGTCTGAAGGCTTTCGATTACAAACTGATCGATCAGTCCGCTCTGGAAATCGTAGAAACAGCCAAGCGCACTGGCGCTGTTGTTAAAGGCCCGGTTCCTTTGCCTACACGTATCCAGCGTTTCGACGTACTGCGTTCCCCACACGTGAACAAAACTTCCCGTGATCAATTTGAAATCCGTACTCACCAGCGTTTGATGGACATCGTTGACCCAACTGACAAAACAGTTGACGCGTTGATGAAGCTCGATCTGCCAGCTGGCGTTGACGTAGAAATCAAACTGCAATAATTCTTATTGATTTGAAAATACTGATGCAAATTAGTATTTTCAGAAAAATACTGAAAATTCGACATACCACAATTTTTCGAAAATTCAAATAAATTAGTCTTGTAAATAAAAAATTTGCGGGCTATAATCGAAGGCTTAGATGTAGGTCAGCTTCGGCTGGCCTATTCGTTTAAGTTTTTTAAACATCAGCCTCACCCAATCGTAGGTGAGAATGGAGAAAACAATGAGCTTGGGCCTAGTTGGTCGCAAGGTTGGTATGATGCGCATCTTTACAGATGATGGGGATTCGATTCCTGTTACTGTTCTGGACGTATCCAACAACCGCGTGACGCAAGTCAAAACTCCTGAAACAGACGGTTACTCCGCTGTTCAGGTAACTTTCGGTCAGCGCCGTGCATCCCGCGTAACAAAAGCGGCTGCCGGTCACCTCGCAAAAGCAGGTGTTGAAGCTGGTACTGTATTAAAAGAATTCCGTATTGATGCTGCTAAAGCTGCTGAATTGAAAGCAGGCGATGTTGTGCCTGTTGGTATGTTCGAAGCTGGTCAAAAAGTAGACGTGCAAGGCGTAACGATTGGTAAAGGCTATGCCGGTACTATCAAACGTCACCATTTCTCTTCTGGTCGTGCAACTCACGGTAACTCCCGTTCGCATAATGTACCTGGTTCTATCGGTATGGCGCAGGATCCAGGTCGTGTATTCCCTGGTAAGCGCATGACTGGTCATCTGGGTGATGCAACTCGCACTGTGCAAAATCTGGAAATCGCTCGCGTAGATGCAGAGCGTCAGTTGTTGCTGGTGAAGGGTGCCGTGCCGGGTGCAAAAAATGGTCAGGTGATTGTATCTCCTGCTGTTAAAGTTAAAGCCAAGAAGGGAGCCTAATCCATGGAACTGAAGCTCCTAAACGAACAAGGTCAAGCAGCGTCGAATGTAGCCGCTCCTGATACTATCTTTGGTCGTGACTACAATGAAGCCTTGATCCATCAAGTCGTCGTTGCATTCCAAGCCAATGCTCGTAGCGGTAATCGCAAACAAAAAGATCGTGAAGAAGTCCATCACACAACCAAGAAGCCTTGGCGTCAAAAAGGTACTGGTCGTGCGCGTGCTGGTATGTCTTCTTCTCCATTGTGGCGTGGCGGTGGTCGTATATTCCCGAACACACCTGATGAGAATTTCTCTCACAAAGTTAACAAAAAGATGTATCGCGCAGGTATCTGCTCGATCCTGTCTCAGTTGGCTCGTGAAGGTCGTTTGAATGTGGTTGACGATGTTACTGTTGACGCACCTAAGACAAAACTGTTGTCCGAAAAACTGAAGGCAATGGGTTGCCTGGATTCCGTCCTGATCATCACTGACGAATTCAATGAAAACCTGATGTTGGCAGCGCGTAACCTGGCAAACGTATTGGTTGTTGAGCCGCGTTATGCTGATCCAGTTTCTTTGGTGTTCTACAAGAAAGTGTTGATCACCAAGCCAGCACTGGCAAAGATTGAGGAGATGCTGGCATGAGCGCACAAGTCAAAATTAGCGAAGAACGCCTGATGAAGGTGTTGCTGGCTCCTGTTATTTCTGAAAAAGCAACTATGGTTGCTGAAAAGAATGAGCAAGTGGTTTTCCTGGTTATGCCAGATGCAACCAAGCCAGAAATCAAAGCTGCCGTCGAATTGCTGTTCAAAGTACAAGTTGAATCCGTACAAGTAGCAAATCGCCAAGGTAAACAAAAACGTACCGGTAAATTTAATGGCCGCCGCAATCATACAAGACGCGCTTTTGTATGCTTGAAGCCAGGTCAGGAAATTAACTTCACTGAGGGGGCATAAGCATGGCACTCGTTAAGATGAAGCCAACCTCACCAGGTCGTCGTGGTATGGTGAAGGTAGTGACAGAAGGCCTGTACAAAGGTCGTCCTTTCGCTGCTTTGTTGGAAAAGAAATCAAAAACTGCTGGCCGTAATAACAACGGTCACATCACTACCCGTCATATCGGTGGTGGTCACAAGCAGCATTATCGTCTGGTTGACTTCAAGCGCAACAAAGATGGTATCCCTGCAAAAGTAGAACGTATTGAATACGATCCTAACCGTACAGCGCACATTGCTTTGTTGTGCTACGCGGATGGTGAACGTGCATACATCATTGCCCCTAAAGGTATGGCTGCTGGTGATCAGGTCATGAACGGTTCTCAAGCGCCGATCAAATCTGGTAACTGCTTGCCTATCCGTAATATCCCGGTCGGTACAACTATGCATTGCGTAGAAATGCTGCCAGGTAAAGGTGCTCAGATTGCACGTACAGCTGGTGCTGGCGTTGTCCTGATGGCACGCGAAGGTACTTACGCTCAGGTTCGTCTGCGCTCCGGTGAAGTTCGTCGTATTCATATCGAATGCCGCGCGACTATCGGTGAAGTAGGCAACGGTGAGCATAACCTGCGCAAAATCGGTAAAGCTGGTGCAATGCGTTGGCGCGGTGTTCGTCCTACCGTTCGCGGTGTGGTCATGAACCCGGTCGATCACCCGCACGGTGGTGGTGAAGGTAAAACTGCAGCCGGCCGTCACCCAGTATCACCATGGGGTCAGCAAACCAAGGGTAAGAAGACTCGTCGCAACAAGCGCACTACTTCGATGATCGTCTCACGCCGTGGCAAGAAATAAGGGATAAAACATGACACGTTCATTGAAAAAAGGGCCGTTTTGCGACGCCCACCTGGTGAAGAAAGTCGAAACCGCGCAAGCGACTAAAGACAAAAAGCCAATCAAGACTTGGTCCCGTCGTTCGACAATTATGCCGGACTTCATCGGTTTGACCATTGCGGTTCATAACGGTAAGCAACACGTACCAGTTTATGTTTCCGAAAACATGGTTGGTCACAAGCTCGGCGAATTCGCGCTGACCCGTACGTTCAAGGGTCACGCTGCCGATAAAAAGGCTAAGAGATAAGGACCGATGATGGAAACTAAAGCAAATTTGCGCGGTGTGCGTCTGTCTGAGCAAAAAGGTCGCCTGGTGGCTGACCTGATTCGCGGTAAAAAAGTAGATCAGGCATTGAATATCCTGGCATTCAGCCCTAAAAAAGGTGCTGCGATCATCAAGAAAGTGTTGGAGTCTGCAATTGCAAACGCCGAGCACAATGATGGCGCGGATATCGACGAGCTGAAAGTAAAGACTATCTATGTCGAAAAAGGTGCGATTCTGAAGCGCTTCACAGCACGCGCTAAGGGTCGTGGTGATCGTATCTCTAAACAATCCTGTCACATTTATGTGACCGTTGGTAACTAAGGAGTCACGATGGGACAGAAGATACATCCAACCGGTTTTCGTTTGGCAGTAACACGTAACTGGTCTTCTCGCTGGTATGCTGGCAATGGTAACTTTGCCACTATGCTCATCGAAGATCTGAAGGTACGTGAATACCTGAAGAAGAAACTGAAAAACGCGTCTGTAGGCCGCATCGTTATTGAGCGTCCTGCTAAAAACGCACGCATCACGATATACAGCTCCCGTCCAGGCGTTGTGATCGGTAAAAAAGGCGAAGACATTGAAGTATTGAAAGCCGACTTGTCGAAATTGATGGGCGTGCCAGTGCACGTCAACATCGAAGAAATTCGCAAGCCAGAAATCGATGCTCAACTGATCGCTGATTCTATCGCTCAGCAACTGGAAAAGCGCATCATGTTCCGCCGCGCCATGAAACGTGCGATGCAAAATGCAATGCGTTTGGGCGCTCAAGGTATCAAGATCATGTCTGGTGGTCGTTTGAACGGTATCGAGATCGCACGTAAAGAATGGTATCGCGAAGGCCGTGTGCCTCTGCATACTCTGCGTGCTGACATCGACTACGGCTTTGGCGAAGCATCCACAACTTACGGCATTATTGGCGTAAAAGTATGGGTCTACAAAGGCGATCGTTTGGCAAATGGCGATGCGCCTGTTATCGAATCGACACCGGAAGACGACAAAAAACGTCGCGGTCCACGTCGTGATGATGGCAAGCCAAATAGCCGTCCACGCGCCAAGCGTCCAGAAGGACAAACACCGACGACCGGCGCAGCAGCCCCGGCAGCCAAGCGCGTACGCGCAAAAGCTGACGCTGCAGCACCGGCTGAGAAAGCAGGAGAATAATCATGCTGCAACCAGCACGCAGAAAATATCGCAAGGAACAGAAAGGCCGTAACAAGGGTATCTCGCATACTCGTGGTACAGCAGTTTCCTTCGGTGAGTTTGGCTTGAAGGCAGTTGGTCGTGGTCGTATCACAGCGCGTCAGATTGAAGCAGCGCGTCGTGCAATGACTCGTCACATTAAACGCGGTGGCCGTATCTGGATCCGCATTTTCCCGGACAAGCCAATTTCCCAGAAACCAGCGGAAGTCCGTATGGGTAATGGTAAAGGTAATCCTGAGTACTACGTTGCCGAGATTCAACCAGGCAAAATGCTGTACGAAATGGATGGTGTCGATGAGACGCTGGCACGCGAAGCGTTCCGCTTGGCTGCAGCTAAATTGCCGCTGTTGACAACGTTCGTCGTCCGTCAAGTCGGCCAATAATAGGAGTTGTAAATGAAAGTATCTGAACTCCAAGGTAAGGATCAGGCGGCTTTGACCAAAGAACTGAATGAATTGTTGAAGGCACAATTCAGCCTGCGTATGCAAATCGCTACGCAACAGCTGACTAATACTTCTCAATTGAAGAAAGTTCGTCGTGACATCGCACGTGTGAAAACCGTCATGAACCAGAAGGATGCCAAATAATGAACGATCAAGTTAAAGTCGCACTGAAGCGCACATTGATTGGCAAGGTTGTCTCCGACAAGATGGACAAAACCGTAACAGTGGTTGTTGAACGTCACGTCAAGCATCCTTTGTATGGCAAGATCATCGTCCGTAGTGCAAAGTACCACGCACACGATGAAGCGAACCAGGCAAAGGCCGGCGACACCGTTGAAATTCAAGAAGGTCGTCCTATCTCCAAGACTAAAGCTTGGACAGTGACACGTGTGGTTCAAGTCGCACAAGTAGTATAAATTTATTGCACAAATAGTTTTTTGGTGTAATAATGATGGGCTGTCATTTGCAAGGTATGCGAGTGACAGCCTAAATGTCTTTCATAACGCCCTCTTGTTGTGAAAGTGGTTAAAAAATCGTCCACCTAATCAGTTGGCTCGTGCATTGTAGGTTATGTAGGGGTTAGCTGGCGGGACCAAGACTGACTACAAATTTGCATTGTGCAAGTTGTGTGGATTAAGTTGGGAAAGAGAACATTATGATTCAAACAGAAAGCCGGCTGGAAGTGGCTGACAATACTGGTGCGCGCGAAGTTTTGTGCATTAAAGTGTTGGGCGGTTCCAAGCGTCGTTATGCGGGTATTGGTGACGTAATTAAAGTCACTGTTAAGTCTGCTGCTCCGCGCGGTCGTGTAAAAAAAGGTGAAATTTACAACGCCGTTGTCGTGAGGACAGCTAAGGGTGTTCGTCGTCAAGATGGCTCGTTGGTCAAATTTGATGGCAATGCTGCAGTATTGTTGAATGCAAAACTTGAGCCTATCGGTACTCGTATTTTCGGCCCAGTAACACGCGAACTGCGTACTGAGCGCTTTATGAAAATCGTGTCTTTGGCTCCAGAAGTGCTGTAAGGGGTCGTGATGAACAAAATTCGTAAAAACGACGAAGTCATCGTCTTGACGGGTAAAGACAAAGGTAAGCGCGGTCAGGTGCAAGTTTGCATCGATAGCGATTACGTTGTTGTTGCAGGTATTAACGTCGCTAAAAAAGCTGTTAAGCCTAACCCAATGACTGGCGCAGTAGGTGGCATCGTGGATAAAGTGATGCCGATTCATGTGTCGAATGTTGCATTGTTTAATGCAGCGTCTGGCAAAGCAGACCGTGTAGGCTTCAAGGTAGTGGATGGCAAGAAAGTCCGTATCTATAAGTCGACTGGCGAAGTTGTGAAGGCATAACATCATGGCCCGTCTACAAGCAATATATAAAGATAAAATCGTTGGTGAACTGACTGAAAAGTATGCGTACAAATCAGTCATGGAAGTTCCACGTATCTTGAAAATCACCCTGAACATGGGTTTGTCTGAAGCAATTGCAGACAAAAAGATTATTGAGCATGCAGTTGGTGACCTCACCAAGATTGCTGGTCAAAAACCAGTAGTTACCAAAGCTCGCAAAGCGATCGCTGGTTTTAAAATCCGTGAAGGTTATCCAATTGGTTGTATGGTAACTTTGCGTGGCGCTCAGATGTATGAATTCCTGGACCGTTTCATCACTGTGGCTCTGCCACGTGTACGTGACTTCCGTGGTGTTTCTGGTCGTGCGTTTGATGGTCGTGGTAACTACAATATCGGTGTCAAGGAACAGATCATTTTCCCTGAAATCGAATACGACAAGATCGACGCGTTGCGTGGTATGAATATCAGTATCACGACATCAGCAAAGACCGACGAAGAAGCGAAAGCGCTCCTCGCCGCATTTAAATTTCCGTTCAGAAACTGAGGTCGCCATGGCAAAACTGGCACTGATTAATCGTGAGCAAAAGCGTGCAGACCTGGTGAAGAAATTCGCTGGTAAGCGTGCCGAATTGAAGGCCATCATTGATGACCAATCAAAGACTGAAGAAGAGCAGTACGCTGCCCGTCTGAAGTTGCAGGCCTTGCCACGTAACTCCAATCCGACCCGTCAGCGTAACCGCTGCGCATTGACAGGTCGCCCACGTGGCACATTCCGTAAATTCGGTTTGGGCCGTATTAAACTCCGTGAAGTCGCCATGCGTGGTGAAATCCCGGGTATGACTAAAGCCAGCTGGTAATAGGAGAATAAGCAATGAGTATGAGCGATCCTATCGCCGATATGCTGACCCGCATCCGTAACGCACAAGTTGTTCAAAAGACTGTCGTCGCGATGCCGTCCTCCAAAGTAAAGATCGCAATTGCGAACGTACTTAAAGACGAAGGTTACATTGAAGATTTCGCAGTTTCTGAAACTGCAGGTAAGTCCGAATTAAAAATCGGCTTGAAATATTACGCAGGACGTCCTGTGATTGAACGCTTGGAACGTGTATCACGTCCAGGTCTCCGTATTTACAAAGGTAAAGACGAGATCCCAAGTGTCATGAACGGTTTGGGAGTGGCGATCGTTTCCACACCACAAGGCGTCATGACTGACCGCAAAGCGCGCGCAACCGGTGTCGGTGGCGAAGTGATTTGCTACGTCGCCTAAGGAGTGAAAGATGTCTCGAGTAGGTAAGATGCCAATCGCTTTGCCGGCAGGTGCTGAAGTCACCATTTCGACAGAGCAGATTACAATTAAAGGCCCACAGGGCGTGTTGTCTCAAGCCTTGAACGGCCTTGTGACAGTTGCGAACGACAATGGCACTTTGAGTTTTTCCCCAGCAAATGATGGTCGTGAAGCCAATGCGATGAGCGGTACCCTGCGTGCCCTGGTCAACAACATGGTTAACGGCGTCACTAAAGGTTTCGAAAAGAAACTGAATCTGGTCGGTGTTGGTTACAAAGCGCAAGCTCAAGGCGACAAATTGAATTTGTCTCTTGGTTTCTCGCACCCGGTTGTTCACGCAATGCCAGCTGGCGTTACATGTGCAACACCAACTCCAACTGAAATCCTGATCAAAGGGATTGATAAGCAAAAAGTTGGTCAGGTTGCCGCTGAAGTTCGTGCATACCGCAGTCCAGAGCCTTATAAAGGCAAAGGCGTTCGCTATGCGGACGAAGTGGTTGTGATTAAAGAAACCAAGAAGAAGTAATAGGGGTTGACGATGGACAAGAAACAATCACGTCTGCGCCGCGCACGTCAAACCCGTGCCAAGATCGCAGAACTCAAAGTGAACCGCCTGGCCGTGCATCGCACAAACCTGCACATCTATGCAAACATCATTGGCCCAGACGCCAAAGTGTTGGCATCTGCCTCTACAGTAGAAGCAGAAGTACGTGCAGAGTTGGCTGGCAAGTCTGGTGCAGGCGGCAACGCTGCTGCAGCAAGCTTGATCGGCAAACGTGTTGCAGAGAAGGCAATCAAAGCAGGGGTTACCGAAGTTGCGTTTGACCGCTCCGGTTTCCGTTACCACGGTCGCGTCAAGGCGCTTGCAGAAGCAGCCCGTGAAGCTGGCTTGAAGTTCTAAGGAAAATTTGTCATGGCAAAAATGCAAGCAAAAACAGCAGCCGACAAGCCGGATGATGGCATGCGCGAAAAAATGATCGCGATCAACCGCGTGACCAAAGTGGTCAAGGGTGGTCGTATCATGGGTTTCGCGGCGCTGACAGTCGTTGGTGACGGCGATGGCCGTATCGGTATGGGCAAAGGGAAATCGAAAGAAGTTCCAGTTGCTGTACAAAAAGCGATGGAAGAAGCACGTCGTAAGATGATCAAAGTGACTTTGAAGAACGGTACTCTGCAACACACCGTTACTGGCAAGCACGGCGCGTCTTCCGTCATGATTTCTCCAGCAAAAGAAGGTACTGGCGTTATCGCTGGTGGTCCAATGCGCGCGATTTTTGAAGTAATGGGTATTGTAAACGTCGTGGCGAAATCCAACGGCTCCACAAATCCATACAACATGGTTCGTGCAACTTTGAATGGTTTGGCCAAGATGAGTACTCCATCTGAAATCGCTGCAAAGCGTGGCAAAACTGTTGAAGAAATTCTCGGTTAAGGAGCACCTCATGTCTAAGACAGTAAAAGTGCAATTGGTTAAAGGTTTGATCGGCACACGCCAGGATCACCGTGCAACTGTACGTGGCCTGGGTCTGCGTCGTGTTAATTCAGTTTCCGAATTGGAAGACACGCCATCCGTACGTGGCATGATCAATAAAGTCTCGTATCTTGTGAAGGTTGTATCGTAAGCCGTCAGGTTTGCGATCGGAGCAAATTATGGAATTGAATACAATCCAGCCAGCTGATGGCGCAAAACACTACAAACGTCGTGTTGGTCGCGGTATCGGTTCAGGCTTAGGTAAAACAGCGGGTCGCGGTCATAAAGGCCAAAAATCCCGTTCAGGCGGCTTTCATAAAGTCGGTTTTGAAGGCGGTCAGATGCCTCTGCAACGTCGTTTGCCAAAACGTGGTTTTAAATCACTGGCAACACCGTACAAAGCAGAAGTTCGCCTGACAGATCTGGAAAACCTGCCAGTGACAGAGATCGACGTTTTGGCTTTGAAACAAGCCGGCGTAGTTTCTGAGCTCGCACGTGTAGTCCGTGTGATCTTGTCTGGTGCTATCACCAAGAAAGTTTCTTTGAACGGCTTGATCGTCACTAAAGGCGCTAAAGCTGCAATCGAAGCTGCTGGTGGCACAATCGCTTAATTAAAGCAGACAACCGGAGCATTAATTGGCAACATCTCCACAACAAGCTAAAAGTGCTGCAAGCGGGTTTCCCTGGGGGCGACTCTGGTTCTTGCTGGCGGCACTGGTTGTCTACAGGATTGGTGCACATGTTCCTGTACCGGGTATAGACGCCAAAGTACTGGAAGATATGTTCAAACAAAACCAGGGTGGTTTGCTGGGTATGTTTAATATGTTCTCCGGTGGTGCGATGCAAAGATTCACTGTATTCGCCCTGGGTATCATGCCGTATATCTCTGCGTCTATCATCATGCAATTGATGTCGATAGTCTCTCCGCAGTTGGAAGCTCTCAAAAAAGAGGGCGAATCCGGCCGTAGAAAGATCACGCAATTTACACGGTATGGCACTGTGGTTCTGGCCTTAATCGAAAGTTACTTTATCGCATTTGGTCTGGAAGGTCAGGCCGGTCTGGTACTTGATCCTGGCATGGCATTTCGTTTAACGACGGTATTGTCGCTGGTGACGGGCACCATGTTCCTGATGTGGTTAGGTGAGCAAATCACTGAACGCGGTCTGGGAAATGGTATTTCGATCATCATTTTCGCCGGTATCGCAGCAGGTTTGCCTGGTGGCCTGAGTAATTTGTTTGAACTGGTTCGTACCGGTCAGATGAGTAACTTTGCTGCACTGGTTATCTGTGTTGTTGTACCTGCAGTAACGTTTGCGGTAGTGTATGTCGAGCGTGGTCAACGCAAGATACTGGTGAACTATGCAAAACGTCAGGTTGGTAACAAGATTTATGGTGGTCAAAGCAGTCATTTGCCACTGAAGCTGAATATGGCTGGTGTAATTCCTCCTATTTTCGCTTCTTCCATTATCTTGTTCCCAGCGACGATTACCAGCTGGTTTACCAAGGGTGCAGAATCTTCAACAAGTGGTTTTATCACTTTCCTGAAGGATCTGGCAGCGTCGATGGCGCCTGGTGAACCTATACACGCTTTGTTGTATGCAATAGCGATCATTTTCTTCTGCTTCTTCTATACCGCTTTGGTATTCAACAGCAAAGAAACCGCTGACAACTTGAAGAAAAGTGGTGCTTTTGTTCCCGGGATACGTCCTGGTGACCAGACCGCACGCTATATCGACAAGATTTTGATGCGTTTGACGCTAGCAGGTGCGATTTACATTACGCTGGTTTGTCTGTTGCCAGAATTTTTGATTGCGAAGTGGAAAGTACCATTTTATTTCGGCGGAACGTCTCTGCTGATTATCGTGGTGGTGACCATGGACTTTATGGCGCAGGTACAGAACTATGTTATGTCCCAGCAATATGAATCGCTTCTTCGTAAAGCAAATTTCAAGGGCGGGATTCCTTCGAGGTAATCGCCCAGGGGACAGCAGATCGAATGGCAAAAGACGACGTTATACAGATGCAGGGCGAGATTCTTGAGAATCTTCCGAATGCAACATTTCGAGTTAAGTTGGAAAACGGGCATGTTGTACTTGGCCATATTTCAGGGAAGATGCGAATGAACTATATTCGTATTCTTCCAGGTGATAAGGTGACAGTGGAATTGACGCCTTATGATTTGAGCCGGGCGCGAATAGTGTTCCGTACCAAGTAAATTTAAAATGAACTAGAAGGAAAGAGGGCAAAAATGAAAGTTCTCGCATCAGTTAAGCGGATCTGCCGCAACTGCAAAATCATCAAGCGCAAGGGTGTTGTTCGTGTTATATGCACAGAACCACGCCATAAGCAGCGCCAAGGTTAATTTAACGTTATTGAACGAGGAATAACGAATGGCACGTATCGCAGGGGTTAATATCCCAAATCATCAGCATACCGTAATCGGCTTAACAGCTATCTATGGTATTGGCCGTCCACGCGCACAGAAAATCTGTGACGCAACAGGTGTTTTGACCAATAAAAAGGTTAAAGATCTGGATGACAACGAACTCGAGAAGCTTCGCGACGAAATCGGTAAATTTATCGTCGAAGGCGACTTGCGTCGTGAACTGTCCATGAACATCAAACGCTTGATGGACTTGGGTTGCTACCGTGGTCTCCGTCATCGTAAAGGCTTGCCTTGCCGTGGCCAACGTACACGCACAAATGCGCGTACTCGTAAGGGTCCACGTAAAGCAGCGCAATCTTTGAAGAAATAATCCAGGCTAGCCCGGATCCAAGGAAAACATTATGGCAAAAGCTCAAAATAACGCTGCAGCAGCACGTGCGCGTAAGAAAGTTAAAAAGAACGTTGCAGAAGGTATTGCTCACGTTCACGCTTCTTTCAACAACACCATCATCACGATCACTGATCGTCAAGGCAATGCGTTGTCTTGGGCAACTGCCGGTGGTGCTGGTTTTAAAGGCTCACGTAAGTCTACTCCATTTGCAGCGCAGGTCGCAGCAGAAGCAGCAGGCAAAGTGGCTGTTGAATGCGGTATCAAAAATCTGGAAGTTCGTATCAAAGGCCCAGGCCCAGGTCGCGAATCTTCAGTACGCGCTTTGAACAATCTGGGTATCAAGATCTCCCTGATTCAAGACGTTACTCCAGTTCCACATAACGGCTGCCGCCCTCCAAAGCGTCGTCGTATCTAAGTTGGAACTCTAGGCTGCTTATTATTTAAGCGCCTTAGACAAGCAGATTCATTCTCTGCTGGCATTCTGGCGGAATCTCCGTTAGAATGCAGACCCGCCATTTCGTTGGCGGGTTTTGTGTTGTGGAAATTTCAGAGTACAAAAAAATAAATCAAAGGCATAGCCTTTGTTGTTAAGACCACCGTCTGGTTGCAGGCAGATCAGACTAGCGTAGTGTAGAAAACATTGCGTCATTTACAAGGAAAACATCGTGGCACGTTATATCGGACCAAAAGCAAAACTTTCCCGTCGCGAAGGCACGGACCTGTTCTTGAAGAGCGCACGCCGCTCCCTGGACTCTAAATGCAAACTGGACGCAAAACCAGGTCAACATGGTCGCACTTCTGGTGCTCGTACCTCTGACTACGGTAACCAATTGCGCGAAAAGCAAAAAGTTAAACGTATGTACGGCGTTTTGGAACGTCAGTTCCGCCGCTACTTCGCTGAAGCTGACCGTCAAAAAGGCAACACAGGCGAAACACTGTTGAAATTGCTGGAATCCCGTCTGGACAACGTTGCTTACCGTATGGGCTTTGGCTCCACACGCGCTGAAGCACGTCAGTTGGTAAGCCACAAAGCATTCACAGTCAACGGTATCGTTGTCAACATCGCTTCTTACCAGGTTAAAGCTGGTGACGTAGTTGCTGTTCGTGAAAAAGCGAAGAAACAAGTTCGTATCGCTGAAGCTCTGTCCCTGGCAGAACAATCCGGCATGCCTTCATGGGTAGCTGTTGATGCGAAAAAACTGGAAGGTACTTTCAAGTCCATGCCAGATCGTAGCGATATCGCTCACGATGTCAACGAATCCCTGATCGTTGAATTGTATTCTCGTTAATATTCAAGTTTCACCGCCTGCCTGTTTTACTACAGGCAGGCTTTTTTCTTTAATGCCGTCAGCCTTATCGGTGTAACGAACCGAGGGTATTGAAAAGGACATTCATGCAAAACAATCTGTTAAAACCACGTATTATCGATGTGGAAATGTTGGGTGCCGGTCACGCTAAAGTCGTGATGGAACCGTTTGAACGTGGCTATGGCCACACACTGGGCAACGCATTGCGTCGCGTACTGTTGTCCACTATGGTTGGTTATGCACCGACTGAAGTTGTGATCGCTGGTGTAGTTCATGAATACTCTTCCCTCGATGGCGTGCAAGAAGACGTCGTTGACATCCTGTTGAACTTGAAAGGCGTAGTCTTCAAGTTGCACAACCGTGATGAAGTCACGCTGACATTGAAAAAAGATGGCGAAGGCGCAGTATTGGCTTCCGACATCGATCTGCCGCATGACGTAGAGCTGATTAACCCAGATCACGTTATCGCCAATCTGACAGCCGGCGGTAAGCTGGACATGCAGATCAAGGTAGAAAAAGGCCGTGGCTATGTGCCAGGTAACGTTCGTCGCTTGTCTGAAGATGCGAACAAAACCATCGGTCGTATGATCTTGGATGCGTCTTTCTCTCCAGTACGCCGTGTTTCTTACGCTGTGGAATCTGCCCGCGTTGAACAACGTACTGATCTGGATAAACTGGTTATCAATATTGAGACCAATGGCGTTATCTCTCCTGAAGAAGCAATTCGTCAATCTGCCCGCGTGCTGGTTGATCAATTGAATGTCTTCGCTGCACTGGAAGGTACTGAAGCCGCTGCTGAAGCTCCATCCCGCGCACCTGCAGTTGATCCTGTCCTGTTGCGTCCAGTCGATGATCTGGAACTGACAGTACGTTCAGCCAACTGCCTGAAAGCAGAAAATATTTACTACATTGGTGATCTGATCCAACGTAGCGAAAATGAACTGTTGAAGACACCAAATCTGGGTCGCAAGTCTTTGAACGAAATCAAAGAAGTTCTGGCTTCCCGTGGTTTGTCTTTGGGCATGAAACTGGAAAACTGGCCACCTGCTGGCCTGGAAAAATAATTTTGTATGACGGGTCGGCTGAGGCAGCCTGCCCGTTTTTTAACCGTAGTAAAAATAATTACCGGCCCGCGATAAGTCCGCTTATCGATAGAAGAGCTGGCATTTAAATCTGAAAGGAAATACCATGCGTCATCGTCACGGCTTACGTAAGCTGAATCGTACTTCTTCCCACCGTCTGGCAATGCTGCGCAACATGACAGTATCCCTGTTGCGTCACGAAGCCATCAAAACAACTTTGCCAAAAGCCAAAGAACTGCGCCGCGTTATCGAGCCGATTCTGACTTTGGGTAAAACAGACACACTGGCTAACAAGCGTCTGGCTTTCTCCCGTTTGCGCGACCGCGAAATGGTAGTCAAGCTGTTTGCTGAACTGGGCCCACGTTACGCAAATCGTAACGGCGGCTACCTGCGCATCCTGAAAATGGGTTTCCGCGTCGGCGACAATGCTCCTATGGCATACGTTGAACTGCTGGACCGTCCAGAAGGCGTAGATGCAGCTGATGCACCAGTTGCTGAGTAATTAGCATATTTGGGCGTCATGCCCAGACTGCTTGAAACTTAAAAAAGCCGTTCAGTGTAAACTGAACGGCTTTTTGCTTATGAGCGTGCGCTTTGGATATGATAGAGCTTATGCTTATCTGCACACTGAAGGAAGCACTCAGGCAATTTACTGCCGGACATTTATCTTGCAGTATGCAGTAATGCGCTTGTTGTACGCCCGACCAATCATCATGCAGGTTTTATCAAGCTCAATGACATTGCCGGCGAATATGGGATAGCGATGGATAATGACAATCTGATCCTGGTACTGACTAATCTGCCAGGCCGCGAAATGGCCAAAAAGCTGGCCAGTCTGATCGTTGCCGAAAAATTGGCTGCCTGCGTGAACATTTCTGCTGATATATTGTCCATCTACAACTGGGATGGTGAGCAACAGGCTGACACTGAAGTGCAATTGATGATCAAGACCCGGCAAACATGTTACGCCAGGCTGGAAGCACTGATATTGAGCCAGCACCCCTATGATCTACCCGAAATAATAGCCATCCCTCTGGTAGCCGGATTACCGGCTTATCTGGACTGGGTGAGAAAAGAAACCGAAACGCCATGAATGCCTCAACTCCGCTGTTTTCTGCACACATGCCAGTAAGGCTACAGAATCTCCGTATATCGCAGCTATGGCGTTTGTGCGCCTTGGTGTTTGCCATACTGTTTGCGTCGCTATTGACCCCTTTCGCTGGTGCAGAAGACTTCCTTGATCCCGAAGAAGCTTTCAAAGTATCTGCCAGAATGGTGGAGCCAGGCATGGCCGAAGTCACTTTTACGATAGCAGATGGCTACTACCTCTACCGCGAACGCTTTAAATTCAGCTCAGACGATGCCAAAATCGGTGACATAGCCATGCCCGCAGGCAAGGTCAAGTTTGATGAAACCTTTCAGAAAGAAGTCGAGACTTACCGTAAGTCCCTGGTGGTGCGCGTGCCAGTGCAGGCTGCAGCAGATTTCACCTTGAAGATAGGGCGCCAGGGCTGTGCTGACGGTGGCTTGTGTTATCCACCACTGGAAACTCCGGTTAAATTGCAGATCGCCGGCAGTAGCGCTGCAGGTACGCAGGCAGCAACAAATGTAAGCGCCAACTCTGCTGCCAGTGCTGGTACAGAAGCCAATGGAAAGGCCACAGAGGCCAGCCGTGACGAAGAAACCAGCAGCATCAGTGCTGCGCTAAAGAGCGGCAGGCTGGTTCTCATCCTGCCATTGTTTCTGCTGCTTGGTCTGGGTTTGTCTTTCACTCCCTGCGTTTTGCCTATGGTGCCTATCCTGTCCTTCATCATCGTGGGCGAAGGTACGGGCATCAAGCGTAGCCGTGGCTTCCTTCTGTCCTTGTGTTATGCCCTGGGTATGGCGCTGGTGTACACCGCACTTGGTATTGCTGCTGGCCTGGTTGGTGAAGGTCTGTCGGCGACTTTGCAAAATCCCTGGGTACTGGGTGCATTCGCTTTGCTGATGGTGATACTGTCGCTGTCCATGTTCAATGTCTATCAATTGCAAGTGCCCGCCGCCTTGCAAACCAAGTTGACGGTGGCTTCAGAAGGTCAACGTAATGGTAAGTTGCTTGGCGTGTTTGTCATGGGTGCCATTTCAGCACTGATCGTCGGCCCTTGCGTGGCTGCACCATTGGCGGGTGCTTTGGTATATATCAGCCAGACCCGTGATGTTGTCGTTGGTGGTTCTGCCCTGTTTGCCATGGCGATGGGCATGAGTGTGCCTTTGTTGCTGGTAGGTATCTCGGCTGGCAGCCTGTTGCCACGTGCTGGCATGTGGATGGAAAGCATCAAGCGCTTCTTTGGTGTTTTGATGCTGGCCATGGCCTTGTGGATGATCAGTCCAGTGATACCTGTCTGGTCACAAATGCTGGGCTGGGCCATCTTGCTGATCGCCTATGCCAGCTATCAATTATTCTTCCAGCGTAGCGGTATGTTTGCCAAGGGAGTGTCTGTCATATTCTTCCTCCTGGGTGCTGTACAACTGGTAGGTGTTATCACAGGTGGCCGCGATGTATTTTCTCCTGTTGCCCACTTGTACGGCGGCAGTACGGAACATGTGAAATTCACCCGTGTGCGTAGCATCGCCGAACTCGATGCTGCCGTGGCGCAATCCAAAGGCAAGACGGTCATGCTGGATTTTTATGCTGACTGGTGTGTCTCCTGTAAAGAAATGGAAAAATTGACTTTCCCTGAAACCAAGGTCAAAGCCCGGCTGGACAATATGCTCCTGCTGCAAGTCGACGTCACGGCTAATAACGCTGACGACAAAGCCTTGCTGAAACGCTTTGGTCTGTTTGGCCCGCCAGGCATTATCTTCTTTGACGCTCAGGGTAAAGAAATCCAGGGGCAGCGGGTGATCGGTTATCAGAATGCAGATAAGTTCCTGCAATCATTGAATCGTGCAGAAGGAAAATAAGGCATATTCGAAGAATGTATAAGCATGCAACTAATCTATCCTTGAGTAAGCAGGGTAGAGAGGCTATATTCGAGTTCTCGTTTCTTTTTGGAGAAAAAAATGACTTTGCGTTTAGGCGATATCGCCCCTGATTTCGAGCAAGATTCTTCTATCGGTCCTTTGAAATTTCATGAATGGGCAGGCAATTCCTGGGTGGTTTTGTTTTCTCATCCAGCTGACTTCACACCTGTCTGCACGACAGAACTGGGCCTGACTGCAAAGCTCAAGCCAGAGTTTGACAAGCGCAATGTAAAAGCAATCGCCTTGTCAGTTGATGGTGCAGAATCCCATCTGCAATGGATCAAGGATATTGAAGACACACAAAAAACCGTCGTCGGTTTCCCTATCGTTGCTGATGCAGACAAAAAAGTTGCCGCACTGTATGACATGATCCACCCCAACCAGTCCGAGACTGTGACTGTGCGTTCATTGTTCGTCATCGATCCGAACAAAAAAGTCCGCCTCATCATCACTTACCCGCTGACCACAGGCCGCAATTTTGACGAAGTCTTGCGCGTCATCGATGCCCTGCAATTGACTGATGGTTATACAGTTGCCACACCAGGCAACTGGCGTGATGGTGATGACGTGATCATCCCCTTGTCAGTCAAGGATGAAGATGTGATCAAGCAAAAATATCCTAAAGGCTATACTGCTGCGCGTCCGTACCTGCGAGTTACACCACAGCCTAACAAGTAAGTCGATATCAGGTTACTGAAAACAAAAGCCACGAATGATTCGTGGCTTTTGTTTTTCAGCGAAAAAAATGAAGCTTATCGCGACGGCACGATCATTTCAGCATAGTCATACAAAGCACCCAAAATCTCTTCTGCCGCTTCATCTGCTGTTTCTGACAAAGTATCTATTTCATTGAAATACATATCCACAGTCCTGGCATTGCCTGCCCCATCAAGCAAACGTGCGGCGCGGTGTTCTTCCCAGTTTTCCTGCTCTTCCATGCTCAGGCTTTCATGGAAATTGCGGGCACGGTAGCGGAACAGTAATTCAGCCAAACGCGGGTCCTGGAAGCTGGTGCTGGCCTTGGCGAGTTGCGTGCCATTCATACGGCGCAAATCATTCAAGAGGCGACGGTCACCGGCACCGACAAAACCGCCGTACAAGTCTTCATCGACATCGCTGGCTGCTGCTTCAGGGCGGGCATACACTTCTTCCCAGATCGCCTTGGCAGAGGCGGGCAGGGAAGCGGCTTTGATAATGTGTTCTTGCGCCAGATGCATATCTATTTTCCAGCGTTCAGCCATGGGGGCTGACAAGGTTTTCAGATTACCTATGACGATGGGGGATTTGTTGATGTGTATGCTTTTCACTGGCAGGCGTTGCACGCCTTCAGGCAAGGCATCGCTCTTGCTGAACATGCGTAGCTGTATGGTCTCAGCATCCAGCCCTGCAAGCTCTGACGGGTCATGGGACAGGTCCCAGGCGATGACTTCATTCTTGTTCTTGGGATGCATGGCCAGCGGCCACATGACTGCCAGGCAACCGCGCTCAACCGGGAACATGCCAGATACATGCAAAAAAGCTTTATTCAGCACCGGCATATCGATTTCCGCCGCAACCTTGTCTTTCTTGTGCAGGGCAAAGCAAAAGTCGAACAGCTTGGGCTGACGCTCACGTATCAGGCGGGCCAGGGCTATCGTGGCACGTACGTCTGACAGCGCATCGTGCGCTGCCTCATGCGCAATACCATTGGCCTTGGTCAGGTGCTCAAGGCGAAAGCTGGGCTTGCCTTCATCATTCTTTGGCCAGTTGATGCCCTCAGGGCGCAACGCATAACAGGTGCGCACCATGTCCATGATGTCCCAGCGGCCGCAATTGTTTTGCCATTCACGCGCATACGGGTCGATGAGGTTGCGCCAGAACATAAAACGGGTAATTTCATCATCAAAGCGTATGGTGTTATAGCCCACGCCTATGGTGCCAGTCTTGCCCAGTTCCTGTTCTATCTTTGCTGCAAATTCATGCTCAGGTATGCCGCGCTCAAGGCAGGTTTGTGGCGTGATATGGGTGATCAGGCAAGACTGTGGATCTGGCAAGAAATCATTGGCGGGCCGGCAGTACAGCATGACTGGTTTGCCGATTTCATTGAGCTCGGCATCTGTGCGTATGGCGGCAAATTGCGCAGGTCTGTCGCGACGGGCGACAGCGCCAAAGGTTTCATAGTCATGCCAGAGAAAAGTGTGTTCTTGCATTGGTATCTAAATTTAATTGTGTGTTCTGAACTTGAAAAAATTTTGCGACTTACTCTATCCTGCGGCTGGCCTGGTCTTGCAAATAGCGCTGGCTGCGGAAGTAAATCAGCAAGAGCACGACGATGACACCCATGCCGCCCATGGTGTACCAGAAGCCAGATGCATGCTTGAGCAGGGGCATGACTTCAAAGTTCATACCAAAGATGCCTGTGATTAATGTCAGTGGCATGAACAGGGCGGTGATAACGGTCAGGGTGCGCATGATTTCACTGGTCCTGTGTGCCATTGCCGCAAAGTGGATTTGCACTGCCGATTCCAGCGAGGCTTCGAGACGACGCGCATGGTTCAATACACGGCTGATATGTTCCATCACGTCGTTGGTGCGCACCAGCAGCAAATCCTTGGCGCGGCTATTGCCATCATGGGTATCGACGATATGGTCGCGCAATTCCTGCATGGCATCGCGCTGTTCTTCACACAGGTTGTCAAGCTTGCGTAATTCCACGCGTGAATCGAGCAAGGCCAGCCAGTTATTGAAGGGACGGCGCGGGTCCAGCAGGGCATGTTGCCAGCGATCGAGTTGCTGGGTCAGAGGCTGGCGCAATTCCAGGTATTGATCAACCATGGAATTGAGCAAGCGCAGCATCAGCTCTTCCGGTGACGCTGGCAGGCGGCTGCCGTGGGTATTATTCTCTGCCCGCGATTTATAATCCAGCAGGCGCTGGCGTGCCAGCTCTACCGTGCGGCTCTGTGCCGGGCGCACTGTGATCAAGACATTTTGCATGAGCAAAAAAGACACTGGTGTGGTCGCCAGTTTATTCAATGCAGCCGGTATCTTGCGCTTCACACCATTCTTGTTGTCGCTATTTGCTTCTGTCAATGTCAGCTTGCGAAATACCACCATTTCATATTCTTCGGTCGCATCAAAATAAGACGGGTGTGAAAGATTGCTGACATCCTTGAGATGCAATTCATAAATCTGTGTACCTGTGATGGCCTCAACCCGATTACGCCAGGCAATCGGGTCTGCAGCGACTTCATCATGACTGGCATCCAGCCATAAAAAACCTCCTGCTTTGAGCAGGGTTTCTGGTTGCTCAGGATTTTGCAGGGTCTGCGTATCGTTAATGTGGAAGATGTCCATGCGCTTTTTGTTGATAAAAAATAAGCCAGAGTCCGCCCAGCGAAATCAGGCAAGTGGCAGACAATAATGCCTGTACTGGTGTAGACAAAGCAAAGGAATAAAACCAGCTGGCAGTCAATAAATTCATGATCAGGACGCACAGTATACGCACAGTCTCAGGCAACAGATAAATACGGCCCCTTTCCATCAGACCGCCTATGCACCACAGGCCCATCACGAGCCAGCTAAGGTAGATGGTCGCATTCAAGGCGCTGATGGTTTTATAGATGATCAGGAAATGTGTCGCCGCTTGCAGCAACAAGATGAACTGCATTATGCAATACCAGGTCGTGGCCTTGCTCATGACGGGGTCATAAACAGGTCTGTGCAAATCGAATGCTGCAGGCGCAGATTGCGCCATCACATCGCCAGGACGCCAGCCCGGCGGGCGTAACCAGATCTGCAATTTATCTAGCCAGTTTTTTGTTTGCCAGGCATCGCGCCAGACTTGCTCATACACTTCGAGATTGGCCCATAAAGGGTTCCAGCTGCGCAGTGGTTTGCGCGTGCCGTAGACGATGGCGACGTGATCGCGTTCTTCTATGAAAGTGCCAAACAATCTGTCCCAGATGATGAGGATGCCTCCAAAGTTCTTGTCCAGATACATATCATTGACAGCATGATGGACGCGGTGATTCGATGGTGATACAAACACGCGGTCAAACCAACCCAGCTTGCCTATCTGCTCGGTATGCACCCAGAACTGGTAAAGTAAATCGATGAGGGCAACCGCAATAAACACATCCAGTGGAAAACCTATCAGCGCCATCGGCAAATAAAATATCCAGCCAAATAATGGCCCGGTGCTGGTTTGCCGCAATGCTGTACTCAGATTGTATTGCTCACTCTGGTGATGTACCACATGGGCCGCCCATAACAGATTGGTCTGGTGTCCCATCCTGTGCAGCCAGTAGTATAAAAAATCGTAGAGCAGCAGGGCTGCTATCCATACCCACACACTGTCTGATGGCAGGCTGAACAGCGAAAGATGCTTGAGCACCAGCGCATACATGCCTATCGAAAACAATTTGGAAAATGCTCCTATGATCTGGCTCATCACACCCAGGGAGAGACTGTTGAGCGAATCATTGATGCGGTACAAATGACGCTGGCGCTTGCGTGCCACGATAAATTCTAGGGCGATCAGAATGAAAAAAACCGGGCTGGCAAAGGTGATGATTTTTTCATGCATGATCCTGGCCCTATTCAATATGGGATGACGTGACCGAAGCTGCAATCAGCCACAGCGCCAGATAATAGCTGCTGAGGATGAGTAAAGGAGAATGTGTAATAGGCGCGTAAAAACGGTTGTAGGCGAGCAGTGTGTCAGATAGCATGAAACACAGGCCGCCAATCAAGGCCAGGTGACCAGATATGCTGCGCAACTGCAGACCGCGGCTGATGGCTTGTGCCGTCATGCAAAGCAAAAGGCAGACATAGGCAACAACAGGGATCTGTAAAGCCGTTGGCAAGCCCGGCCACAGTATCACCAGGTTGACGATGCCAAGTGCAGCAATCCCAGTAAAAGCCAGAGGTTTTCCGGCAAAGCGGCTATCACTGATCAGGGCTCGTAAAAAGCAGATGTGAGCCAGTAAAAAACTTAACAGGCCACATAAAAATCCGTGGCGAAATACTGTGCCAGGTAACATCAAAAAGATGTCACCAATCAGCGAACAGACTATGCCTGCCAGTATTCTTTTTCGATAGGCAAGGCTGATGACAGGCTTGCTGCGCCAGGCAAAAAAGAAGATGCTGAGTGTCGTCAGCGGTTTGAAAATATAGTGCAGATATTGCGCACTGCTTATCTCTTTCCCCCATTCTGCACCAGCAATTGCCAGTGCAGCAAAAATGAAGATGAAGACAGAGCGCAACATCGCAGACACGGCGATCAGCCAGTGTGTTTCAGCAGGCGCGCAACATCGCGGGCGAAATAAGTCAAAACGCCATCGGCACCGGCGCGCTTGAATGCCAGCATGGATTCCATCATGGTCTTGTTATGATCAAGCCAGCCATTTTGTGCTGCTGCCTTGATCATCGCATATTCACCACTGACCTGATAAGCAAAGGTCGGCACCTTGAATTCATCCTTGACCCTGCGCACGATGTCCAGGTAAGGCATGCCAGGTTTTACCATGACCATGTCGGCACCTTCGGCCAGATCAAGTGCAACTTCGCGCAAGGCTTCATCACTGTTGGCCGGGTCCATCTGGTAACTGGCTTTATCACTCTTGCCCAGATTGGCAGCAGAACCTACTGCTTCACGGAACGGACCGTAAAAGGCCGAAGCATATTTGGCCGAGTAAGCCATGATGCGGGTGTGGATGAAATTGTTGGCTTCAAGCGCATGGCGGATTGCGCCTATACGGCCATCCATCATATCGCTGGGGGCGACGATATCGACACCGGCTTCAGCCTGCACCAGTGCCTGGCGTACCAGCATGGCGGTTGTCTCATCATTGAGTACATAACCGTCCGCATTGAGCAAACCATCCTGACCGTGGCTGGTATAGGGGTCGAGCGCCACATCAGTCAACACACCCAGTTCAGGGAAACGGCTTTTCAGTTCACGTACTGCGCGCGGGATAAGACCTTTGGGATTGGTCGCTTCTATGCCATCCGGCGTTTTCAAATGCGGGTTAATGGCGGGGAATAGCGCTAGCACCGGTATGCCCAGGGCGACGCAATCTTCGGCCACGCCCATGAGCAAATCTATCGTTACTCTTTCCACGCCAGGCATGGATGAAACTTTTTCACTTTGATTGACGCCGTCAATGACAAAAACGGGGTAAATCAGGTCAGCAGCAGTGACCATGTTTTCACGCATCAATGCGCGCGAAAATGCATCTTTACGCATGCGGCGCATACGTATTGCAGGGAAATGTGCTGAGGGATGAGATGGTTTTATGAATGACATAATCAGATGAAAATCAAATGAAAAGAATTTTATGCAGGTTAATGAAACTTTTTTTAAGTTGCAACATCTTAATGCATAGGTTGGATCTACTCCACGCCTACCGCTTCTCCTCCCTGAGCGGGCACCGTGCGTCCCTATTCGTAACGGTGTTATTACCCCGGCAAAAAGACTCTTTGCCGGGGTTTTTTTATTCTGCGTCAGCCGGTTTGTTTGTCTGGGCTTCTGCGGGTGCTTCCGATGCGCTTACTTCAGCGTCAGCATCGGCAGTATCAACGATAGGGTCGCGGTCCAGTCCAACCAGGCGTTGCACTACTGCATCGGCTTCTTCTATGCCTATGCGTTTCAGTGCAGAAAACAATTGCAGGCTGAAAGGGAAGAGCGGCCCTTCATCATCCACATAACTGTCGAGTACTGCCTTGGCTTTGCGCAAAGCATCGGTACATTCACTGCGATTAAGTTTATCGGCTTTGGTCAAAATACAATGGATAGGTCGCCCAGTTGGTGCAAACCATTCCAGCATCTGTATGTCCAGGTCGGTAAACGGGCGGCGGGCATCCATGATCAAGACCAAGGCTGCCAGTTGCGTGCGTCTTTGTACATAGGCACCGAGTAACTGGTTCCAGTGTTGTTTGGCGGCGCCCGGTACTTCGGCATAGCCATAACCTGGCAAATCTACTAGCAGGGCGCGAATTTCATCGACCCTGGTTTCATCTTTGCGATGCTGGCCCACATGGGCACCACCAATCGAGAAATAATTAATATGTTGTGTGCGGCCCGGTGTTTTTGAGGCGAAACAGAGTTTTTTCTGATTGCACAGGGTATTGATTGCGGTCGATTTGCCAGCGTTGGAACGGCCAGCGAAAGCAATTTCGGGCACGTGGGTGCGCGGGAGATCGCGCAGATGATTCACCGTAGTGAAGAAGCGGGCTTGCCAGAGGATAGACATAGAGGAAAGGAATAATGGAAAAATGCAACATAAGGCAGTAAAAACGCCCGAAAGCTATTGTACAATAAGGGGTTAGGTCTTGGGCAGCGATTAAAACCATGTCCACAGACCAGTTTTGAACGTATTTTGTTGCCAAAAAGTGCCTTTTTACGTGTCAACTCGCTGCAATGTGTCGCCAATAGGGCAGATTTCCATTATTTAGTCTCAGGGTGTTTGAATGAACCGTGCTTTTTTATCGTTTACTAAGTCCATCAGCGTCGCAGTCCTGGCGGTATCTTCTTTTGCCTCGTCGGTCTACGCTAATGAAGTAGCCAAACCAGCCAAAGCTGATCCAGCCAAGGGCGAAGCACTGTATACCAATGGCGATGCAGCACGAGGTATCACTGCCTGCGCATCCTGCCATGGCGCTGCCGGTAATTCGACCATCGCTGCCAATCCTAAATTGTCTGCCCAGCATGAAGCTTATCTGGTCAAGCAATTAACAGATTTCACTGGTGATACACGCAAAAATGCCATCATGACCACCTTTGCCAAGGCCATGACTGCAGATGATATAAAAAACGTTTCTGCTTATCTGTCGACGCAAAAATCCAAACCAGGCACTGCAAAAAACAAAGATATCGTTGAACTGGGCAAGCAAATCTATCGCGGTGGTATCGCTGAGAAAAATGTTCCAGCCTGCGCTGGCTGTCATAGCCCGAACGGTGCTGGTATACCTGCACAATTCCCGCGTATTGCTGGTCAACATCAGGACTACACCATTGCCCAGCTGACTGGCTTCCAGAACGGCTCCCGCAAGGATGGCGCAAAAATTGCAGGTGCCCGTCAAAACAGTGCACAGATGATGACTATCGCCAAGAAGATGTCTGAAGATGAAATTAAAGCTGTTGCAGACTATGTCGCAGGCTTGAAATAACAGTACTCACGCAATCCGCCCCAGCTACGTTGCAGCTCCTAGTCGTACTAAAGTACTGTCTTCGTCGCTGCGCCTTGCTGGGACAAGTTTGCGTAAGTCCTGATTAAGATTAAGTAATTGAGGAGGGGGTGGCGATAGCCATCCCCTTTTTTCATGATGGATGTCGGTGCAAACCAGCTGAGTACGTTTCAGCCAGATTTTAGTGAAGCGTGTACTATTCGTTGCGCTCGGATGTTGATGTAATCCACCTTCTGGTGAAGACGTTTCCTCTAGCATCAGCCTCATTCATGATGTGCAAACCTCATCAGTAATAAGTAAACAGAGAGTATGGAAAACAAGATAGAAGGCGATCAGCCTGCGGATACTGGCGGCATACAACTGCAAACCCGGCGTGCCTGGGTGGCGGACGCGGTGGAATTGCTGTCTTCCATGCGTTTTGCCATCAGTTTATTGACGCTGATTGCGATTGCCTCAGTTATCGGTACGGTGCTTAAGCAAAATGAGCCTATGCCTAACTATGTCAATCAATTCGGCCCCTTCTGGTTCGAGATTTACAGCAGGCTCAGCTTGTATGCCGTGTATTCTGCCTGGTGGTTCTTGCTCATCATGGCTTTTTTGGTCACTTCAACATCCTTGTGCGTGATACGCAATGCACCCAAGATGCTGAAAGACATGCGCAGCTGGCGCGATAATGTGCGTGAACAATCACTGCGCAATTTCCATCACCGTTCCGAATGGTATAGTGGCAACAGCCGGACTAAAGTTACAGAGCAAATCCTGGCTCACCTGGCGCGCGTTGGTTATCGCTTCAAGCTCGTTGAAAAAGAAGGGGCTACCCTGATTGCTGCCAAGCAAGGCGCGGCAAATAAATGGGGTTATATATTTGCCCATAGTGCGATTGTCATCATCTGCATAGGTGGTTTGCTGGACTCTGAATTACCTATCCGCTTCCAGCAATGGTTCATGGGTAAGGTGCCGTTTGAAGGTAGTGGTGTCATTGCCAAAATACCAGAACAGCACCGCTTGTCGCTGTCGAATCCCACCTTCCGTGGCAACACCATGATCCCTGAAGGGGCCAGCAGCAGCACTGCCATCCTGCCGCAAGCCACGGGCGTGCTGGTGCAAGACCTGCCATTCACCATCAAACTGAAAAAATTTACCATCGACTTTTATTCCACTGGCATGCCCAAGCTGTTTGCCAGTGATGTGGAAGTTACTGACCATGAAACCGGCAAGTCCTTTGCCTCTACCATCAAGGTCAATGAGCCCCTGATTTACAAAGGCATTGCTGTTTATCAGTCAAGTTTTGAAGATGGCGGCAGCCGCCTGCAGATCAAGGCTTACCCCATGCTGGGTCCTGATGTCAGTACCCTGGCCATGACAGGTGAGGTGGGTGGTAGCACGGCGTTGAAGCCGGGTACAGGCAATGACTTTACGATAGAGTGGTCAGGCTTCCGGCCATTCAACGTCGAGAACATGGCACGCAATGGCAGTGATGTCAGGGCAGTGAATCCTAACCAGAGCCTGAACGAAAAACTCACAGCTGACTTGGACAAGCACCTGGGCTCTGCCGCCAAGAATGCCAATAACAAAGATTTGAAGAACGTCGGCCCCAGCCTGCAATATAAATTGCGTGATAAAACCGGCCAGGCCAGGGAATTTCATAACTACATGCAGCCTGTCCAGATCAATGGCGACTACATGATACTGGCGGGCACGCGCGATTCTCCAGGTGAAGCCTTCCGCTATCTGCGCATCCCTGCCGATGATGAAGACAGTATCAAGGACTGGATGCGTTTGCGTGCAGCAGTGCAAAACCCTGAAATGCGCGCCTTGGCGGTAACACGCTTTGCCGAGCATGCCGTCAAGAAAAATCAGACCAGCGGTGCGCAAAAAACGGATTTGTGGGCAACTTCTGCCAAGATCAGTCTGGATGCTTTTGCCGGTGACGAGAAGCTATCTGGCCTGCCAGCCATTTCCAAACTGCTGGAAAAAGTACCACAGGCAGAGCAAGAAAAAGTTGCCGAAGGCTTTATCAAGGTCTTGAATGGCAGCATGTGGGAACTGTGGATGGTGGCACGTGAAAAAGAAGGCTTGCCAGTCTATGAACTGGATGAAAAACATGCCCGCTTCCTGCAACTGGCGATAGGTGCATTGTCTGACGCCTCTTTCTATGGCGCACCTGTGTATTTGCAACTCACCGGCTTTGACGAGGTCAAGGCATCAGTATTACAAGTGACACGTTCGCCCGGTAAGAACGTGGTGTATCTGGGTTGTTTGTTCCTGGTGCTGGGTGTGTTTTCCATGTTCTATATCCGTGAGCGCCGTCTCTGGGTCTGGATCAAGGATGATGGCACCGGTGCACATGCACTGATGGCCCTGAGTTCGCAGCGCAAGACACTGGACTTTGAAAAAGAATTTGATCAATTGAAAATGCATTTGCGACAACTGAGTACGCAGCCTGGGCTGGAAACACAACCAGCACTGGCAGCATCAGCAGATACGCCACGAAATGCAGCGTAATCGACTACACTACGAAGCATGGGGCCTGATGGTCCAAGCATCTGGGGATATATGATGGAAGTGACACAGAATTACACACCCTACCAGGGATTTTTTAAACGATTAAGTATCGCTGACTGGTTGTATGCCGTGGCCTTGTGCACGGCATCCCTGTTTGCCTTCAGCCGTTTTGGCGCGTATATGGATGGCTATGAAAAAGCCATCGTCCTGCTGGCAGCGCCCACATTCGCCTGGCTGGGCTGGTACTGGAAACCGGTACGCCCACTGCTGGTGATACTGGCGATACTGAGTCTGTTCGCCATACAGTTATATGGTGGTTCACTGGATATGGCGAACAAGAAATTCTTCCTGAAATACCTGCTGTCCAGCCAGTCTGCCATCTTGTGGATGAGCACCCTGTTTTTCCTGTCCACGCTGTTTTACTGGGGCGGCCTGATTGCCCGTTCAGACTTTGGTGCGTCGGTCGGTTCGGTCTTGTGCTGGTCTGCCGTGGTCATGGGCTTTACCGGCATGCTGGTGCGCTGGTATGAGTCTTATTTGATCGGTGCCGACGTTGGCCATATCCCGGTATCAAATTTATATGAAGTTTTCATCCTGTTCTCGATGATTACTGCCATGTTCTATTTGTATTATGAGCAGCAATACCGTACCCGCCAGTTGGGACCATTTGTCATGCTGATTATTTCAGCGGCTGTTGGTTTCTTGCTGTGGTACACCGTCAGCCGCGATGCTGCAGAAATCCAGCCTCTGGTACCTGCACTGCAAAGCTGGTGGATGAAGATTCATGTACCGGCTAATTTCATCGGTTATGGGACTTTTGCATTGGCGGCCATGGTGTCTGTTGCCTACCTGCTCAAATCCAAAGGCTACCTGGTTGACCGCTTGCCCGCACTGGAAGTGCTGGACGATGTCATGTACAAGGCAATTGCCGTTGGTTTTGCCTTTTTCACCATCGCCACCATCTTGGGGGCTTTGTGGGCCGCCGAAGCCTGGGGTGGTTACTGGTCATGGGACCCTAAAGAAACCTGGGCGCTGATCGTCTGGCTCAATTATGCTGCCTGGCTGCACATGCGCCTCATGAAGGGCTTGCGTGGACAGGTTGCGGCCTGGTGGGCGCTGGTGGGTTTGTTAGTGACCACTTTTGCTTTCCTGGGCGTGAACATGTTCCTGTCTGGCCTGCATTCTTACGGCACGCTGTAAGTTTTATTTTAAATTTGTAAGGATCAGCAGAATTCTGCGACTCATGAGAAACTAGGGCGCGATGGCAAGGTCAAATTGCTGTTTCGCCAGTCTCAATCACGGAGTCCACCATGCTGATCAAACGTAGTCCCAATGGCATAGACCTGCCTTACTCTTCTGAAATCACACCACGTGCCGTGTTTGAGGCGCGTCGTGATTTCATCCGCAAGATGGCGTTGGGCTCCATCGCTGGCACAGCCCTGTTTGAAATGGCCGACCGCGCCGCTTTTGCCCAGAACCCTGGTGCACAAAAGCTGGCTGCCAATCTGAATTCTGCCTATGCCCTGGTGGAAAAGAAGACTGCCTACAAAGACGCGACGACCTACAATAATTTCTATGAGTTCGGTACCGACAAGGCCGATCCGGCAGTAACTGCTCACACGCTCAAGCCACGTCCCTGGACTGTCAGCATAGAGGGCGAAGTCAAAAAACCGATGACGCTGGACCTGGACAGCCTGATGAAACTGGCACCGCTGGAAGAGCGTATTTATAGATTGCGTTGTGTTGAAGGCTGGTCCATGGTGATTCCATGGACAGGTTACTCGCTCTCCAACCTAATCAAAAAAGTTGAACCCACAGGTAATGCCAAGTATATTGAGTTCGTCACGCTTGAAGACAAAAAACAAATGCCGGGCTTACGGAGCCCTGTGCTGGAATGGCCTTACGTCGAAGGCTTGCGTATGGATGAAGCCAATCATCCACTGGCCTTGCTGACTTTTGGCATGTATGGCGAAGTCTTGCCCAACCAGAATGGCGCGCCAGTACGCATGGTCTTGCCCTGGAAATATGGTTTCAAGTCAGCCAAATCCATCGTCAAAATCCGTTTCGTCAAAGACCAGCCGCGTACGGCATGGAATATTGCAGCACCCAGCGAATATGGTTTTTACTCGAATGTGAACCCGGACGTTGATCACCCGCGCTGGTCACAGGCAACCGAGCGCCGTATCGGTGAAGATGGTCTGTTTGCCCGCAAGCGCAAGACACTGATGTTCAATGGGTATAGCGAAGTGGCATCGCTGTATTCTGGCATGGACTTGAAAAAGTTTTTCTAGGATAGACGCCTCCATGTTGCTCACCAATAAGCAGGTTTCCCGGTTCAAGATAGTCTTGTTTATCCTGGCGCTCTTGCCTTTTATCAGGCTGGTCAGTTTTGTGTTTCTTGATAAGCTGGGTGCTAATCCGGTTGAGTTCATCACCCGCAATACCGGCGACTGGACCCTGTATTTCCTGTGCATCACTTTGGCAGTGACACCATTGCGCAAGCTTTTGCACATGCCCTGGCTTATCCGTTGCCGCCGCATGCTGGGCTTGTATGCTTTCTTTTATGCCTTCCTGCATTTCATGACCTTTCTCTGGTTTGATCATTTCTTTGATGTGGCAGAAATGTGGAAAGATGTCATCAAGCGCCCCTTTATCACTGTTGGCTTTATTGCTTTTGTCTTGCTGATCCCGCTGGCTGCGACCAGTACCAATGGCATGATCAAGCGCCTGGGCGGCAAACGCTGGCAGTGGCTGCATAAATTGATCTACCTGATCGCGCCACTGGGTGTGCTGCATTACTTCTGGATGAAGGCAGGCAAGCATGATTTTTCCCAGCCGGTATTGTTTGGCCTCGTCGTTGCAGGTTTGCTCATGTTGCGACTGTGGTGGCGCTGGTTTGGGCGCGACCCGGTAGTCGTTACAGGGGTTTGAGTTTCCCTCCTGACCTGCCTGCTTTTCATGTTGCGGGCGCACATTGATCTTGTTTTACAGCGCATATTTCTTCACGGCATAATCGCGATTTTGAAGAATACGGGCACAGACCCGCTCACAGCGTAAAACATGGAAGACTATTTACTGGAAAAGAAGGCCCTGGCGACACGTACCCAACGTGTCGCGATAAGTATCCTGAAACTGATAGGCTGGCGTGTACGTTATCGCCCGTTGCCTGGGCCGCGTGGCGTGATCATCGTCTACCCGCATACTTCGAACTGGGATTTCGTGGTTGGCGTACTAGCCAAGCTGGCAATAGGCATGCCTTTTCATTTCATCGCCAAATCTTCGTTATTTGAAGGCCTGACTGGTGCCACCATAGGCCGTCTGGTGCGTTATCTTGGGGGCGAGCCAGTAGAGCGTGGTGTCTCGACTGGGGCGATTGCCCGTCTTGCAGAAAAAATCAACCGGTCAGACTGGTACTGGATGGCGATTACGCCTGAGGGTACACGTAGCCATAAGCCCTATTGGCGCAGCGGTTTTTATCATATTGCGACTACAGCAAAAGTACCGCTAGGTTGCGCCTGGTTTGATTTTGCCAAACGAGAGGTATCGTTGGTCGATTACATCAATCTGACTGGTGAACGTGAACAGGATATGGCCAGTATTGCTGCCATTTATCGTGGGGTGCAGGGCTGTCATCCGGCGCAGGCTGGTGCTATTGCATTGCGCCCTGAAGAAGAAAATACTCAGGGTTGATTTGGTGTGCTGGTGCTGGCAGCAGGTGCAGGTTTGGCTGGCATGACCAGCGGACCTTTCTGGCCGCAAGCAGTCAATAAAGACATGATGAAAAATAGGCTAATCAGTTTGCGCATCTTGTATTCCCTGAACACCGTATAGAATGGCGTTTTTACATATAAAGACGCTGGAGTGTAGCATGACTGAATCTGAATTTCTGGTGCTGGCAGATACTTGCTTGCAGCAAGTCGAGCAATTATTTGAGCAAGCCTTTGAAAACGATGAGTACGATGTCGAGTGCAGTCGTAGCGGCAATGTATTGACGGTAGAATTTGTCGATACCAACTCCAAGATCATCGTCAACAGCCAGGCACCCATGCAGGAAATGTGGGTGGCGGCGCGCAGTGGTGGCTTCCATTATAAATATGATGGCCAGCATTGGCTCAATACCCGCGACGGCTCAGAATTGTTTGCCACCTTGTCCCGCGTGGCGCAAGAACAAGGTCGCTGAGTTTAGTATTACTCTTCAATAATACTTATTGGTGGTGCCAGACTGCTGACGCCTGATCCTGGTGGATTTTCCGCATAATAAAAATCTCCATCGGCAGCAATAATGCCTTTAGGTACTGGCCTTTCTTCTATCGGGAAATCTTTCAGGATTTTTTGCATATAACCGATCCAGATAGGCAAGGCCAGGCCACCACCGGTTTCTTTGTTGCCGAGGTTTCTCGGCTGATCAAAACCTATCCAGGCTATGCCCACGACTTTGGATTGATAACCGGCAAACCAGGCATCGAAGGAATCATTGGTGGTGCCGGTCTTGCCTGCGATGTCCGGGCGTTTCAGTATTAGCGCCTTGGTTGCCGTACCCATCTTGACGACATCACGCATCATGCTGTCCATCAGGAAGGCATTGCGCTCATCGATGACACGATTGGCTTCATCACCGGCCATGTCAGGCTTGGTCTGTACCAGCAACTGCCCATTGCTGTCAGTGATTTTGGAGATCAGATAAGGATTGACCTTGTAGCCACCATTCGCAAACACTGAATAGGCGCCAGCCATTTGCAAGGGAGTGACCGCACCTGCACCCAGAGCCAGGGTAAGGTAAGGCGGGTTTTTCTCCGGCAGGAAGCCAAAGCGGCTGGTGTATTCCTGGCCGTATTTCGCGCCTATCTTGTGCAGGATGCGGATAGAAATCATGTTCTTGGACTTGGTCAGGCCACGGCGCATGGTCATTGGCCCCTCATATTTACCGTCATAATTCTTGGGTTCCCACGCCTGGCCACCAGTCTGGCCAGCATCAAAACTGATAGGTTCATCATTGATGATGGTGGATGGCGACAAACCCTTTTCCAGCGATGCTGAATAGATGAAGGGCTTGAAGCTGGAACCAGGCTGACGCCAGGCCTGGGTGACGTGATTAAATTTATTCAGGTTGTAGTCAAAACCACCGACCAGGGCGCGAATTGCTCCATCGGTAGTATTGGCGGCGACAAAAGCGGATTGTACTTCTGGCATTTGGGTAATACTCCAGCTTTTGCCTTCCAGTACTACGCGTATCACGGCACCACGCTGGAGGCGCTTGTTCGCTGGCGTCTTGGGGGACAAGCCACTGGCAGCAAACGTCAGGCCAGTGTCTTCGATACGGATTTCTTCGCCCGACGACAAGACCGCCCTGACCAGCTTGGGTGTTGCTTCCAGCACCATGGCTACCTGCAAGTCGTCGCTGTCTGTATGTTCGGCCAGTTCTTTTTCTATCGCGTCTTCGGCAGCTTCCTTGCCTTCTGGAATGGTAATGATAGCTTCTGGTCCGCGATAACCATGGCGTTTTTCATAATCCATGACGCCACGACGTAATGCCAGGTAAGCAGTGTCCTGGTCAGCCTTGGTAATTGTTGTGTAAACATTCAGACCGCGGGTATAGGTTTCTTCCTTGAATTGCTCGTACACCAGTTGACGCGCCATTTCTGCAACATATTCGGCATGAATGCCAAATTCATTGCTATTGGTTTTGGTGATCAGTTCTTCATTCTTGGCTTGTTCGTATTGCGCTTCAGTGATGTAACCAAGGTTGCGCATCCTTTGCAATATATATTGTTGCCTGACGGTGGCGCGCTTGGGATTGGCGACAGGGTTGTAGGCTGACGGCGCTTTTGGCAAGCCAGCCAGCATGGCTGCTTCTGCGATGGTGACGTCTTTCAACTCCTTGCCAAAATAGATTTGGGCAGCAGAAGAAAAACCATAGGCGCGCTGTCCCAGATAAATCTGGTTCATATAGATTTCAAGGATCTGGTCCTTGGTAAGGTTTTGTTCTATCTTCCAGGCCAGCAGGATTTCATAAATCTTGCGCTTGAAGGTTTGCTCACTGGACAGGAAGAAATTCCTGGCGACCTGTTGGGTAATAGTTGATGCACCCTGCTTGGCGCCACCAGTCAGATTGTGTACCGCAGCCCGGGTAATGCCCTGGTAATCAACACCGCCATGCTCATAAAATCGGTCATCCTCAATCGCCAGCACGGCTTTTTTCATGATCTCCGGAATATCCTTGAAGCGCACGACATTGCGTCGCTCTTCGCCAAATTCGGCGATCAACATATTGTCAGCCGAGAAAACCCGCAGTGGCATTTTGGGTTTGTAACTGGTGATCGAGTCCAGTTCTGGCAGATTTGGATAAGCCATTGTAAGTGCAAAACCAATAATTAATACTCCTGCTACAACTAATCCGAATAAAACACCCGTAGTTCCGAGTACAATGCGGGCGAAAAGCTTTCCAGCAGTGCGCTTTTGTGGCTCAGTTTGATTGTCGGGTTCTTGGTTTTGATCTGACATAGGGGCTAATTGTAAATAAGGCAGCAGACATTATAGCCGCCTTCCATGAGCATTAGACTGTCAGTAGATAAGTGGATTTGTAAGCAAATTTTCAGAATATTCGAAATGTACGTGGATATTTGGCAACGGATAAGGGTAGTGCTGCGCGGAAATTGCTTTACCAATGCCAGTCTTATTGCTAGGATTTCATGTAAGCTTGGATAATTGTCTTGTAAATAGCGGTTTTTAAAGGCAATTTACTTTTGGCAATATAATGTTTCGCACATGTAATTTTGTGTAAATTGAAATGATGATGTAATCGTGAGGGGATATTCTTGGCTTTAGATCTGGCTTCGTTGCTCGGCAGAAAAAATCCGCCACTATTTGGTCTGGATATCAGTTCTCTCGATATCAAGCTTGTTGAACTTTCGGAAGGAAGCAACAAGTCCTATCGACTTGAGCGTTATGCCTCTGAACCACTGCCCAAGGGTGCGGTGCTGGATGGCAATATCGAGAATATTGAACAAGTGACTGAGGCGGTCCGCAAACTCGTCAAGAAAAGCGGGACCTCAGCCAAAAACGTAGCAATGGCAATGCCGGCATCTGCCGTCATTACAAAAAAAATTATACTCGCCGGGACCTTGACCGAGCAGGCACTAGAAGTGCAGGTTGAGTCCGAAGCCAGTCAGTACATTCCTTTCTCCATGGATGAGGTAAGCCTGGATTTCTGTGTGCTGGGGCCGGCGGCCAATGCGGAAGAAGATATAGAAGTGATGCTTGCTGCGTCTAGAAAAGAAAAAATTGAAGATCGCGTAGCCATCATACAGGCAGCGGGCTTGCAAGCCAAAGTCATGGATATTGAATCCTATGCCGCGCGTGCTGCCGTGTCACGTCTGGTTGATCAGCAAGCAAATGCTGGCAAGGATCAGATTTACGCGATATTCCAGATAGGTTCCAAGCGTACTTATATCTTTATCATGCTCAATGGCGAAGTCATTTATGAGCGTGAGCAGCAGTTTGGTGGTGCCCAGCTGACCCAGGATATTGTCAGAAATTATGGTCTTTCCATAGAGGAAGCTGAGCAGAAAAAGAAAAATGGTGACCTGCCAGATACCTATGAAATGGAATTGCTGGAACCATTCCTGGAAAGCGCTGCACTGGAAGTGACCCGCGCCATTCAATTCTTTTTCACCTCCACGCCTTTCACCCGGGTGGATCAGATTTACTTGTCCGGCGGTTGCGCAGTAATACCTGGCCTGGTCGACATCATTGCTGAGCGTACCAAAATTTCTACTGCAGTTGTCAGCCCTTTTAAGGGAATGGAGCTGGGCTCAGGCGTCAACGAGAAAGCTTTGCGCAATGATGCGCCTGCGTATATGGTTGCCTGCGGTCTGGCATTACGGAGATTTGGCTGATGATCAAGATTAATCTCCTGCCGCACAGGGAAGAAAAGCGCAAACAGCTAAAAAGTGACTTTTATGGCCTGCTGCTGTTGGCTGCGATAGCAGGTGCTTTGGTTGTGGTGGTTGTCAGTGCCTACTTTGGACATGAGCTGGCAATCCAGACTGAAAAAAATGAATTTATCAAGAAAGAAAACGCCAAACTTGATGAGCGCATTAAAGAAATCGCTACTTTGAGGCAGGAAATTGATGGCTTGAAAGCCCGTCAGCAAGCTGTTGAGGATTTGCAGGGGGATAGGAATCAGCCTGTGTATTTGCTGGATGAATTGGTCAAATTGACACCCGAAGGCGTTTACCTCAAGCAACTGAATCAGGATGGTCAGAAAGTTACTTTGGCCGGTTACGCACAATCACAAGACAGGGTTGCTGAATTTATCCGCAATCTGGGTAATAAATCGGATTGGATGTTCAAGCCAGAATTGAATGACATTCACTCTACAGGTTTGGGCCAGGGCAGGGATGCGAAAAAAGTATTTGAATTTAAGGTGAATGCAGGTATCAAGCGTCCGCGTGAGCGAGAGGAAGCTGCTTCGCAAGCTGCCGCCTCGCTGGCAGCTGCTACACCTGGGTCTGCTCCTGCAGCACCAGCGCCTGCTTCGTCAGCCGCCGATGCTGGTAAAAAACCTTAGTGTGTGATTATTTATGCAATGCAACGGAAGATTGTAAATGGCGATTAATCTGAATGAAATTGGCCAGTCGGTAAGTGCCCAGTTTCAAGGCTTGAATGGACTGCACCCTGGCCTGTGGCCAATTGCGCCACGCATTGCGTCTGCAATGGGTGTCTTGATTGTTGTAGTTGCATTGGGCTGGTATTTCCAATGGGATGGCCAGATGACGGCCATAGAAACTGGTCAGGCTGAAGAGGTCAAGCTCAGAGGTGAGTACAAACAAAAACTGCAACAAGCGATCAATCTGGATGCCCTGAAAGAACAACGCAAGTTGGTACAACAATATGTTGCCACCATGGAGAAGCAATTGCCTAGCCAGGCAGAAATGGCGGCTTTGCTGGCTGACATTAACCAGGCCGGTCAGGGGCGTGGATTGGCTTTTGATTCCTTTGTACCAGGGTTGCCAGCTGTAAAAGATTATTATGCAGAATTGCCGATTGCCATCAAGATTCAGGGCAATTATCACGATCTTGGGCAGTTTGTAGCTGATGTTGCAAAATTGCCAAGGATTGTTACCTTGAACAATCTGAATATCACCCGTACTCCGGATGGTGTTTTGATACTTGATGTCACAGCGAAAACATTCCGCTACTTGAATAGGGACGAAGTTCTGGATCAGGCTGAGAAGAAGAAGAAGGAGCCTAAAAAATGAAGAACATCGTCATTAAATCGACGCTCTGTTTGTTTCTGGTGCTCTCCTTATCCGCTTGCGGGGACAGTCAGGAAACAGAGCTGCGTACCTGGATGGATACTGAGCAAAAGCAGGCAAAAGCGGTTATCCCCAAGCTTAGCCCTCCGAAAGTTTACGTGCCATTTGCATACGGTGGCAAAGAAAGTATCGAGCCCTTTAACCCTGCCAAATTACTCGTGGTGCTTGCACGCCTGAAGGCTGAATCAAGCAATGGTCTCAAACCCAATATGGACAGACCACGGGAGGCGCTCGAATCTTTCCCTATGGATAGCTTGAAGATGGTGGGCACAATCGAAAAAAACAAGATGGTGTATGCCCTCGTGCAAGTGGATAAAACGGTGTATCAAGTTAAGCTGGGGTCTTATTTAGGGCAGAATTTCGGACTGATCACAAAAATTTCGGAGAATGATATCGAAATCAAGGAAACGGTTCAGGATGCAGCAGGTGATTGGACTGAGCGGCAATCCAAGTTAGAGTTGCAGGAGGCAAAGAAATGAATGCGTTGATAAATACAAGTATAAGGGGCGCCAAATTGGTTAAATTTATTTTATTTGCATTGCTTGGTTTTTGCAGTGCGGCTTTCGCCCAGACGAATTCGATAGAGTCGTTAACTGCCAACCAGCAAGGGGCGAACATTATCGTCAAGGTGACTTTGAAGAAGCCTTTGGAAAAACTTCCTTTGGGCTTTGCCATTGCCAATCCTGCCAGGGTAGCTATTGATTTTGCAGATGTCAGCAATAACACTGGTAAAACCTCGTTCGAGATGAACATGGGCGATTTGAGGGGGATTAACCTGATTGAGGCAACTGGTCGTTCCCGCCTGATTTTCAATCTGAACAAGTCACTCAACTATGCAACAGCAATTGATGGTAATTCTCTGATTGTCACGATTGATGCTTCTGGCGGTGTTGCAACGGCAGTCAATTCTCAAGGCTTACCAGTCAATGTACAGCCAGCGACGGCAGTAAAACGTGCTTTGCGTGATATTGATTTCCGTCGTGGCGCTGCAGGTGAAGGCCGTGTCGTCATCGATTTGCCACTGGATCAGGTTGCAGTTGATATTCGCCAGCAAGGACAAAAAATTGTTGTCGATTTCCTCAAAGTCAGCTTGCCAGAATCGTTGCGCCGTCGTCTTGACGTAGCTGACTATGGTTCTCCTGTGCAACTGATCACTACTACGCCAAATGGTGAAAATGTCCGTATGGTCATTGAGCCTACTGGTTTGTGGGAACATAGTGCTTATCAGAGTGATACTCAGTTTGTGGTTGAGGTCAAACCTATCAAGGAAGATCCGAACAAGCTGACACAGGGCACACAGGGGTATCGTGGCGAACGCCTGTCCTTCAACTTCCAGAATATTGAAATTCGCGCCATTTTGCAGATTATTGCTGAAGTCAGCAGTCTCAATATTATTGCCAGTGATACTGTCAACGGCACGATTACTTTGCGCTTGAAAGATGTGCCATGGGATCAGGCACTCGATATCATCATGCAGTCCAAGGGACTGGATATGCGCAAAAATGGTTCTGTCATCTGGATAGCGCCAAAAGAAGAGTTGTTGACCAAAGAAAAACTTGAACTTGAGCAAAAAGCACAGATCGCTGATCTGGAACCGCTGAAAACAGAATCCTTCCAGCTCAATTACCAAAAAGTTGAGGCTTTCAAGCAAGTATTTGGTGTAGATGGTGCTAGCACTAATCGCATACTTTCCAAGCGCGGCAGTGCTGTCATTGAGCCGCGTACGAATCAATTGTTTGTCACTGATATTTCTTCCAAGCTAGAAGAGGTTCGCAAACTGATTGCCAAAACCGATATCGCTTCAAGGCAGGTATTGATAGAAGCACGTATTGTTGAAGCCGATGATAAGTTCAGTAAAAATCTCGGTGCCAAACTAGGGTTTGCTGACTTGCGTGGTTTGGCTGGCGGTAATACTGGTTACCAGCTGGCAGGAAATCAAAGGGTCGCCCTGACAGGTAATTATCTTGGTGTCGGCGAGCAGACTTTGCAAGCAAAAGTTACTGATCAAAGTTTTGTTCCAAATACGCAGTTTGTGAGTTTGCCTGCAGCGGGTATTAATGGTTTGAATGCAGGTAGTCTGGCAGTCAGTCTGTTCTCTTCTGCTGCCAACCGTTTCCTGAATCTGGAATTGTCAGCATTGGAAGCAGATGGCAAGGGTAAAATAGTGTCTAGCCCACGCGTTGTGACGGCTGACCAGTTGAAAGCGTCGATAGAGCAAGGTACGGAATTGCCTTATCAAGTTGCTACTTCAAGTGGTGCAACCTCGATCTTCTTCCGTAAGGCAACTTTGCGACTGGAAGTGACGCCGCAAATTACTCCGGATGGTAATGTGATCCTGGATGTTGACGTGCATAAAGACAGCGTCGGTCAGGAAACCAGGGCCGGCTTTGCGATCGATACCAAAGAAGTAAAAACCATCGTCCTGGTTGAAAATGGCGGCACAGTTGTTCTGGGTGGTATATTCCAGCAAACTGAGCGCGATAGTGTGACAAAAGTACCGTTCTTTGGCGACCTTCCATTGTTTGGCAATTTGTTTAAAACCACTGGTCGCACGAATGACAAAACTGAATTGCTGATTTTTATTACTCCCAAGATTGTTGCAGAGAAATTTAGCAACAAACAATAAAGAGTTCTGGGCTTGAGATGCATGTCATTGAATGGCAAACCGATTTTCTGAATTCGTAAAAAATATAGGTGTTTCATGATGAAGTATATACGCGGTTTATTCGCACTGATCTTACTGATAGGCCTGACGGCTTGCGGCGGCGGCGGCGGTTCAGCTGGCAATACCAGTAATGGTGCCAAGTTGTTCACGACAGCTGCAGACAAAATAACCATAGCCCCGGGTGCTACGCAAACCTACACTATCGGTGGAGGTGTTCCTGGTTACTCTGCAAACAGCAGTAATGGTGCTGCGATTGTGACAGTCTCTGACAAGACCTTGACGATCAAGGGCGGCGGCGGCGGTCTGGCAGTCGTAACGGTAAAAGATGCGGCGGGTGCTTCTGTAACTATAGAGGTGACTGTTGGTAGTGGTCTGGCATTGTTCACCAATGCGCCAGACGCAGTGACCGTAGCTGTTGGCGCTCAATCGGCTGAATATACGATAGGTGGTGGTAGCCTTGTATATACCGTTGGCTCCAGCAATAATCAGATTGCGGACGTAGTTTTCTCTGGGAACCGTTTCATTATTGTCGGCGTTAGCGGAGGTAAAGCAACGGTGACAGTACGTGACTCTATTGGCGGGCTGGTTAGCATCGCCGTTACTATCGGTTCTGTTGATGCACTCTTTTCTACTGCCGGTAATGATATCAACGTTGGTGTTGCTTCCGCTGTAACCTATGTGGTTGGCGGTGGTAACGGTCCATATAGCGTGGGTAGCAGCAACGTCGCAGTGGCAACAGCCAGTATCTCAGGCACAAAATTGACTATCACTGGTGTTGGTGTTGGTTCCGCGAACGTTATCCTTCGTGATGCCGCATCTGGTAACGTGTTAATCAAGGTAACCGTGGGTTCGACAGCGGCCTTGTTTACATCCGCGCCTGCTGCATTGACGGTTGGCATAGGGACATCCAGCCCTACCTTCACTATCGGTGGTGGTAGCCAGGTGTACACGGTCACCAGTGGCAATACCCAGATAGCGGGCGTAGGTATTAATGGAAATAAATTCACTATCAATGGTGTTTCTGCTGGTTCAACATCAGTCATCGTTAAAGATAGTCTTGGTGCCATCGTCACAATTGCAGTCACAGTTGGCTCTGGTGCTCCGTTCTACACTACTGCTCCTACCACCACAGATATTGTTCTGACTGTAGGCGGTGGCGGAACTTATGTTTTGGGTGGTGGAAGTGCGCCTTATACTGCAACAAGTAGCAATACATCAGTCGTTACTGCATCTGCTTCTGGAAATAGTCTGACATTGAGTGGAATCGGCTCAGGTCGGGCAACAGTCGTATTGCGTGATGCTGCTGGTGCCATCATCAATGTAACTGTCACTATAGGTTCTGGTACTGTCAATGCCTTGTTCACTACTGCACCAAGTGCTGTGACAATCGCAGTTGGTTCCAGTCCTGCATATCAAATCGGTGGCGGTACCGCTCCTTACTCAGTCAGCAGCAGCAATACTGCAATTGCTACTGCAACCCTGACCGGTAGTAGTTTCACAATTACAGCACTTGCGACTGGCTCTGCCAATATCGTTGTTAAAGATGCTGCGGGTAACAGTGTGACTATCGCTGTCAGTGTGGGTACAGGTGCCACAGTAGCGCTGTATACTTCAGCACCTGCTACGGTGACAATTGCGCCAGCCGCCGCGCCTACATACATTGTCGGCGGTGGTACAGCACCTTATGCCGCTACCAGCAGCGATCAAAGGGTGGCAACAGCATCGGTTACAGGCGGTACATTGACAATTACTGGTGTTGCACCTGGTACAGCAACAGTAAGGCTGGTTGATAGCGTTGGTGCAGCGATTACAATTAATGTCAGCGTCATTTCTGGTACCAACTCAGCAATGTCTGTTGCCCCAACCTCGATAAATGGGTATGTAGGTGACACAGTAACTATCCGGGTTGATGGTGGTAGTGCGCCATATACGGCAGTTTCAAGCGTTCCTGGAAATGCAACAATTACCAGTGGTGCGACACTTAGCGCGGCAGGTACAATCACGGTTTTCCTGGCAAGGGCAGGTACCGCTGCAGTGGTTGTAACTGATGCTCAAGGTAAGGTATTGAGTGTTGATATTACTGTTGTTGCACAAGTATCCAATATGTTCCTGAGCCCGATTGTCTGGAATATCAATGAGACGAATAATGCCATTATCCCCTTGTCCATCTCTGGCGGTAATGGACCATTCCAGGTATTTACCAATAACACGGTGTTGTCCAGTGTTGCTGGTACCAATCCTGATCCAGTGAATCCTTTGACTTTCACTGGTCGTACCGTGAACGTAAGTCTGGGTACTCAAGGTACACGTTGCGTGGCAGCTGATACAGCAGTGACTGTTACAGTCAAGGATAGCCTGAATGTAACAACAACGAGCGTCATGACTATCAAGGACTTGAATGGTGGCGCTGGCTGTTAATACGGTTAGACAGGTTTGCCTGAAGCGGAAAATTTCTACAAAATAGCTGTTTATTTGCTTCGAACTGGTAATATTCCCCTGGGCATGAATGCCCAGGGAAAGTCAGCAAAAGTCTTAAGCCAGGTAAACAGTTTTGAAGAACATTTTTCTCGTAGGCCTGATGGGCTCCGGCAAAACCACGGTTGGCCGGGCCCTGGCAAAAAAACTCAATAAGCGTTTTATTGATTCTGATCACGAAATTGAGGCACGCACAGGTGTCTCGATTCCCGTGATTTTTGAGATTGAAGGCGAAGCAAGTTTTCGACAGCGTGAAGCGGACGTGATCCGTGACCTGACTGGGCAAGAAAACATAGTCTTAGCTACAGGTGGTGGTGCCGTGTTGAATGCAGAGAGCCGTAAATATCTGCATGAACGCGGCATTGTCATTTATTTGCGTGCAGGTATACACAGCATTTTGCAGCGTACTCGCCACGACAAGAACCGTCCTCTTTTGCGCACTGCAGACCCGCGCAAAAAACTCGAAGAGCTGGAATCCCAGCGTGCCCCCCTCTACCAGGAAGTTGCCCATATCAGCATTGAGACCGGCAGGCCCAATGTACAATTTTTGGTGCAAACCGTATTGGACAAATTAGCGCAGGAAAAGTTATTCGACATTCCTGACGCCCTACTCAGCAACAGTAAAACAACTATGTCAGCAGAAAGCACCGCCAGCACCACCACGCTCCTGAATGTAGACCTGGGTGAACGCAGCTATCCCATCGCGATAGGCACTTCCCTGCTGTCCGACAGCCAGTTCCTGCAGTCGAAAATCAAAGGAAAAAAAACCGTCATCGTCACCAATACAGTCGTTGCCCCTCTTTATCTTGCCAAGCTGGAAGCAGCCCTGCACGCCGCTGGCAAAGAAGTATTGTCCGTGATATTGCCTGATGGCGAAGAGCAAAAAAACTGGGCCAGCCTGATGCTGATCTTTGATGCCCTGCTGGAACATAAGTGCGATAGAAAAACTACCTTGCTGGCTCTGGGTGGTGGTGTCATTGGTGACATGACAGGCTTTGCCGCCTCAGCCTATATGCGTGGCGTGCCTTTCGTGCAGATTCCCACCACCTTATTATCCCAGGTTGATTCATCCGTTGGCGGCAAGACCGGTATCAATCACCCATTGGGCAAGAACATGATAGGCGCGTTTTACCAGCCTGAAGCGGTGATAGCCGATATCGGCAGCCTGCAAAGCCTGCCCGACAATGAACTCTCCGCCGGTCTGGCCGAGGTTATCAAGCATGGTGCGATCATTGATCCCGTGTTTTTTGACTGGATAGAAACCAATATGGTTGCCCTGCGCGCCAAAGACCCCAAGGCGTTGACGCATGCGATTTTGCGTTCTTGTGAAATCAAGGCCGATGTCGTCCGCCAGGATGAGCGCGAAGGTGGCTTGCGTGCCATCCTTAATTTCGGCCACACCTTTGGTCACGCCATCGAGTCTGGTCTGGGTTATGGCAAATGGCTGCATGGTGAAGCCGTCGGTTGTGGCATGGTCATGGCCGCTGACTTGTCATGTCGCCTGGGTTATATCGATTACGTCACCAAGACCCGTATCAAACAAGTGGTGGAAGCTGCAGGCCTGCCAGGCGTAGCACCGGATCTCGGCGAAGAGCGTTGGCTGGAATTGATGGAAGTCGACAAGAAAAATGAAGGTGGGAAAATCAAATTCATCTTGTTAAAACCTTTGGGACAGGCGCACATCACCACAGTACCCAAAGAGATTTTGCTGGAAACCTTGCGTAGCTGTATCACCAATTAAAAATCATGTTTACCGACGCCCACCTCGCTCCCTATGCAGCACAATCTGCCAGCTCGCGAGGGCGGCGTTACACCGAAGAATCATCTTCCTCGCGCAGCGAGTACCAGCGCGACCGTGACCGCATCATCCACAGCACAGCCTTCCGCCGGCTTGAATACAAGACCCAGGTCTTTGTCAATCATGAAGGCGACCTGTTCCGTAATCGCCTCACGCACAGCCTTGAAGTAGCGCAGATAGGCCGCTCGATTGCCCGCAACCTGCGCCTGAATGAAGATCTGGTTGAAGCAATATCGCTGGCGCATGATCTCGGCCATACCCCCTTTGGTCACGCTGGTCAGGATGCCTTGAATGCCTGCATGAAGCCCTTTGGCGGCTTTGAACATAATCTGCAGAGTCTGCGTGTAGTGGATGAGCTCGAAGAGCGCTATGGCGCTTTTGATGGCCTTAACCTCACGTATGAAACCCGCGAAGGCATACTCAAACATTGCTCCATCACGAATGCCAGGTCGCTGGGAGATGTGGGGCAGCGTTTCATTGATAAAAAGCGCCCTGCGCTGGAAGCACAAGTCACCAATCTGGCGGACTCCATTGCTTACAATAATCATGATATCGATGATGGCTTGCGCTCCGGCCTGTTACTTGAATCACAAATGCTGGAAGTGGATATCTACGCACGCCATCGCGCCATCGTCGATGCCACCTATCCCGGCATCAGCGGCCGCCGTGGCATCGCCGAGACCATACGCCGCATGATCAATACCCTCATCGTCGATTTGATTGAGACTTCGGCGCAGAAAATCCAGGATTGCCAGCCACGCTCAGTAGATGACGTCCGCAATATGGAAAGAATGATCGCTTTTTCCGATGGCATGTACCAGGAGGCGCAGACACTGAAGCAGTTTCTGTTTGAAAACCTGTATCGTCATTATCAGGTCAACCGCATGACCTTCAAGGCCAGACGCACGATCACAGAATTATTTGATGCCCTGCATGCCCAGCCAAATTTGCTGCCGCCAGATTATCAGGTAAGTCAGGCAGGCAGCGAAGAGCAGCAGCATTTGCAAGTCAGGAAAATAGCCGACTACATCGCCGGTATGACAGACCGCTACGCCATGCGTGAACACAGACGCTTATATATGGTGGATGAAATCTAGCTCCGGCAGAACTGCCGCTTGCATGATACTAATGCGCTCTGGACTTTTCGGGCAAATCGTGGATTTACATAATTTGTACTTTCAAACATCTGATATGGACTGCGCTTTGTATAGAATACCAACTCTTTATCAGGAGGAAATCATGCCATCCATCTCAACTTTATTTGCCCGTCTGCTGGTTGCCAGCAGCCTGGTTCTCGCCACTGCAGCGGCGCATGCTATCTCCTTTGCTGATCTTAGTAATCAGGATGCCAGTACGGGATTGAAAGCGGCGCTTGACAAGGGCTCGTCCGCTGCTGTCAGCAAGCTGGGAGTCGATGGCGGTTTCCTGAATAATGACAAGGTCAAGATCCAGTTACCTTCGATACTCGAAAAAGCACGTCCGATTTTGCAGATGACAGGCAAGGGCCAGCAACTTGATGAATTGGTGGTCTCCATGAACCGCGCTGCAGAAGCTGCGGTGCCCATGGCCAAACCCTTGCTGGTCAATGCCGTCAAGTCCATGTCTTTGACCGATGCCAAAAATATCTTGACCGGCGGCGAAACCTCAGTCACTGATTTTTTCAGGGAAAAAACCTCCACACCTTTAAGCGCTAAATTCTTGCCTATGGTCAAAGGTGTCACCGACAAGGCGGGTTTGTCAGCCAAATACAATAGCATCATGGGGCAGGCGCAAAAGTTTGGAGCCGTGTCACAGCAAGAGGCAACTGTTGAAGGCTATGTCACCCAGAAAGCCATGGATGCCCTGTTCCTGATGATCGCCGAAGAAGAAAAAGCAATCCGCCAGGACCCTCTGGGTGCCGGCAGCAAAGCCATCAGTAAAGTATTCAGCCTGTTGAAATAAGCAGGCATAAACCGGCCAGGCAGTGTGTCTGCCTGGCCGGAGATATAGAATCACATGAGATTCACATGAAAAGTCTGCAGCTTTTTTGCAGCAGTTTTGTTGTCAATTTCCCTGTCTCCTGCTGTTCACATGAAAATCTTTCATCGCAGGCTTGAAAGAGTTTCTTCCGCGATATTTCCGTGTCGCGTTTTTGCCTCTCCAAAATTTGCCTGCATGCTGAAAACCATTGCTGCATAAGGCTTTGCGGCCTCCTGCTCATAGCGCCAAGCTGCCCCCTCAAGCGTTTGCGTAGTTTTACTTAAGTAGAATGGAGTCTGAGATTTTTCCGGTTTCCTGCTAACTTATGTCGGTAATTCATGAATTTATTTTTTGAAGTACTCACATAAAAAATCAGGAGACAAAGATGTCATACAAAGTCAAAGCCCTAGTTGCATCCATCATTTTTGGCCTGGCCGCTGCAAGCAATGCAGCAGAGCCTATCAAGATCGGTGTTGCCGGTCCTTTCACTGGCGGTTCCGCCCCCATGGGTGTATCCATGCGTGATGGCGTCAAACTTGCCGTCAGTGAAATCAATGCCAAAGGCGGCGTGCTGGGCAGACAATTGCAATTGATCGAGCGTGATGATGAAGCAAAAAATGAGCGCGGTGTACAGGTAGCACAAGAACTTATCAACAAAGAAAAAGTGGTCGCCACGGTTGGTTATATCAATACCGGTGTAGCGCTGGCATCCCAGCGTTTCTATCAGGAAGCCAAAATCCCTGTCCTCAATAATGTTGCCACAGGCAGCGTGGTGACCAAGCAATTTGTCGCACCTGAACACAAGGATAATTACATCTTCCGTACGGCAGCCAATGACACCATACAGTCCGCCATGATTGTTGATGAAGCCGTCGTCAAAAACAAATTTACCAAGGTCGCCATCCTGGCTGACTCTACCAATTATGGCCAGTTGGGCCGTGAAGATCTGGAAAAAACCCTGAGCGCCAAAGGCATCAAACCAGTTGCCGTAGAAAAATTCAATATCAAGGATGTCGACATGACAGCCCAGTTGTTGAAAGCCAAGCAGGGTGGTGCGCAAGCCGTGCTGACCTATGGCATAGGCCCTGAACTGGCACAGATCGCCAATGGCATGGAAAAACTGGGCTGGAAAGTACCTATCATCGGCAGCTGGACTTTGTCCATGGGTAACTTCCTCGACAACGCAGGCAAAAATGGTGATGGTGCGACCATGCCGCAAACCTTCATCCAGGACCCGAATACACCTAAACGCAAGGCCTTCATCGAAGCCTATCAAAAGGCTTATAAGCTCGAACGTATGCCTTCAGCAGTCTCTGCTGCACAGGGCTATGACTCCATCTATTTGCTGGCTGCTGCCATCAAGCAGGCAGGCAGTACAGATGGTGTCAAAGTACGTGAAGCACTGGAAAACCTGAATGAAAAAGTGGAAGGCGTGATCACCACCTACAACAAGCCTTTCACGCATGACGATCATGAAGCCATCAAGCCTGGCATGCCTGTCATGGGCCTGGCCAAAGCTGGTCAGATCGTCCAGGCTAAATAAGGCCGGGCAACCACACAAGTCCTTAGCTTAAACCAGCCCTTGGCTCAGCCGCCCGCGTGGCGCTGAGCTTGTTATTCAGACAGACAGCCGTAAGGTTCTCCAACAGTTTTGGAGAGCCTTGGCAGGCTGCATTCCACGGGTGAAACAAAATGGAAATATTACTTCAGCTCGTCTTCAGCGGCATCGCCCTGGGGATGATTTATGCTGTCATCGCGTTCGGCTATCAACTCACATTTGCCACTTCTGGCACCCTCAACTTTGGTCAGGGTGAAGCCCTGATGCTGGGTGCCCTGGTCGGCCTTAGTGTGGTCGGCAATGTGCACGGCGGCCCTTATATGAATTATTGGGTGATGATACCTATCGTCCTGCTCTTCGGTGGTTTGCAAGGCATGGTGGTGGAGTGGATAGGTGTACGTCCAGCCATCAAGATCAAATCAGAATTTGGCTGGATCATGTCCACCATCGCACTCGCCATCATCTTCAAAAACGTCGCAGAAAATATCTGGGGCAAGGATGACCTGACCTTCCCATCTCCATTGTCTGCCGCACCATTCCAGGTGCTTGGCGCAAATGTACAAGCCATGCAAGTCGTGGTGGTTCTTGGCGCACTGGCGATGATGCTGGCAGTTGAATTTTTTAACCGCAAATCGATTTACGGCAAGGCAGTGGTGGCAACCTCAAATGACAGGGATGCTGCTGGCCTCATGGGTATCAATACCAGCATGGTGATTACCTTCTCTTATGCCTTGTCATCTGCTACTGCTGCCTTCGCAGGCGTGCTGGTGGCACCATTGACACTGACAGGCGCCACCATGGGTTCGGCACTGGGCCTGAAAGCCTTTGCCGTTGCCATTATCGGTGGCCTGACTTCTGGCGTAGGTGCCATCGTTGGTGGCCTGATCCTGGGGATTGCTGAAACATTGACCGGTTTCTACATTTCCACTGGCTACAAGGAAGTACCGGGCCTGGTCTTGTTGCTGCTGGTGCTGGCCGTCAAACCTGCCGGTTTGTTTGGCAAAGCCGCCATCAAGAAAGTGTGAGGCAGGAACATGAATAAGCAGACTTTAGTTTTTTCCATCCTGGGTATAGCCGCACTGGCGTTAATGCCCCTGGTCGTACACAATCCTTATTACCTGCATCTGGCAGAAACCATACTGATTTACGCTATCCTCCTGTTTGGTCTGGACATCGTGGTTGGTTACACCGGCCAGGTCTCACTCGGTCATGCCGGTTTGTTTGGTATAGGCTCGTATACAACGGGCGTGCTGGTGTTCAAGCTCGGCATGTCGGTGTTTGTCGCCATCCCCTGCAGTATCGCCGTCACTGCCGTATTTGGTGCCTTGCTGGCCCTGCCCGCACTGCGCGTGACCGGCCCCTACCTGGCCATGGTAACTCTGGCCTTTGGTACCATCATCCAGATCCTCATCAATGAAATGAGTTTCCTGACTGAAGGGCCGATGGGTATCAAGCTTACCAAGCCTGTGATCTTTGGACAAAAACTGGGCGAGGTAGGTTTTTTCTATGTTGTTGCCATCATGCTGGTGCTGTCATTGATTGTGGTTCACCGCATCTTGCGTTCTCACTATGGCAGGGCTTTCCAAGCCTTGCGTGACAGCCCGATTGCTTCTGACTGCATGGGTGTGTCAGTCTACAAGTACAAGGTTATTGCCTTCGTCATCAGTGCTGCGCTGGCTGGCCTGGCAGGCAGCCTGTATGCGTATTCGGAAGAATATATCTCGCCGAATACCTACAACTTTGAACTAACCATCATGTTCCTGCTGGCAGTCATCATGGGCGGGCGCAAGACCCGCACAGGTTCACTGCTGGGTGCCCTGATCGTCGTCATGCTGCCGTCACTGCTTGCCGATATAGAACTGTTCCGCAAGATCGCTACCGTGGCTGCCGTGATAGCCGTAGTTGCCGGTGGCGTAGCCATTGCCAAACAACGCAAGACAGCCAGGGAACTTATCGTGCCAGTTGGCGCGACTGTCGCCATGGCCTTGTTCTCGTACAAGCTGGAAAACATTACCGACTGGCGTCTGACCATCTTTGGTTTGATGACCTTGTTTGTCGTGTACTACCTGCAAGATGGTATCGTCGGCTTCGTCAACAGCTTGCTGGGTAAGGGTCAGCAGCATCTCATCATCAATGCAGAAAGCGCCGAGACCAATGCTGGCAATGCCATCGTCAATGCCAGTGATGCCCGCATGGGTGTCCTGCTGACAGGCAGAAAAATTCTCATGCAATTCGGTGGCTTGAAAGCACTGAACCAGGTTGATCTGCAAATTAACAAAGGTACGGTGCATGGTTTGATCGGTCCTAACGGTTCCGGTAAAAGTACCATGATGAATGTGCTGACCGGTATTTATCAGCCTACTGACGGTGTAGTGGAATTTGCCGGTAAAGTCATCTCCGGCAGCACGCCTTCGGCAATTGCCCTGGGTGGTGTGGCGCGCACTTTCCAGAACGTGCAGTTGTTTGGCGAGATGACGGCGACAGAAAATATCCTGGTTGGCTTGCACAGTACCTTCCGCAGTAATGTGGGTGACGCCATGCTGCATACACCACGCTATCTGCGCGAAGAACGGCTGGCGAGAGAACGTGCTGCCAGCATCCTGCAATTTGTTGGCCTGGCTGACCTGGCCAATGAGGAAGCGCGCAATCTGCCCTACGGCAAACAACGCCTGCTGGAGATAGGCCGCGCACTGGGTCTCAATCCGCAATTGTTGCTGCTGGATGAGCCTGCTGCTGGTTTGACTGCACCTGACATCAAAGACCTGATCGCCATCATCCGCAAGATACGCGAACACGGTATCACCATCATCCTCATCGAGCACCATATGGATGTGGTCATGTCGATTTGCGATACTGTGACTGTACTGGATTTCGGTCAGAAAATTGCAGAAGGTAAACCGGCAGCCGTACAGGCCGACCCCAAAGTGATTGAAGCCTATCTGGGTGGCAGCGTAGCTGATGCCACTGAAGTCGCAGCTGCATAAGGAGAGAGCAATGTTAACTATTTCAAATCTGCATGCAGCCTATGGCAAGGTCGAAGTCTTGCATGGCATTTCCATGGAAGTGCCCAAGGGTAAAGTTGTCACCCTTATCGGTTCCAACGGTGCTGGCAAGACCACCACCATGCGCGCGATTTCCGGCATGCTCAAGCCGCGCGAAGGCACGGTCACGCTGGCGGGCAAGGATGTCACTGGCCTTGATTCCCACAAGATCGCCAGGGCAGGCCTGGCACATTCGCCAGAAGGCAGGCGTGTGTTTGCCACCATGTCGGTGACAGACAATCTCTTGCTCGGTGCCTTCCCGCGTTTCACCCGTAGCCGGCCACGTGGCGATATAGAAAGTGATCTGCAAAAAGCCATGGAATTGTTCCCGCGCTTGAAAGAACGCAAGAACCAGCTGGCTGGTACTTTGTCTGGCGGTGAGCAACAGATGCTGGCGATGGCAAGGGCTGTCATGCTCAATCCCGATGTGGTTTTGCTGGACGAGCCATCAATGGGCCTGGCACCTATCCTGGTCGATGAAGTTTTCCGCATCATCGTGCGTTTGAAAGAGCAGGGCACGACCATGCTGCTGGTGGAGCAATTTGCGGCAGCGGCACTGGCAGTGGCTGACTATGGTTATGTGCTGGAAAATGGCAGGATATCCGTGCATGGTGCGGCGGCCAGTTTGCAGAATGATCCGGCAGTCAAGGCGGCTTATTTGGGTGGTGGTGCGCAGCACTGATAGTATTGCCTACGCAAGTTTATGCACGTTCAGGGAATGGGGAGCTTGCTCCCCATTTTTATTTTTTTCGCAATGCTGGCAGGGCTGTGATATTTTCTTGATTCATTTTAAGAAAACCAAGCATTCCCATGCACATCAATTCCTTTTCTTCGCACATCCGTCATATCGTTCTGGCTTCCATCACACTCTTTTGTGCTTCCACGATGGCGGCACCTGTTCTGCAAGAACACAGCATAAAAATCGATGGCAAGCAAAGGCGCTATTATCATTTATCTGATCCGGCTGCGACAACACATGGCCATCCTGTATTGCTGGTCAGCGGTTCAGGATGCGATGATTTTGCAGTTCGTTTGCCCATGTTTTTTGAACGCTATCCCGGAACGGTAAATGTCTATTACCTGGAAAAACCTGGCGTTGCCAAAAATGCCGATGGCAGCAAGTGCTCCGCAGAATTCCAGGCGGAAGATAAGCTCGATCAACGATTGTCAGATCATTTGAAGTTCTTGGCGCTGCAGCCTGAGCTTCAAAAAATGCCTGTACGCTCTATTGCAGTCTTGGGCTTTTCTGAAGGCGGAGCTGTCGCTCCTTATATTGCCAGGGACAGTAATAAAATAGGCTGGCTGGCGACCGCAGGAAGTGGTGGTTTGCCGCAGAGTGAAGAATTTTTGATCTTTGCAGACCACGGCGTGGAACCTTATGCCAATCCATTTTCACGCGATTATTTTTTGCATGTGTATGCTGAGATCAGGAAAGATGACAAGAATCTCAGGAAAGAGTTCTTTGGACATCCTTATGCGTATTGGTCTGGACATCTGTTTTCTGATCCTTTGATTGTGTACGCAAGCCTGGATATTCCAATGGTGGCAGCAATGGGTGAGAAGGATGAGAGTGTGCCGATAGAATCAGGACATGCCTTGCGGGATTACTTTTTGAAGCATCCGGAAAAAGATTTTCAGTTCGTGGAATTTCCAGGTGCCAGTCATGGTTTGAAGACTGCGAGGAGGAATGGGGCGCAGGAGTTTATTGCGGGGTTGGCTGGATGGTTTAAGGGGGATAAGAAGGCGTTTGAGTTGAAGTGATTGCAGATATGCATAACAGGCTGCTCAGCCTTGGATTTTATGGCAATCTTATTCACGTCATTCCTGCGTAGGCAGGAATCTAGCGGCGTTCGTGGTATGCCGTGTTGTTTGTTGAATATTGCACTTTGACTAAAGCGATTGCCCTTCGTAGAACCAAGCCGGGTCTCGGCCCGGCAGCCGAAATTCTTTCTTTGCGTCGCCAAAGAAAGAATTCAAAGAAATGCGACCCAGCGTCGTCGCCCCTGCGGGGTGCCCGTTTGTGCAGTACAAAAAATGGGAAATGCCCGAAACTCGCTACACTCAAACACGGGCATTTCTTGATCCATTTTCTGTACTGCACAAACGGCGTCGACACATGGGAACTGCAGAAAGTCAAAAACAACCCCAAAGTCAAAATCAACGTCAATACGACCTTGATCTAATTTTTAGATATACGATTGATCAAACTCTGATCAGTCAGTCTTTCAACTCAAGCTTCCAAATACCGCAAAGGATGCGCATGAGCAGGCCAGGCTTCAGCAAAGAATCCTGTCACTTGTTCCGTCGTCACTTCAGCCAATGTCGCAGGTGACCAGCGTGGTGTATTGTCTTTGTCTACCACCAGGGCTCGCACACCTTCCAGCACTTCGCCATGCTTGAAGCAATGACGTACCATGTTTCTTTCCATGCGCAGGCAGGCCGATACTGTCATGCCTTTACTGCGGCGCAGTTGTTCCAGTGTGACTGACATCAGTAGTGGTGAACGCTTTTGCATGGTGGCCAGGGTCTGCTGGGCGAAGTCGCTGTTGTCTTGTTGTAGTTTTTCACAGATCGCAGTAACGCTATCGCCTGCGAAAATGTCGTTGATGATGGCGTGTTGTGCAGCCAGTTTGCTGGTGTCCGGTTTTGCCTGGTCTGCAAAAGTCGCAGCAAAATCGCGTATTACCAGATGCAAGTCTGTGGCCGTACTTTCACTGAGCAAATTCATCAGTGCAGGTATTTCAGTTGTGGGAATATAGACATCCGCCAGCCCTGCATAAATGGCATCCGCAGCGGTGATGATTTCACCAGTCAATCCCAGGTAAGTACCAATTTCACCATCAGTACGCGACAGGAAATAACCGCCGCCCACATCAGGGAAAAGACCAATATTCACTTCCGGCATCGCCATCTTGGTACGCTCCGTGACGATGCGCAAACGACAGTCTTCACCTGCTTGCGCAATACCCATGCCACCACCCATGACCACGCCATTCATCAGCGCGATATAGGGTTTTGGATAGAAATGAATTAAATGGTTTAAGGCATATTCTTCAGTGAAAAAATCTTCCAGCAAGGCTGAGTCACCTTTGGGTGTGGCTGTACCCACATCATAGAAAAAACGGATATCACCACCAGCACAAAATGCCTTCTCGCTGCTGCTATGGATAAACACCGCACGCACATTCTGATCATCCTGCCAGGCCAGCAAGGTCGTCGTCAGCGCTCTTACCATATCGAGAGACAGCGAGTTCAATGCTTTGGGTCTGTCGAGGGTGATGTAGCCTATATTGTTCTTGACGGAGGTAAGTACAAATTCGCTCATGGTGGTTGACTATGCAGGGTAGGGGATGAAGCTGCTATTTTAACTTTGTCAGGCTTGGTCGTCACGGGGTGTCTATGCTTATGAGGAAATAGCGTAAGGACTGCATGCTCGTTGCTGTTGGGTTTGACTTTGGGTTTGACTTTGGGTTTGATGTTGCTGTTGTTTTTGACGTTAGCAGTTCCCATGTGTCGACGCCGTTTGTGCTGTACAGAAAATGGATTAAGAAGGACCGCTGTTTGAGCGAAGCGAGTTTCGGGCCTTCCCATTTTTTGTACAGCACAAACGGGAACCCCCCCTTCAGGGGGCGACGACGCCTGGGTCGCCTTTCTTTGAATACGTTCTTTGGCGACGCAAAGAAAGTATTTCGGCTGCCGGGCCGAGACCCGGCTTGTATCCACGGAGGGTAAACGTTTTAGTCAAAGTGCCACTTGCAACAAGAGCCACGGCATATAACGAACGCCGCTGGATTCCAGCTAAAAGCACGCTGGAATGACGGTTATTATGTGTACGGATTGTCGCAGAGTAATTCAGCGAATGATGATGTAAATTATCAACATCAAAACCATTCGCCCAACAAAAAGGACGCTTTCTAGCGTCCTTGTTTTGGATGTCCACAACCCTGTTCGGGTAAGGACTGGGGTCTTATGAAGCCGATGCCGGATCAGGTATGTGCTTGATGGCGTCGTGCTGATGGTCTTGCATTTTATCTTTATGCTTGATGACCTGGCGATCCAGTTTGTCTACCAGTGCATCAATGGCCGCATACAGATCATGCGCCAGACTTTCAACGTGGATATCTTTACCGCTGATATGCAAATTAATGTCGGCTTTGTGTCGTTTTTCCTTTTCCCGGAGCTTGTCCACCGTCAGGATGACGGCGATATCAATGACCTGGTCGAAATGCCGCCTGATACGTTCTAGTTTGGTATGTACATATTCACGAATTGCAGGAGTTACTTCGACGTGGTGTCCACTGATGGTGAGATTCATACTGTGCTCCTATAGTGATGTTACTTGCTGTAACGATAAGCTCCTGGCATTTATTTGCCTTGAGCTAAATCATATATAGCAATTCAAACCGTGATTACAAGGACTGCTTACAAAGATTTACGCAAACTCACTGGGGGGATTTTGAGGGCTTCACGGTATTTGGCAACTGTCCGTCGGGCAATTACCATGCCCTGTTCACCCAGCATGTCTGCAATTTTGCTATCAGAGAGTGGGCTTTTCTGGTCTTCTGCTCCTATCAGCTGCTTGATGAGTGCACGTATCGCGGTGGAAGATGCTTCACCCCCTGTTTCCGTCGCGACATGGCTGCCGAAAAAGTACTTCAACTCAAACATGCCATGTGGGGTCAACATGTATTTTTGGGTTGTTACACGTGAGATAGTGCTCTCGTGTAATCCTAGTGTATCAGCAATTTCGCGCAAAACAAGGGGGCGCATGGCAACAGCACCGTGCGTGAAAAAATTGCGTTGCCTTTCGACTATCGCTTGTGCAACGCGCAATATGGTCTCGAAGCGTTGCCGCATATTCTTGATGAGCCAGCGTGCTTCCTGTAGTTGCGCACCCATGCCTGCCTCGCCGCGATTTTGCTTCATGATGTTGGCATACATACTGCTTACCCGCAGCCTGGGCATGACATCCTGATTCAGCATGACTTGCCAGCCGTTACCGGATTTTCTGACGATGACGTCTGGTACAACATAGTCAGATTCATCGGCAGCAAAAGCGATGCCGGGTCTGGGTTTGCACATACGGATGACCGTTTGTGCATCGCGCAAATCTTCGTCATCACAGTCGAGTATTTTCTTGAGTTTTGTGAAATCTCTTTGCGCAAATAAACTCAGTTGCGTTTCAACAATTTGCAACGCCAGCCTGCGCGTGACAAAAGCAATCTTGGGCAAGCGCCTGATTTGCAGTGCCAGGCATTCTGAAGGGCTGCGCGCACCAACACCGGCAGGGTCAAAGCTCTGCAGCATGTTCAGGGCAAAAGCCAGTTCTTCTGGTTCTACGAACAATTCCAGTGGCAAACTGGCATGTATTTCATCCAAGGTTTCAGTCAGGTAACCGTTGCTGTCAAGCGCATCTATCATCAGCTCGACCAGGGCTCGGTCACGCGGCTCGCGCAGGTTCAGGCGCATCTGTTCCAGCAGGTGTTCACGCAGGGTGACATGGGCTGCGCCCAGTTGTGGGCGGCCATCTTCATCATCGCCAGACTTGCTGCCATGCTGCACGTCATCAAAACCCCAGTCTTCTTCACTGGAGGTGGTGCTGTCATTGCTGATGACGGTTTCAGCATCAGCCGCCGCAGGTTCTGCAGACTTGTCGCTGTCGTCTCTTGCTGCGGGTGCTTCCATGCCAGCATCGGCAGAGGTGCTGCTGGTATTGATGGCACCGTCTGCCAGCAGGCGCACGGCGTGATCGAGCGGATCATCGACGCGTTCCAGCATGGGGTTATCGGTCAGCAGCGTCTCCAGCTCCTGATGCAATTCCAAAGTCGATAACTGCAATAATCGTATTGATTGCTGCAATTGCGGCGTCAGGGCCAGATGTTGTGAGGTACGTAGTTGCAGGCTTTGTTTCATGATGATTCCCGTCACATCCGGAAGTGTTCTCCGAGATAAACGCGACGTACAGATTCATTTTGTATGATGTCGTCAGGCTTGCCACTGGCAAGTACCGCACCCTGGTTGATGATATAGGCGTGATCGCAGATGCCCAGGGTCTCGCGCACATTATGGTCGGTGATCAGCACACCGATGCCGCGTTCCTTGAGGAAGCGCACAATGCGTTGAATTTCGATGACGGCAATCGGGTCAACGCCGGCAAAGGGTTCATCCAGCAAGACAAAGCGTGGGTTGGTCGCCAGCGCGCGGGCAATTTCGACACGACGGCGTTCACCACCTGAGAGTGATAGTGCTTGGCTTTCACGTATCTTTTCTATCTGCAAATCTGCCAGCAGGGCATTGAGCCTTTGCTCAATTTTCTTGGCACCGAGATATTTGCCTTCACTGTCTTTTTGCAATTCGAGTACGGCGCGGATATTGTCTTCCACCGTCAGTTTACGGAATACCGAAGCTTCCTGGGGCAGGTAAGACAGACCCAGTACTGCACGCTCATGGATAGGCAGTTGCGAGATATTCACGTCATCAATCGTGATATCCCCGGCGTCGGAAGGCACCAGGCCCACGATCATGTAAAACGAGGTGGTCTTGCCTGCGCCATTCGGCCCCAGCAAACCCACTACCTCGCCACTTTTCAATAGCAGGGAAACATCGCGCACCACCTGGCGCGCGCCATAGCGCTTTTGCAGGCCCTTGACGAGCAAGGTGCTGCTGGACTGTGCTGTCATCTTAATTAGCCTGTTTTTCTGGTTTTGGTTGCAAGATGATTTTCAGGCTGCCAGAGCCATCCACATGCTGGCCACTGGTCGAATTGGTGCCGATGAAAAAGTCATTTTTGCTGTCGTAAGACAGGTATTCGCCTTCCTGTTCCTGGGTGACCCGTTTACCTTCCAGGTAGCGCACCTTGGCCTTGGAAATGAACTTGACGATTTCTGTACTCTGATTGTATTCAGCGCGGTCAGCCTCACCATCCACCCACAGGTCCGGGCCGCCATCACGTTTCTGGCGGAAGGTGACCTTGCGGTTGCTGCCACCGGTGAGGACGACGAACTGGTCACCATTAGGCGCTTCAGTAACCACGGCATTTTCTGCCTTGACGTTGAGTGTGCCACGTACCAAAGAGACACCCTTGGACAATCTGCGCACACTGGTCTTGCCATCACTCTCGCCGTAACCGGCTTCGATGATGGTCTCTTTATTACTGTCGGCTTTTTCTGCATGGGCAGAAACGCAGGCCAGGCTCAGAAAGGCCAGGCCCAATAAGCGGGCGACGCTGAATGGTGTATTGATCATACGCATATTCGCTTTCTTCATTATTTTGTGCTGGCTTTGGGAGCCGGTTCACGCTTCTTGAGTTGAATGTGGACCTTGCTCAGCATCGCCAGGCTTTGAGTAGAATTATTGGCAATCATGCCTGTTGCTGTAGAGCTTAGTTTTCCCGTCGTGACCGAAATGGGTTTATCGGTTTTCACGATATCATCATCCGGCAATAGCAAAAGATAATCTGACTCCACGCGCACGAACTGTGAACTCAGACCCTCAGGTCTTTCCATACTGACATTGTCATGCAGATGGACTTCGTCATGTTCGCGCCTGGGTGTGACCAGTGATGATTTTTGTGACACTACAGCCAGGTCAGCACGCAGATGCAGGGGCGGCCTGTCCTGGTCAAAACTATTGATCTGCGGGTGCTTGATTTCTATATTGTCGGTACGTGGCAAATGCACGAGGCTGTCGCCGGTGATGTGGTAATTGGCCTTGCCATTATTTGACAGACGGATGAAATTGAATTTCTCCACATAGTAATCAGGTGCTGATCTGGCCGAACTGCGGTTTTGCTCATCATCGGCATGACGGCGTATGACTTCCATGACCCAGATGGTGCCCATGGTGATCACGCCCAGCAGGATCACGGCCAGCCAGATGCGGAAGCGGTCTATGGTCATTTGGGGTTTCATGTCAGATATGCTTGTAAAGCCTGTTCATATTTACCCTGGGCGCGCAGGATGAAGTCGCAGACTTCGCGCGCTGCACCCTGGCCGCCATTGGCCTTGGTGATGTATGGCACGCGCTGTTGTACTTCGGCATGGGCATTCGGTACGCTGGCTGCAAAGCCGACCCTGGTCAGTATCGGCAAATCAATCACGTCGTCACCGATAAAGCCGCATTCTTGTGCGGGAATATCCAGCCTCTCCAGCAGTCCCAGGAATGCACTCTTCTTGTCATGGACGCCCTGGCTGACGTGGCTGATGCCAAGATCAGCAGCACGCTTGCTGACGATGGCCGATTGTCTTGCGCTGATGATGGCCGTGATGATGCCTGCCTGTTGCAAGAGTTTGATACCTTGCCCGTCCAGCACATTAAAGCACTTCATCATTTCACCTTCGGGGCCAAAATACAGGCTGCCGTCGGTCAGAATACCGTCCACATCAAAGATCATGAGTCTGATCTTACTGGCCGCTGTTATGGCCTTTTCTGTTGCTATTTCTATGTCCATCAAATCACCTTGGCCCTGGTCAGGTCATGTATATGCAAGGCACCCACCAGCTTGCCGCTGTCGTCAGCGACCAGCAACTGGTTGATGCGGTAAGTTTCCATGACTTCGACAGCTTCTACCGCCAATTGTTCAGGACGTATGCGACGCGGCGCATGATTCATGACATCGGCTATGCGCAACTGGGTAAAGTCACGCGTGCCGTCCATCAGGCGACGCAAGTCGCCATCGGTGAAAATGCCCAGTACATGCTGGTGCTCATCCACCACGGCAGTCATCGCCATGCCTTTTTTGGTAATTTCGAGCAGTGCAGTTTTCAGGCTGGTTTCCGGGCCGACTTGCGGTATGGCTTCTTCAACACGCATGACATCCCTGACATGGGTCAGCAAACGGCGGCCCAGCGAGCCACCGGGGTGGGAGCGGGCAAAGTCTTCTTCACGAAAGCCGCGTGCATCCAGTACCGCCACAGCCAGGGCATCACCCAGCGCTAGCGTCACCGTAGTGCTGGCGGTTGGTGCCAGATTGAGCGGGCAGGCTTCTTTGTCCACGTGCAGGTTCAAATGTATATCTGCCAGCTTACCCAGACTGGATTCCGGGTTGCCCGTCATGGCGATCAGCTTGACACCCAGGCGCTTGATGATGGGCAGGATGGACATCAGTTCAGATGCTTCGCCAGAATAAGAGATGGCGATAAATACATCCTGCGGTGTCACCATGCCCAGGTCGCCATGCGCAGCCTCAGCCGGATGGACAAAAAACGATGGGGTGCCGGTAGACGCAAAGGTCGCCGCAATCTTGCGCGCAATATGACCAGACTTGCCTATGCCAGAAACCACGACCCGACCGTGGCATGCCAACAACATGCTGACAGCCTGGGAAAAGCCGGCAGCATCGCCATTACCCAGGCGTTTTTGCAGGGCAAGCAGGGCGTCAGCCTCGATTTGCAGGGTTTCACAAGCCAGTTTCAGGGCGCGCTGTGCTGCGACAGCTGCGTCTGTCGTGGGTACTTGTTTAAAAGTTAAAGGTGCATTCAGTTCATTCATGCCGGAAGTATAAACGAAATCCTCAAAGCAAAAACTTTGCCAGTTGTAACGTAATGAATAATGTTTGCCCAAAAGCAGGATAGCAGGGCGATAAATCGGCAATAATAGGCGGCATGACAGGACTGGACACCACACTTTTATTGCTGGCTGCTGCCGTATTGGGCGTGGTCGCATTCCGTATGCTGCAACTGCCGCCCATGCTGGGTTATCTGGTGGTTGGTATTTTCATAGGCCCGCACGGTTTCGGCATGGCAGAAGAAAGCGCCGTTACCCACGAACTTGCCGAGTTTGGCGTGGTTTTCCTGATGTTTTCCATAGGACTGGAATTTTCCCTGTCCAAGCTCATGGCCATGCGCAAGGCGGTATTTGGCCTGGGGATGGCACAGGTACTGGTCACCATACTGACCAGTATGGTATTTGGCTGGGTAGCCAGCCGCTGGCTGCCCAGCCTGTTCCAGATCAGTTGGGAAGCCTCATTTGCCCTGGGCGGCGCATTGGCCATGTCATCAACGGCGATTGTGTCCAAAATGCTCACGGAAAGGCTGGAGCTGGAAAGTTTGCATGGCCGGCAAATCATCAGCGTGCTGCTGTTTCAGGATCTGGCCGTGGTACCACTGCTGATCCTGGTGCCAGCACTGGCATCTAAGTCCCCTGACCTGGGTAAAACCCTGGCACTGGCGAGTGGCAAGGCCATCGTCGTCCTGGTGTTGCTGCTGGTGGTAGGGCAAAAACTCATGCGTGCCTGGTTCCATATCGTGGTCAAGCGGCGTTCGCAAGAGCTGTTCATGCTCAATCTCTTGTTTATTACCCTGGGTGCGGCCTGGCTGACTGAGAAAGCCGGTTTATCGATGGCGCTGGGTGCCTTTGTCGCTGGCATGCTGATATCTGAAACTGAATACCGCCATCAGGTGGAAGAAGATATCAAACCCTTCCGTGATGTTCTGCTGGGCTTGTTCTTTATTACTGTGGGCATGCTACTCAATGTGCGGCTGGTCTATGAGCAATTCTGGCTGGTGTTATTGTTGCTGACCGGGCCGGTCTTGTTGAAACTGGTACTGATTGCCGCATTGGCCAGGGCTTTTGGCAACTCCACCAGCGTCGCCCTGCGTACCGGCCTTGGTTTGGCGCAGGCTGGCGAATTTGGTTTCGTTTTGCTGAATCAGGCAGGTGGCTTGCAACTGGTAGATCCCATGCTGGTGCAATTGATTCTGGCATCGATGGTGATTTCCATGCTGATCTCACCCTTCATCCTGGCCAAGTCCGACGCCATCGTCATGAAATTCTCTGCCAATGAATGGATGATGCAGTCGCTGGCACTGACCCAGATCGCTGCCCGCACCATGACCACCAGGAAGCATGTGATCATCGCCGGTTTTGGCCGTAGCGGCCAGAGTCTGGCGCGTATCCTGGCGGAAGAAAATATTGATTACCACGCCCTTGATCTTGACCCTGACCGTGTCCGCGAAGCGCAGACTGCCGGTGCCAATGTCTCGTATGGCGATGCGGCCCGGCGCGAGAGTCTGCTGGCTGCCGGTGTCAACCGCGCCTCGGCACTGGTGGTGACCTACACCAGCACCGCATCCGCCCTCAAGGTTTTACATTTCGTTAATGAAATGAACCCCAGCCTGCCTGTCATTGTGCGCAGCCATGATGATGTAGACCTGGATAAACTCAGGAGCGCCGGTGCTACTGAAGTGGTGCCGGAGCTCATGGAAGGCAGCCTGATGCTGGCCTCTCATGCCCTGGTCATGCTGGGTGTGCCTTTGCGGCGCGTGGTGCACAGGGTACAGGCAGCACGTGAGGCGCGTTATGAATCCCTGCGAGGCTTCTTCCATGGTGCCAGTGATGCTGCCGACAGCCCAGAGAGCATGCAGATACGCTTGCACACCGTAGTGCTGACCGAACGCGCCAATGCACTGGGTTTGCATTTGGCAGACTTGAAGCTGGAAGAATTTGAAGTCGATATCCATGCAGTACGGCGTGGTAAAGTCAGGCTTGACCATCTGGATGACATCGTTTTACAGAATGGCGACGTGGTCGTTGTCAGAGGAACTTCCGAAGCAGTCGCTAGAGCAGAGCAGCGGCTGTTAAAATAGCTGGTTATTTTAAAATTTGAAGGACATGCTTGATGTTAAATCCATCAGAGTACATTAAAGAACATATACGCACGGTGGAAAACTGGCCACAAGCGGGCGTGATGTTTCGCGACATTACCCCCTTGTTGCAAAATCCTAAAGTATTCCGTGTACTGATCGATATGTTCGTGCACCGCTACATGGATGAAAAGCTCGACGTCGTGGCTGGCCTGGATGCACGTGGCTTCATCATCGGTTCTGTCCTGGCATATGAACTGAACCTGGGTTTCGTGCCTATCCGCAAGAAGGGCAAACTGCCTTTCCATACTGTGTCTGAGCAATATGAGCTCGAATACGGCAGCGCGACGGTAGAGCTGCATTCTGACGCCTGCAAAAAAGGCGACCGCGTGGTGTTGATCGACGACCTGATCGCCACTGGCGGCACCATGATGGCAGGCAAGAAATTGCTGGAACGTCTGGGCGCAACCGTAGTAGAGGGCGCCGTCATCGTTGACTTGCCTGAACTGGGTGGCTCAAAAATTATCCGTGACAGTGGCTTGCCGTTGTTCACTGTCTGTAATTTTGATGGCCATTAATTAATGTAGCAAGAAGTATAATAAGCAATATAATCAATAGGTTAAGCGCTGTCGCCCACATGAGCATGTTTCAATGAGTTCGTTTCATATTGCTGCCGTTGACCCAGCCTTGCCCGAGGCTGAGGTTATGCTGGATGAGTTGTCTGCCAGCCTGGCAGCTATCACGGGTGACAGTGGCCGTTCTTCTTTTGACATGCAAGATGTTCGTGTACCCGGCGCTTTGTTTGTGCTGGCACACAATGCCGATGGCAAGGCAGTGGGTTGTGGCGCTTTTCGCCCCATGGGTGAAGGGATGGCAGAAGTCAAACGCATGTATGCGCAGGTATCAGGTGTAGGTCTTGCCGTATTGACGCATCTTGAAGCTGCCGCCAAAGAATATGGTTATCTGAGGCTGCGTCTGGAAACCCGTCTGGTCAACCAGCGCGCTGTTGCCTTTTATGAAAAACATGGCTATTACCGCATTCCCAATTTTGGCAAATATGTGGGCAAGGCAGAGGCCGTTTGCTTTGAAAAACAACTGAATCTGCCCGAAATCCAGCCATGACAGCGATTTTGCTGATTTCTTTGACAATGCAAGAAATCAGCAAAAATGCCTGAGCTGCGCTATACTTGAAATCTTCCAAGGAGCGTTGCGACGAAAACTACAAGTTTTTGCCAGGCTTGGGATATCCATAACCGCGCTCACGTTACTTTTTTCATTAGAAAGGAGGGCGTGATGAACGCCGTCGTAGCAAACACATCCAATACTGCTTCCCAAGATTTTTTCGTTGCTGACCTGAGTCTGGCTGACTGGGGCCGCAAAGAAATCCGCATTGCTGAAACAGAAATGCCAGGCCTGATGGCTATCCGTGAAGAATTCGCGGCTACCCAGCCTCTGAAGGGTGCGCGTATCACCGGTTCCCTGCACATGACTATCCAGACTGCCGTGCTGATCGAAACACTGCTGGCCCTGGGGGCAGAAGTGCGCTGGGCATCTTGCAATATCTACTCCACACAAGATCACGCAGCCGCAGCGATTGCTGCTGGCGGCACACCAGTGTTCGCTTTCAAAGGCGAAAACCTGGATGAATACTGGGATTTCACCCACCGCATTTTCGAATGGAAAGACGGCGGCTATTCCAACATGATCCTTGACGATGGTGGCGATGCGACATTGTTGCTGCATCTGGGTACACGTGCAGAAACAGATATTTCTGTCCTGGCCAATCCAGGTTCAGAAGAAGAAATCTGCCTGTTCAATGCGATCAAAAAACACCTGGCGATTGATGGCACCTGGTACTCCAAACGTCTGGCAGAAATCAAGGGCGTGACAGAAGAAACAACGACAGGCGTACATCGCCTGTACCAGATGCACAAAGACGGCAAACTGGCTTTCCCGGCTATCAACGTCAATGATTCCGTTACCAAGTCCAAGTTCGACAACCTGTATGGCTGCCGCGAATCCCTGGTTGATGGTATCAAGCGTGCCACTGACGTCATGATCGCTGGCAAGGTCGCCGTCATCGCCGGTTACGGTGATGTAGGCAAGGGCTCTGCGCAAGCCATGCGTGCTTTGTCTGCACAGGTTTGGGTAACTGAAATCGATCCTATCTGCGCATTGCAGGCAGCGATGGAAGGCTACCGCGTTGTGACCATGGAATATGCTGCTGAACATGGCGACATTTTCGTGACGACGACAGGTAACTACCACGTCATCAGCCATGCACATATGCTGAAGATGAAAGACCAGGCCATCGTTTGCAACATCGGTCACTTCGATAATGAAATCGACGTCGCTGCATTGAAGCAATACACCTGGGAAAACATCAAGCCACAAGTTGACCACGTGATTTTCCCTGACGGCAAACGCATCATCTTGCTGGCAGAAGGTCGCCTGGTTAACCTGGGTTGCGGTACTGGCCATCCATCGTATGTCATGAGTTCTTCTTTTGCTAACCAGACTATTGCGCAAATCGAATTGTTTGCCAATACAGCGAAATATCCGGTAGGCGTCTACACGTTGCCTAAGCATCTGGATGAAAAAGTCGCCCGTCTGCAATTGAAAAAACTCAATGCACAACTGAGCGTGCTGACAGAAGAGCAGGCTGCCTATATCGGCGTGAATCAAAACGGTCCATACAAGCCAGATCACTACCGTTATTAATCACCTTAGTTGCCTATCCGTGTTTGCAGTTTTTGGGTTGCAGACGTGGATAGGTGCAATGAAGCTGTATCTTGTGGCTACAGCTTCATCCCTCTACAACAGGAGCATGTATGCGTTTACTGGCAACCTGGTTGGTCAATGCGCTGGCTTTGCTGGCGATTCCTTATCTCATTTCGTCGGTGCAAATCGACACTTTTGGTACGGCACTGGTCGTGGCAGTCGTGCTGGGCCTGGTGAACACCATCATCCGCCCCATAGTCTTGATACTGACGTTACCGGCAACGGTATTGAGTCTGGGTCTGTTCATCTTCATCATTAATGGCCTGATGTTCTGGGCAGTGGCAAATATGGTGGATGGCTTTCATGTCACCGGCTTCTGGGCCGCAGTGGGTGGTGCATTGTTGTATAGCGTGATCTCCTGGGCACTCTCGACCTTATTGTTGCAAAATAAAAAAGATGAAGACGCCTAATTTCAGCATAGAATTTTTTCCGCCCAAGACGGCGGAAGGCACGGAAAAGCTGCGTGTCACCCGGGCCAAACTGGCCGAACTTAAACCCAAATATTTCTCTGTCACTTTTGGTGCCGGCGGTACTACCCAGCAGGGCACGCTCGATACCGTGACCGAGATACGCCGTGAAGGCCACGATGCCGCGCCGCATCTGTCCTGCGTCGGTGGTACGCATGCATCGATACGTGCGATCCTCAATGAATATAAGGCCAATGACATACGCCGCCTGGTTGCCCTGCGTGGCGATTTACCCAGTGGCTATGGCATGGGCGGTGAATTCCGTTATGCCAATGAGCTGGTGGAATTCATCCGTGCCGAGACTGGCGACTGGTTCCATATCGAAGTAGCAGCCTATCCTGAGATGCATCCACAGGCACGTTCACCGCAAGATGATCTGAACAGCTTCGTGCGCAAGATGAATGCAGGGGCCAATGCTGCGATTACCCAGTATTTTTATAATGCTGATGCCTACTTCCGCTTTGTTGAAGAAGCGCGCAAGGCTGGCGTCACAGCACCTATCGTGGCCGGCATCATGCCTATCACCAATAGCACGCAGTTACAGCGTTTCTCTGAAATGTGCGGCGCAGAAATCCCGCGCTGGATACGCCTGAAGCTGGCCAGCTATGGTGACGATACTGCCTCCATCAAAGCCTTTGGCCTGGATGTGGTGACTGCCATGTGTGAGCGTTTGCTGGCAGGTGGTGCACCGGGTTTGCATTTCTATTCTCTGAATCAGGCCGCGGCAACGACGGCAATCTGGCAAAGACTGGTTTAATATAGATGTTTGTGTTCATCTCTAAATAATCCCCGCCAGAGATGATCTGCCGGGGATTTTTTTAAGCCAGAACGATGATCTCAACAGGAATTATTTGCACTATTGTGTTTTTGCTCCTGGCCGTTGCGGCCACGGCCTGGTCCGCTCTTGAGTTTTTCCGGGCGCGTCAAAGTACTCGCTGGCCTACTGCGCATGCAATAATCAGGCGATGCAAGTTGCAAAGATACTGGCGTCCCATGACGGGGTATAAAGACAGTATTGGGCAGGAGTGGAGTTTCCAGATATTGTATGACTACAGCGTCCTTGGGCAGGCTTATCAGGGTTACCGGCCATTTTTTGGCAGTGCGCCGAGCAAGCGTGTCGCCAGGAATATCGCTGCCAAATATTCTGAGGGCAGCACTGTTGCTGTTGCCTACCACCCGGACAAGCCCGGTTTGAGTGTGTTGATCCCGGGTGTAAACCGCTTTGCCTGGTCAGGCTTGCTGGCCGGGCCTATGATGTTGGTGCCAGCTTATATTGCCTGGCGTTTTTTCTAACGCAAACCCAGCCACAAACCCACAGGCACAAACAGTACAGCTGCGGCGTTACCAAGCAAGACTATTGAAGCCACCTTATCTGGTTCTTGCTTGTACTGCTCTGCCACCATGAAGCAAAATACTGCCGGTGGCAGCGCCGCAAACAGGTACATCTGGCCGCGCTGGGTCGCCGTCAGCGGCAAGATAAATTCCAGCATTCCGGCCACCAGCAAACCCGCGAGCGGGCAGACGATGGCACCGGCCATGCCTATGCGCCAGCTGGCGAAATTGATATCCAGCATGCGCACTCCCAGCGCAAACAGCATGATGGGGATGCAGGTGTCGCCCGTCATTTTCAAAGCCAGGAATAAGGTGGGCTGCAGGGGAATATGCAAGATCGCGAACAGCATGCCTGCCGCCATTGCCAGCATCATCGGGCTTAACAAAAAGCGCCATGGGTTGTCCTGATGATCAGGATGCCCATGCTGGATGATACGTATGCCCACCGTGAAATACACCAGGTTGCAGGCCATGAACAATGCCACCGCAGCCGACAGGCCGCTGGTGCCAAATGCAAGTGCTGCCAGCGGCAAGCCCATATTGCCGCAATTGTTATACATCATCGGCGGCACAAAGCTGCGTACATCGTAACCCAGCAAACGTGCTACCGGCCAGGCCAGCAAACCCGAACCCAGGGCGATCAATGTCCCGGCAAGTATCAGCCACAGATTGTGGGCAACATCAAAGTCCTTGCCCGCCAGCGCAGTGAAAATCAGCAGGGGGCATAACACATCCATGCTGATGCGGTTGACTGACACCATATCCGCCGCTGCAGACGGGCCTTTGCGCCGTGCATAGACATAGCCCAGGCCAATGATGATGAACACAGGAAGAATAATGGAAAGTATGCGTTCTATCATGCGTGCGCTTGCCGGAAAAATGAGGAGAGATAGTCTTGCTTCAGCCAGAGTGTAGCTGCTTTGCTGGTATTGCGCTGTGGCAGAAAACACAGATGACAAGATTTCATGTGAACGGCATTAGCAAAAAGCCTTCTCTATCCTTGATCCACGTCAAGAGCAAGGCCGCCAGTTTTCCTACAATATCCGTTCATAGCTACGTGCGGGGATCAATTGGCGATAGAACTTTTTAATGATGGCAAACACATCTGTGTGATGTTCAATGATCTGCTCGATGACACTGCAGACCATGCCGTCCAGGCCAATCAATTCCTTGTCGTTTCTGACGGTGAGGGGGCTTTGATAGATCCTTCCGGCAATCTGACCTATAACGCGCTGCTGGTGAGTTTGCACAAGTATTTGCCCAAGAAAGATCTCAAGTATTTGTTTGCTTCGCACCAGGACCCGGACATCATAGGCGCACTCGACAAGTGGCTGATGGGCACGAATTGTGATTTGTATGTATCTAAATTATGGTCACGCTTTGTCCCGCATTTTTGTAACCTGAACCGTGCAGAAGGCCGTATCGTCGGCATCCCCGATGAAGGCATGCCTGTGCGTTTGCGCGACACCATCATTCATGCCGTGCCAGCGCATTTCCTGCATGCAGAAGGAAATTTCCAGTTCTACGACAGCAAATCAAAGATACTGTTTTCTGGCGATGTCGGTGCTTCCATGGTCGATGCGCATGATATAGAAGCAGCCATCACGACCAAGGCGCAATTCCTTGACCATGTGCATACCATGAGCGGTTTTCACAAACGCTATATGGTCTCCAACAAGGTCTGCCGCCTGTGGGCGAATATGGTCAGGAAAATGGATGTGGATATGCTGGTGCCCCAGCATGGCCGCTACTTCCAGGGGCGTGAAGCAATCACGGCTTTTCTGGACTGGATAGAAAACCTGCAATGCGGCATAGACTTGTTCACGCAAGAGCACTATCGCTTCAGAGGATAAAAAAAGCTCAGGTTTTGCCACTTTTCAGCACCGCATAATTCAACGGCAAGGCCGTGGTGTTCTTGATGACTTCCATCACAAAGCTGGAACTGACGTCCTGCAAGTCAGCCACCTTCACCAGTTTTTTGTAGACCTGATCAAAGCCTGCCATATCTGGCACATACACCTTCAACAGATAGTCGATCTCGCCACTCATCCGTAAGATTTCGACTATCTCTGGGATCGCACCGACGCCAGCGATAAAACGCTGCATCCACTTCTCATTGTGCTGTGCTGCCTTGAGCGCCACCATCACCGTCAAACCGAGGTTCAGCTTGACCGGGTCGCATAGCGTGACCTGCTGCCTGATCACGCCATCCTCCTGCAGTTTTTGCACGCGCCGCCAGCAGGGCGTGACGGACAGATGCACGGCCTGGGCCAGGTCAGCCAGTGCAATGGAGGCATCTTTCTGCAAGATATTCAGAATTTCTAGATCAATTTTATCCATATTTTCTAATTTATAGTAAATTTTTCTAAAAATAGCATAAATCCTTGAATAATTTGGTAAAAAATTCTTATCGGCTGTTGCTAGGATGTGTCTTGTACACCCTGAAGTGTGCATGGTCTTTATGAATGCATATCAGGGGAGCAATCAGCTAATGCACAGAATTAACAAAGGAATCACCATGAATATCGTCGAGCCAGTAATGCAAACCGCAACCCGCCTGACCCATGCCGGCCGCAAGGGCAAGGACCATGCAGCCTTTGTGAACCCATCCGTAGTGCGCGCATCGACCATGCTGTTTCCTGATGTCGCTTCCCTCAAGAATGCCTGTGGCACACGCCGCGCCTATGGCCGCCATGGTAATGAAACCACACAGGCGCTGGAGCAGGCCCTGTGCGCTGCAGAAGGCGCTGCTGCCTGCATGCTGACACCGTCTGGCCTGTCAGCCGTCACCACTACCTTGCTGGCGCTGCTGCAGCCTGGCGATCATTTGCTGATGGTCGATACCGTGTATGACCCTACACGTCTGTTTTGCGATGGCATGTTGAAACAGATGGGCGTCACCACGACTTATTACGACCCACTGGTAGGCCGTGGCATTGCTGATCTCATGCAATTCAATACCAAGGTGATCTTTGTTGAGTCGCCAGGTTCTCTGACATTTGAAATACAAGACATTCCCGGCATTGCCGCTGCCGCCCATGCGCGCGGCGCGGTGGTGGTATCTGATTCCACCTGGGCGACACCGATAGGTTGGGATTCGTTTGAACTGGGTATTGATGTCTCCATCCATGCCGCCACCAAATACATCGTCGGTCATTCTGATGCCCTGATGGGTGCGATCCTGACCACGGCAGCGCTGGAAGAGCGCATCCGCAATACCTACCGCCAACTGGGTATGACCATAGGTGCAGATGACGCGGCACTGGCCTTGCGGGGTTTGCGCACCCTGGCAGCACGCCTGGCTGCGCACAGAGAAAGTGCACACGTGGTCGCGCTCTGGTTGCAAGAGCAGCCAGAAGTGGCCGAGGTCTTGTACCCGCCCATGCCCGGCAGCCCTGGCCATGAATTATGGAAGCGTGATTTCAAAGCCGAATATGCCTGCGGTTTGATGGGTGCGGTATTCCGTGCTGACATTACAGAGCAGCAAGTCGCGGCACTGATAGACCGTACCCGTCTGTTCGGCATCGGTTTTAGCTGGGGTGGCTACGAGAGCCTGATCTTGCCAACCAATCCGGCATCCTACCGCACTGTGAATGCCGCCAAATGGCAGGCACCCATGTTGCGCCTGCATGTAGGGCTGGAAGCAGTGCAGGATTTATTAGCTGATCTTGATCAGGGTTTTGCAGCCCTGCGCAAGGGCCAGGAAACAGGACGTGAGCGCAATTATCTGAAGGCCGTGGTGTAGTTGGAATATTGAGTTGAAATACGGCCCACCAGTTCAGCTATTCACCCAGGCGATTGCCTTCTTGAATATGCCGGAAGGCGGCGGGGTGAAGGCTTCGGTATTGCTGGTGCTGGGTTCGTCTGGTTCGAGGTGGCGCATCATCGATAGGGTGTGTTGCTGGCGTATCAGACCCTGGCGGTTGATGGTGGCAATAATATTGGCTATTTTCCCGGCGGCGTCGTCAAGATCGAATTCATAGAATTCATCCCCGCGCTTGCCGCGACGTTCATGCTGGAACAGTTTCAGGATTTCATCGAGAGCCTGGCCGCAATCCTTGGTATGCAGTTCGAATGCGCATTCATAGAGACCAGGGATCAGTTGCTGCTGGTCACGGTTGAGTTCCATGGCCTTGGAGACACCAGAGCGGCGGGTAGCACCGATCTTGTACAGACCCTGGCGCAAGCCATCGTTTTGCAAAATGTAGATAGTACCTGGCGTCCCATGCATGAATTGCGGTTCGCGTGGCAAAGACCTTTGCGGGCGGTAGGTAGTAGTCATCTCTTAACCTGACATTTTGTAAAGGGATGCTGAAGAGTCTACAAAATGTGAGGGATGTTTCAGACGCGGAATAAGGGGGTGCTTTGCGCTCTGTTTGTTGCTTAGAAATTCGGAATAGAAGTTGGCAATACTGAATTACCGCCATCCTGTGCCTGTTCCCGGTCAGGATTTCCAGCCCGTTGGCCTCTGCCAGCGGGCTTTTTTTATGGCGAGCATGATTTGTCATGCGCCTGTCACTTCCAGCCACTACCATGCGGCAGTCCTGAAAAGTTTTACCTCCAAAGGTCGGGATACTTGCCCGCAGAGCGATCTGCGGGCTTTTTCTATCTGACTACTGCGTCGCAGTCGTAGCTGGTGCTGCTGCTGCCGGGGTGTCCCCCATATCCAGCGTGCGTACCCCGGCACCATTCAAGAATTCATTAAACATCCAGTCCCCCTCTGCATTGCTGACACCTTCAGGCACCGCACGGGCTACTTCTGGCTTGCCAGACAGTGCCACGCGCATGCTGTCTATCCAGATAGGCAGGGCCAGTGTCGCTCCAAATTCACGACCACCCAGGCTTTTCGGATCGTCATAGCCCATCCAGGCCACCGCCACCACATTGGCGGCATAACCGGCAAACCAGCCATCGACAGCGTCGCTGGTCGTGCCTGTCTTGCCAGCCAGGTCACGGCGTCCCAGTTTTGCCGTGGCGCTGGCACCGGTACCGCTGCGCACCACTTCACGCAACATCAGGTCCGTGATGTAGGCATTGCGTGCATCGATGACACGAGATTCTTCCTGCGCCTTGGCAGGCGGTTTGTTCTCAAACAGTACGGCACCCTTGCCATCCACCACCTTGCTGATCAGCCAGGGGTTGACCGCGTAGCCACCATTGGCAAACACCGCATAGGCCGATGCCAGTTGCAAGGGTGTCACCGAACCTGTGCCCAGGGCCATGGTCAGGTTGGCCTGGTGCTTGTCCTTGTCAAAACCAAAGCGCGGCAACCAGGACTTGGCCTGGTCAACACCGATGGCTTTCAATATGCGTACCGACACCACGTTCTTGGATTGCGCCAGCGCAGTACGCATGGTGATGGGGCCGTCATATTTGCCGTCATCATTACGCGGGTCCCAGCGCAGATTGCTGTCCGATGTCTCCGAAAGTTGCACGTCATTGATCAGTGTGCCAGGGTAAAAACCTTTTTCCAGCGCGGCAGAATAAATGAAGGGCTTGATGCTGGAACCCGGCTGACGCCAGGCACTGGTCACATGGTTGAATTTCTTGCGGTTGAAATCAAAGCCGCCTACCATCGCGCGGAAAGAACCATCGTCTGCATTAAGTGCCACGTATGAACCTTCAACTTCCGGGATTTGTGTAATCGCCCAGCGTTTTTTTGCATCCTGTATCACACGTATCACCGAGCCTGGGCGTATCTTGATGCCCGCCTTGGCCTTGTCGGTCAGTGCCGCTGCGGCAAAGCGCAAGCCATCGCCAGTGATTTCTATGCTGTCGCCGGATTGCAGTTCAGCCTTGACGATCTTGCCGGATGCCTGGGTCACGACTGCCGCCAGTACCTTGTCATTGTCAGGATGTTTGCGCAAGATCTGGTCTATGGCGTCATCACGCTCATCTTCATCGGCAGGCAAGTCTATATGGGCTTCCGGGCCGTCATAACCATGACGCTGGTCATAGGCCATGATATTGCGGCGCACGGCTTCATAAGCAGCATCCTGCTCGGCCTTGTTGATGGTGGTGTAGACCTTGATACCCTTGGTGTAAGTGTCTTCCTTATATTGCGCAAAAATACTCTGGCGTACCATCTCGGCAATGTAATCGCCATGGGTTTCGAATTGCTGGCCTTTGACTACCTTGATATCTTCCTTGGCAGCGGCTTCCATCTGCGCTTCCGTGATGAAACCATTCCTGACCATGCTCTTCAAGACGAGTAATTGCCTTTGCTTGGTTTTTTCAAAATTGACTGCCGGATTATGCCTGACCGGGTTTTGCGGTACACCAGCCAGCATGGCGGCTTCAGCCAGTGTCAGCTGATCGAGCGATTTACCAAAATAAGTCCTGGCTGCACTGGAAAAACCATGGCTGCGTTTGCCCAGGAAAATCTGGTTCATATAAAGTTCCAGTATCTGGTCCTTGGTCAGTGCGTCCTCTATGCGGTAAGTCAGCAAAATCTCTTTCATTTTACGTTCCACCGATTTTTCATTGGTCAGGAAAAAATTACGTGCCACCTGCATGGTGATGGTAGACGCCCCCTGATGAAAACCACCGCGCAAATCTGCCAGGACGGCACGTCCGGCGCTGATGAAAGAAATGCCGCCATGCTCATAAAAGCGCGCATCTTCTATCGACAGCAAGGCATTTTTCATGACTGCCGGGATTTGCTTGATAGGCACAAAATCCCGGTGTTCTTCACCAAACTCCCCGATCAGGGCATTGTCTGCCGTGTAGATGCGCAGCGGGATTTTTGGGCGGTAGTCGGTAACCGCTTCCAGTGTCGGCAGTCCAGGTGCGACTACAAAAAATATAAAAGCCAGGCTTGCCAGCAACAGGGTGACACCAACACTGATGCCGAACACTATCCATTTCTTCATGCTATTCCTTACTCTTCCAGGGTTTGCAACAGATACAGGCGCTGGTATATGCCTTGATCCACTTGCATTAATTCTTGATGATTGCCTTGCTCTGCCAGCTTGCCGTGATTCAGCACGATGATGTTGTCGGCGTCACGTATGGTAGAGAGCCTGTGGGCAATCGCGATGATGCTGACTTTGCCGCGCAATTCAATCAGTGCGGTTTGTACTACCTGTTCGGTTTCACTGTCGATATGGGAGGTTGCTTCATCCAGGAACAGGATGCGTGGTTTGCCAGCCAGCGCACGGGCAATTGCCAGCAATTGTTTTTGCCCTGTGGAGAGTCGCGCACCACCTTCGCCCAGCGGTGTATCGTAGCCGTTTTCCAGTTGCAAAATAAAATCATGCACATGCGCCGCTTTGGCCGCAGCGATGATATCTGCCTCGCTGATGTTACGGCCCATGGCGATGTTTTCGCGGGCATTAGCCGCCAGTAAAAATGGCTCTTGCGGTACCAGCCCCACCTTCTCGCGGAAGTGCGCATCCGTGATGCTGGCCAGCGGCTGACCATCGACTTCCATGCGGCCAGACTGTGGCGTATAAAAACGCAGCAAGAGACTCAGCAGGGTGGATTTGCCGCTACCGGTATGGCCGACGATGCCATAAAAACTGCCCGCCGGGATATCCAGACTGAAGTCATGCAAGACTGGACGCGCCGGATCATAACCAAAATTCACTTTGTCCAGCGTCAGGTGGCCGTCAGTAATGCGCGCATCGCTGCTTGCCTGTACATGCTGGTGTTCATTCAGCAGCTTGTTGACACGCGCAGCAGAAACCACGGCTTGCTGTATCTGGCCAAACTGCAGGGTGATCTGTATCAGCGGCTCTACCACGCGGGCGATATAGCTGACAAAGGCATACAGCACACCTATCTCCACACCAGAAAAACTGCGCTGGCTGAAAGTGAAAATCACCACTACCAGCAACAGCGAATTCATCAGGTCCAGCGCCGGGCGCAACAGCCAGGCATTAGCACGCAATTCATCCAGCCTGGCGGCATAATGCAATTGATTGGTCGTGGCAAAGCGCTCACCAAAACGGCGCTCGGCATTGCTGGCTTGCAGCGTGCTCATGCCATTGATGCTCTCTGCCACCTGGGCATTGATTTCACTGCGCAACTGGCGCGCCTTGCTGACGGCAGGCGCACTCCAGCGCTGGTAAAACCAGACGATGATGATGACCGCCGGTATCAGCATCAGCACAATCAGCATCAAGCGCCATTCCAGCAAGGCCATGGCAGTCAGGGCGCCAAGGACGACGATGGAACTGTCAAGCATGACGAACAGCACCTGCACATACAGGTTCTTGACCGCCTCAGTGTCATTTGTTACGCGGCTCACCAGTTGCCCGGTAATTGCCTTGTCAAAGAAAGCCATGGGCAGACGCAGTACATGTTCATACACCTGTTCACGCAAGCGCCGTACAGAACGCATGGCGACACCAGCCAGGCGCGTCAGTTGCAGGTAGCGCAGCCAGGTCGCGCCCCAGCCCGTCAGCACATAAGCTGCCAGCAGGCCGATGACCATGCCCATGTCCATCTGGTGTGGCAACAGGTAACGGTCTATGAAAGCCTTGCCCAGAAAAGGGCCGACAGCTTCCAGGCCAGCGGCGATAAATAAAAAGAAGATGCCCAGCCAGACATGGCGTTTTTCACTGCGGGCTGCGTGCAGCAGCAAATGCACTGCCTGTTTTTTTTCTGACATGGCAGCGGGTAATTGTTTCGTATCAGGCTGCATCCAGGCTTGCTTCCAATTGTTGATAACGCCATTGCGTTGCATACCATCCATTCAAGTCCAGCAAGGCCTGATGATTGCCTTGCTCTATGATCTTGCCTTCGCGCAAAACCAGGATGTGATTGGCTTCCAGTACCGCACTCAGGCGGTGGCTGACGATGACGGCACTGCGTTCAGGATGTTCTTGTCGCAACTCTGCCAGGTGTTGCAGGATATGAGTCTCAGTTTGCGTATCTACTGCCGACAAGGCATCGTCGAGCAATAATAAAGGGCTGGCCGTCAACAGGGCACGGGCGATGGCTACACGCTGTTTCTGGCCGCCAGACAGGGTTACGCCACGCTCACCCACCAGTGTGTCATAGCCATGCGGGAAGCGCTGTATATCATCATCCACCGATGCCAGTCGAGCCGCCTTCATGACCTCGGCACGGCTGGCGACAGGATTGCTGAGCGAGATATTGTCAGCAATCGAAGCCGAGAATAAAAACGGTTCCTGCGCCACCCAGTTGATGGACAGGCGCAGGGTTTGCAATTTATAGTCTGCCAGTGCATGTCCGCCCCAGGCTGCCTGACCTTGCTCAGCCTCGATCTGGCGCAGCAGCAGGCGCACCACGCTGGATTTACCTGAGCCGGTAGGACCAACTATGCCCAGGGTTTGTCCAGGCGCAATACGCAGGCTTATGTCTTGCAAGGCTGGCCTGGTTTGTCCAGGATAAGCGAAGCTGACTTTGTCCACGACCAGATCACCGTTTGGTGGCGTGTCCAGCTTGCCCTCATCATTGACGCTGAGTTCCTGCGTCAATACCGGTTCCAGCCGCGCCCAGGCAGCCTTGCCGCGTTCCAGCAATGACAAGACCCAACCCGCAGCAAACATCGGCCAGATCAACTGGCCAAGATACATGGAAAAGCTGGTCAAGGCACCTATGCTCATTTCACCATGCCAGACCAGGTAACCGCCGACGCCCAGCGTCAGCGCACCGGCCGCAGTCAGGGACAGGCCCACTGCCGGTTCATAGGCAGCTTCCCAGCGTTGCGCATTCAGGCTGGCAGCGGCAGCGTTTTCTGCCAGTTCGGCAAACTGCGCGGCGCTGCGTTGTTCCAGGCCCAGGGCGCGCAGGGTGCGCACGCCAGATAAAGTTTCCTGTACCTGGTCATTGAGCTTGCTGAAACGGTCTAGCGAATCGCGTGATGCATCCTGTATATGATGGGTAATGTGCTTGAAGGCCCAGGCCATGAAAGGGAAGGGCAGCAAGGCCGCCAGTGCCAGTCGCCAGTCCACGCCCAGCAGCATCATGCCTATCACCAGGGCAAAGGTCATGCTGCCATCAAAACCGGCGAGGGCGGCTTCACCTGCGGCCAGTTCTATGGCATCTGCATCATTGGTGCCCAGCGCCATCAGGTCGCCAGTTCTTTGTTGCTGGAAAAAGCGTGAACCCTGCACACTCAAACGTTCATACAAACGGGTACGCAACTGCATGCCCAGTTGATAAGAAGTCGTAAACAATTGCGTGCGCCAGCCTACCCGCAGGAAGTAGATGGCCAGGCCCATGCCCAGCAGCCAGGACAGTTCCCACATCAGGGCTGTGTTGTCAAAACGACCCGCCACCATGCCATCGATAATCATGCCGACACGGCGTGGTATCAGCACCGTCATGACGGCAACGGCAAACAGCATGAGGCCAGCGCTGATGTACTGGCGCCAGTGCTGGCGGATAAATTGCGCTAAAAGCTGGTACAGACTCATGGAAGGTTCAGACCAGCAAGACAGAAAATGGTTGCATGCATCAAATGCAAGTCCTCGATAGATGGCAAAGCAGGAAATGATACAGTATCCTCAGACTTTGGCCTTGCTCACCCGTATCCGGCAGACTTTCGTATAGACATATAGTGTGACTAAATACAGCGTGATTAAATTAAAAGCATTCCAGTTCACCAGTATTACTTACCGCCTGGTTTTTGCCTGCCTGATGGCGGCGGTGGTGATTTATGGCAGTTCTTATTACCAGATGCGTGCCTTGCTGCAGCAAGTCATGACGGGCTGGATTAATCAGATAGCAATATCCAAACTCGATGCCATAGTGGCAAAACACCAATCCAGCCTGCACCTGATCGCTGAGCAAGCCAGCCACCTGGTGCAAATGGATGAGCGCCTTTATCTAGCTGATCAGGACGGTCTTAAAGTAATTTTGCCCCTCTCGCCCTATGTTGGCAAACTGGCTATTTCTTCTGGCGCGAAAAATGAGGAACATCGCTTTGGCTGGCAAGCAGGGGTAAACAGGCAATCCTGGGAAAGTACCGCAGCAGATGAGGATCTATTGCATTCCTGCAATGCTGTTGATGGTCATGATTATTGGACCAGTCATATCAGTAATCAGGAACTGGTTTTCTGCACCGGCTTTTTTATGAAAGGGCAATCGCTGCAAAGCATTGCCATCCAGATCAATATGCAGCCCTTGTTGCTAGACCTGCAAAACAATTTGCACCTGGTTGATGAGGTCGATCATAGCGTGCAAGGCCACTCTTATGTAAAAAATAAGTTGACTGGCAATTTCTTGCTGGGAGCTGAATTCAATCTCAACAATATATCTACACGGCCAACTGAGGGATCTGGCAAGGGCGGTGACATACATTACAGCCTGCAATTGCGGGATATGCCGCTGGTCTATGGCTTTTATTTTCCTGCATCAGAATTTCAGGCGTACCTCGGTAAGTATTTCATGATCGTCATCTTTTCCATGGGCAAGGACATGCTGCTGATGTGCATCGCCATTGCCCTGGTATCACGGCAGACGACCAGGTCACTGCGCAGCCTTAGCAAAAGCACGGAAGAAATTGCCCAGGGCAATCTGGATACAGAACTGACCAAAATCCCCAGGAGCGATGAGGTTGGGCGCCTCTCGCGTTCATTCAGGCGCATGCGTGATTCATTGAAGCTGCACATACTGGAATTGCAGGAAGCTACAGCGGCAAGACAGCGTATGGAAAGTGAACTCGCCATCGCAGCCCAGATACAGCAAGCCATGTTGCCCAGCGCAGATGCGGCTATCGATCCACGCTACAGCGTGAGTACTTTGCTGCAACCCGCCAGGGCAGTTGGTGGCGACCTGTATGATTTTTTTCATATAGCTGATGAGCGTATTTGCATGGTGATAGGGGATGTCGCCAACAAGGGTGTGCCAGCTGCCCTGTTCATGGCGCGCACCCTGAGCCTGATGCGCACACTGGCACATCAGAGCAGTTCACCGGCAGCCTTGCTGTTTGCCGTGAACCGCGAACTGGCGCACAACAATCCCGAATGCCGTTTTGTCACCATGTTCTTTGCCATGCTCGACCTGAAAAGCGGTGTGTTGCAGTACGCTAGCGCAGGTCATGATGCGCCGCTGCTGTTACGTGATGGCCAGGTCAGCAAGCTGGCACTGGAAACCGGCCCGGCATTGGGGCTGGAAGAAGAAGCCAGTTTCCCGCAGTTTGAAATTCGCCTGCTTGCTCATGACATTGTCGTCATGTATACCGATGGCATCACCGAAGCCAGGAATCAGGATAATGAAGAATTCTCAGAAGCCCGATTACAGACTACAATTAGTCGACAGGCACCGGCATTTGCAGCAGACATTATTCGCAGTGTGACACTGGCGCATCAGCAGTTTATTGCGCAAGCTCCGCAGTTTGACGATTTGACATTACTAAGTATGCAATTTCATCCTGAAGCTAAACGACGCAAACCGGCTTTTGCCGACTGGCAGATCAGCCTTAATGGCCAGTCACTTGCCTATGATCAGGTCAGGCATCGTCTGGCTGGTTTGCTGCATGCACAGCAAGTCAGTGATGAAGTGGTTGATGACCTGCAATTGATTACTGAAGAAGTACTGGTCAATGTACTCAAGCATGGTGCAACAGATCAGGACCCGGCATCCATACGGCTGGACGTGCATTTGCAAGAGTCAGAAGTGATACTCGACGTGGTCGACAATTCCCACGCTTACAATCCCCTGCATGGCGTCAGTCAGCCCGACCTCGAAGTGGATTTTGCTGACCGTCCCGAAGGCGGCCTGGGCCTGTATCTGGTGAATGCCCTGGCAGATCATATTGATTACAACTACGCGCACGGCCAGAATAATTTGCACATACGTAAATTTCTTGTCAAACCCTGAACACCTGCAAGCTAAACCATAGAGGACAGACAGTGTTAGAAATTTCCATAGATGAAACCCAATTACCAACCGCAAGAATAGATTTGTCCGGCAGCCTTGATACCAGTACCGCAGCCGACCTTGAGCAGTTCTTTGCCAGCAGCGTTAGTGAAGAAGTCAAGATCCTGGTCATGAGCATGGAAGCCTTGACCTTCATCTCCAGCGAGGGTTTGCGGGTGCTGGCTAAGATACGCAAAACCATGCGCAATCATGGCGGTGCAACTTATTTTGTCAATCTTAGCCGCCAGGTACAAAAAGTATTTGAAATTGTCCGTGCCGCACCGTTGAATGAAATTTTTACCAGTACCGCAGAGCTTGATGCTTATCTGGCAGAGATGCAGCGCAAGGTCGCTGAATAGCAGGAGCCCCGCATATAAAACGCTGATGCTGATGCCAGCGTTTTTTTATTTGCATGACCTGTCACTGCGAGAATCTTTTGCTAATTTGCTGTTAATTGGTCATTAGCCTGATCATTAGCTGGATAGAAACATAGAGGATTACCTCTCCCTCAATATTGCAAGACCACGATATAATCCGATTCCTCATTTTTAAAACCCCCACGCTTTTGCAAATAATCCGGGCCTGATTGCATGGCCCTTTCGTACCACCCCTATTCAGGCAAGCTCAACCAAGGCTGCACCTGAACATCTTTTGCAGCAGCCCCCAACAAAATGCTCAGACAGTAAAAGTTGTCATGCAGGGCATAAGGAAATCATATGAAATTGCGCAGTATTTTTCAGGCTGGCGTATTTGCGTCGGCCGCCGTTCTTGCTCAACTGGCATCAGCTGACACTTTGGAGCGTATTAAAAAAAGCCAGACCATCAATATCGCTTATCGCGAGTCAGCCTTGCCTTTCTCTTATTTATCAGAAAGCAAAGCACCGGTTGGTTACACCATCGATATCTGCAAGAAAATGGTCGATGCTCTCAAAAAAGAATTGAAGTTGCCACAACTGAAAATCAATTTTGTCCCAGTGACGGCTGATAACCGCATCCAGGCCATGACATCTGGCCAGACTGATATGGAATGTGGTTCAACCAGTAATACGGCTGACCGCAGGAAGCTCGTTGATTTCACGATACCGCATTTCTTTTCTACTCTGCGCATGATGGTCAATACTAGTTCAGGCATCAAGAACTGGACAGATTTGAAAGACAAGAAAGTCGTCTTCACCAAGGGTACTTCGACCGACAAATTCATACTGGAGCGTGACAAGGTGCGTGCCCTGCACATGGCGCTGGTGGAAGGCAAAGATCACAGTGATTCTTTCACCATGCTGGAAACTGGTCACGTCAATGCCTTTGCCCAGGATGAGGCAATCTTGTTTGGCTTGAAAGCCAAAGCCAAAGACCCATCCAGATTCATGATCGTCGGCGACCCGCTGGCTTCTGAAGCCTATGCCATCATGCTGCCCAAAGGCGATGCCGCATTCAAGAAAGCCATTGACATAGAAATGGCACGTCTGATGGCCGATGGCGACATCACCAGACTGTATGAGAAGTGGTTTACCAAAGCCATACAACCAAACAATATGAACCTGGCCTGGCCCATGGGTTCTTTGCTGAAGGAAACCATACGCTTTCCTTCTGACAAGGTGAATTAAAACGCTTCATCGTAAAAACAAAAGCCCGGGATTGTGCATCCCGGGCTTTTGTTTTTACGGCAGATACAGGCCGCCTTATTTGCTACTTAGTGCACTTGCACAGCATCATTGTCACGCTTGAGCATATTCCACAAGAAGGTGTAAGTGATCGCACTCATGTCGGCACGTTGTGCATTGTTCGCCGCACCACCGTGGCCACCTTCTATGTTTTCGTAATACCAGACATTTTTATGGCCCTGATCCATCATCTTGGCTGCCATCTTGCGTGCATGGCCAGGATGTACGCGGTCATCACGGGTAGAGGTGATGAACAGCACATTAGGATAAGTCACACCTGCCTTGACGTTCTGGTATGGAGAATATTTGGAGATGTAATCCCATTCTGCCGCTACATCAGGATTGCCATATTCACCCATCCATGAGGCACCCGCCAGCAGCTGGTTAAAGCGGCGCATATCCAGCAAAGGCACCTGGCTGACCACCGCATTGAACAAGTCAGGGCGCTGGGTCAAAGCAACACCGGCCAGCAGGCCGCCGTTACTGCCGCCCATGGCACCCAGGTGTTTAGGGCTGGTGATTTTGCTGGCGATCAGGTCTTCTGCTACGGCAGCAAAGTCATCATAAGCACGTTGACGGTTTTCTTTCAGCGCCAGTTGATGCCAGCGCGGGCCAAACTCGCCACCACCGCGGATATTGGCGACGACATACACGCCACCCTTATCCAGCCAGCTCTTGCCCAGGCCACCGGAATAAGAAGGTGTCATGGAAATCTGGAAACCGCCATAGCCATACAGCAGGGTAGGGTTATTGCCGTCGTATTTCACATCCTTGCGGCGCACGACAAAGTAAGGCACCTTGGTACCGTCCTTGGAGGACGTGAATTTTTGTACTGTTTCATACGCACCGGCATCAAAGAAACTCGGTGCAGACTTCAGCAGCTCGCGCTTGTCATTGCCTGCATGTGCCATCATGTAAACGCTGGGTGTCAGGTAATCAGAATAGCTGAGCAGGTAATCGTCAGAATTTTCTGCATCAATGCCGCTCACGCCAACCGCACCCAGGGTAGGCAGGCTGACCTGACGGGAAGACCACTTGCCGCCATCGAATTTCCATTCTTTCAGGTTGCTCTTGACGTTATCCAGGGTCTGCAATAACAGATAATTTTTTGTGATGGTAGCGCCGCTATAAGAGGTAGTGTCGCTGGGTTCAAACAAGACGGTGAACTCACGGTTACCCTTCATGAAGGCATCAAAATCGATGGCCAGTACGCTGCCGGATGCATAAGTCTTGCCACCGACATTCCAGGTTTCACGCGGGGTGATCACGGCCTGTTTGTCAAAGAAATACAGATTGCTCTTGGCTGGCACATCGAGCTTGGTCAGTTTGTCGCCTTCTTTCAGATATTGTTCTGAAGTGTAGAAAGTGATCTGGCGGTTAACCAGTTCCCTGTGTATGCCCTTATGGTCGCTGGAATTGGCACCCACCGCCATATCAGTTTTCTGGCCCTCGAACAGCGTCTTGGCTGCAGATAATTCCGTACCGCGTTTCCATTCCTTGACTACGCGTGCATAGCCAGAATCTGTCAGCGTGCCGGCACCAAAGTCAGTGGCGACAAACAGGGTATCTTTGTTGACCCAGTCCAGGTTCATTTTTGCTTCTGGCAGGCTGAAACCACCTTTGACGAAGGATTTGTCGGCCAGGTCAAATTCACGGGTGACAACCGCATCGGCACCACCGCGTGACAACTCGATCAGGCAACGGTCGTACACGGGTTCACGGCATACGCTGCCCTTGAATACCCAGTTTTCATTTTCAGCTTTGGCCAGTGCATCAACATCCAGCACGACTTCCCATTTAGGCTGGGCTTTCTTGTATTCTTCCAGTGTGGTTTTACGCCAGACACCGCGCGGGTGTTCTGCATCCATCCAGTAGTTGTAGACGGCATCGCCCATTTTGCGTATGCCTGGGATACGGTCTTTCGAATCCAGCACGACCTGCAAATCAGCTTTCAGCTTGGCAAAACCTGCGTCGTTGTCAAGCTTGCCGCGGGTGACCTTGTTCTGGTCCTTGACCCAGCTCAGGGCCTTGTCACCGGTGACGTCTTCCAGCCACTGGTGTTTGTCTTCTGCCTGGGCCAGTGCCAGGCCGCTTGCACCTGCCATGCACAGCGCCGCGATCAGTTTCAATTGTGGTTTCATTGCTTTCCTTATTGTTGGACAGGCTGTCTCAGCCTGGTATTTTTTCTCAGGGGTTTGAATATGACTATATGGATAGTGCAGTAATTGACCCCGTGAGCTGGCGTTTAGTTCAGCGCGCCCGTCAAGGATTCTAAAGCCATGCTTTCCGATAGTGCGACGTGATTTGTGGTGGGATGCAAAACTAAGTTTTGCTTTTTCGGCAAAAACTGTTGAAGTCGTCGGATTATTATTTTTTTAATAATTTATTGGAATTATGCAGACTGGCACAGAGTTTGATTTGCCATGCCTTAGCCACGTCATTCCGGCATGCTCCTGGCCGTCATCCAGTGTCGTTATTTTGTCTCTCTGCAGACTTACGGATTTCCTCGTTGCAAAGTGAGTACAAAACTCACACCCTGGTCCACATTCTGCACGCTGATCGTCCCACCCATCTTCGCCATATAGGTCTTGGCAACAAACAATCCCTGGCCCCGGTTACCATTCGCGCCCGAATCATGCTGGTCCGACACGCCATATTCAAAAATCTTGTCGATCAGATCGTCCGCAATATGCGGGCCATCATTATGGATAGTGATGGTCGCCGCCGTCTCAGTATTCTGCAACTGGATACTGATAGCACTGCCTGGCTTGCGGTAACGCTCGGCATTGCGCAAGACATGGGTCACTACATCTTCCAGCGAATACTCATCAGCCTTGACCATGACGACATCATCCGTGCCCTGATAGCTGACGTCAGGTATGCCTACCATGGGGGCATTGTCTGCGACGTTTTTCAGGAACAGGGTGATGTCAATTTCACTGACTTGCAAGACGGTAGATTGAAATGCCTCGCTGGGTGAGGCGCTGCCATACAGCACACGTATGGCCTGCTGCATGCGGCTGATGTAGCGGTTGCTCTGGTCTTCGGCATTACCATGCAAGGCCATCAAAGATTGTAGCGGTGACATGATTTCATGGCCGACGGCATGCCACATTTCTTTCTCTTGTTCAGTGCGTATGGTTTCGCGTTCCACGTCTTCCTTCACGCGCCGCAGCAAGTCATGCAGGCAACTGGCCAGCACACCCAGCTCATCCGGGCTGCGCAAGTCGCTGACATCGAATTGTTCGAGCTCACCCGCACCCTTCATGGTCTTTGACAATGACACGGCACGCCTGGTCAGCAGAGTGATGCGCCTGATGATACTGACCTCGATCAATAGCCAGGCCAGTGTCAATGCCAGCAGCATCGCACCGACAAACCAGGACACACGGCTGGCAACTACGCTCAGGCTCTTGCTGACGCTACGCACATCCCCCTTCAGCAAAACTTCATAATTGGCCAGCGGTGTGCTGATGGTTTCACGGTTTTCGAGCGGGACATCGTATTCATCCACAGGCAGGCGGCGTATCAGGCGGGTGACGATGTTCCATGATTCATCGCTTTGTTCAAAGGCACCGGTCAGGTTGATCAGGTCATCCTTGTTATCCTTGCTGTCCTGAGCATCGCGCTTGCGTATGCGCAGGGTTTCGCCAGGCAAGAGATTGTCTTGCAAATCCTTGAGGGAGAATGGTGTTGCAGTTGGCGCATTCTTGCTGTCCAGCAGGGCGGTGTCAGAATCCGGTGGCAGGACGGACAGGCTGACTTCCATCTGATCGAGATCCTGTGGTGGCCAGACCGGGCGTTTTTTTTCAAACAGGGCTTCCTGCAATACCGGTATGGGCAGACGCAGCGAGAAGAAGGTATTTTTCTGGCAGTCAGCATCCTTGTCATCCTGGTCTGCCTGGTTGCAGATCGCCTGTTGCCAGGCCCAGCCACGGAAGTCTTTTACCGGGCGAGCATTCGGTCTGTTGGCTTCGCTTTCATTGAACCCTGTCCAGCGCCCACGTACACCCTGGTTTTGTCTCGCTGGCGCTATCTCTTCTTCAAACGGTGCTATCCAGCGATATGTCTGGCCGCGCAGGCTGACACTGACTTTCAGCCTGTGTGCCTGTGTCAGGCTTTCATTGCCGCGCTTGTGTGACACCAGCTGGCTGCTATTGAAGTTACCCGCTATATAGATAAAGCCGCCCGCCCAGGGGTTATTGCCTATGCCGCTGCAGAGTGCGCCTTCATTACCATATTGCACCAGGCAGCCAGACATGGCGATGGCTTGCTGCACCTTGTTCTGGTCGTCAAAATCTATCGCAGAATAAGGCAGCAGCAAGGGACGCAAGGATGCGCGCTGTTTGTCATCAGGAGGATTGAGCAGCGCCAGTTGCCCGGCAGGGTGGCGTAGCGTGGCCGATATTTGCAGCCGGGTTTTATTGAAATTGCTTTGGTAATTGTTATAGCTGAGTTGCTTTTCCTGCTGCAAGACAGACAGCGCCAGGCCTACTGTTGCCAGCGCCAGCAATAAAAAAACGCCACGAAATAATATCCGTAGCCGGTAAGTCGCCAGCAAGAACTTGCCCATCTCAGCTTCTGCCTGCGTCGTCATCCACCCATCTGAAACCGCGCATGGGGACGTTTTCTATGCATTCAAAATCCGCATCAATCTCACGGAAGGCGTCGCGTATGGTTGACACATGCTTGCGGATATTGTCGCGGTTGCGCCCGCTCTTGACGACTTCATACAAGTCTTCATACGACACTACCTGGCCACGGCGGGCAAACAGGGCCGCCAGTATGCGTTGCGCAGTCAGTGGCAGGTTGATACGCTGGCCTCGCCAGATAGGAGTGCGCTGGCGCAGTGGGTCCATGCTGAGTTGGTCGGCAACCGGGGACTTGGCCGCTTCCTTATAAGCAGCGCTCTGGCTCTCTTTATGTTGCTTGCGTTCCTTGACCGAGCGCAGGATTTCCAGAAAGGTTTCGATGAAATCGGCTTCTTCAAAGGTCGCCTTTTGCAGGTAATCCCAGGCATCCAGTGCCTTCATGATGCTGCGGTAGATGGTGGCTGGCATGGCCGACACCACTAGCACTGGCGTTGCATGCTGCTTGTTGATGGCATTGATGATGGCGACCCCGGCATGGCGCTCGCGCCCCAATTCAATATCAAGCACCACCAGGTCATAGTTTTCGCGTGCGATGGCTGCCTCGGCATCGTCCCGGCTGAACCACTGGTCTATCTGTATGCCTGGTTTTGCTGCTTCTATCCAGGTTTTTAACTGATTGCTGGTGGGCAGATCGTCTTCAATGACAGCTACTTTGACCACTTCATTCTCCTGCACTGATATCAATATTCGCAGTATCTACGCTTTTCAGGCAAAAGTCATAAAGCCGCTGTGAGTTTTTCTTCACACGCGGCAAGGCTTATTCCAGGCGCGGAATAAATAGCTTGCCACAGTGATATTTCTGTCCCCGCGCCAGCATTGTATGTTCCGCCCAGTACAGCGCATGATGTGTCTCAGGGATGCAGGGCAAACGCCACTGCGCTAACCCTAAGAACCTGTTACTACCTCATTGGAGAACTATCATGTCTGACCGTATCAAATCCCTGGTACAAGCCGTAAGATCCACTCTGTCTTCCGTTTTCAGCAAAAGCGCATCGGGAATCAAAGCGGGGGCCAGGGTCACGACAGAATCAGGCATGTTCAGCAAAGTCACTTTCAAGCGTCTGGTAGTGCTCAGCCTGGTAGGTGGTGCCGTGTATGCGATCAGCACTCATCCGCCTGTCAAGCATATTCCGCGTGGTGAAATCGGTGTACGTATCAATCAATTGACAGGTCATGCCGACCAGGTGCGTGACGGTGCCCTGATTGTCGTGCCAGGTCTGCATGAGTTGCGCTTGTTCAGTTTGCAAGACCAGTTATATAAACCCACACGCAGCAGCCGTGCCGATGGCGAAGCGCCTTTTCAGTCGGTAGAAGGCCTGTCGTTGGGCGTGGACCTGAGCATACGTTATGCCGTCGACCCAACCAAGCTGACCAATATGTCTACCAGTCTGCCAGAGAACATCAACACCGACATCGTTGAACCGGCAGTGCAGGGCGTGATCTACAAGGCATTCACCTTGTATACAGTACGCGAGATATTCTCCAGCAAGCGGGCAGAAATCCAGAAGCAGATAGAAGCTGAATTAAAACCAAAGTTGGCGGCTGACGGCATCATCCTGCGCAGTGTCATGATGGGCAAGGTTGATCTGCCTGCCGACTATAAACGCGGCATGGAAAAACTGTTGGCCGAAGAACTGGAAAGCGAAAAAATGCGCTACACCCTGGAACTGAAAGACAAACAGGTCAAACAAACCGCGCTGGAAGCTGACGCCGACAAGATCAAGCGCGAGAAAGCCGCCGAGGCTGCTGGTAACGAGCAAATCATCGCTGCAAAAGCAGAGGAAGAAGCCATGAAGCATGTCCTGCCGTTCAAGCAAAAGCAGATAGAGCAACGCAAGCTTGAAGCCGAGGCAGAAAAAGTATCCCGCATCAAAACCTCGGAAGGCACAGCGCAGGCACGCGTCATCGAAGCCCAGGGTGAAGCCGATTCACGCCGCAAACTGGCCGATGCCGAAGCCTATAGACAAGACCTGGTTGGCAAGGTCACTAGCGTGCAGATGGAGAGGGAAGGTGTCCTGCTGACCAAGCACCCCTTGTTGATACAGAAAACCATGGCCGACAAATTGTCAGACAAGATATCGGTCATCATCGCACCTCCACCAACAGATGGCAGCTTCATTGGTGCCGCATTACTGGGTAGCGGCAGGAACAGCAAGCAGGGCATGCAAAAAGTATCAACCGAAGCTGAAACAGAAACCACTAACGAAAACAAAGAGAGCCAATAATCATGTTTGCTACTTTAGCTGCTGTCGCCGTGTTGGCTGTTGTCACACAAGACCAGGCACAATTGCGCGCCGCCCCCAAGGACGGCGCGCAACAACAAGCCGTGCTATGGCAGGGCGACAGCCTGGAAATCCGTGGTGAAAAACTCGACTACCTGCAAGTGTATGACCAAAGGCGCGAACGGACAGGCTATATCAAGGCATCGCAAGTTCGCCTGGTGTCCATGCAACCTGATGATGCACCGGATGCCTTCGCCGTTATCCGCTTTCTGCGTGATACACCAGGTGCAGAATCCCTGGGCATCAGCTATACCGCTGCTTACCTCAAGGCTGCTCCCGCCAATGCCATAGGTGCCGAAGCTTTTGATGCACTCGGCAGCATGGCAGAGCGCCTGGCCAAACGTGCATCCAGCAAACAGCCCAAGCAAAATGAGGCGACTATTGCAGCCCACCTGGAAGTGGTCGCCAATTACGGTATCAACATCAAAGGCTATGAACGCGAAGGCCGCATGCAACTATGTTATGACGGCGAAGCCTTCCGCCGCGTGCTGGCCATGAATGCCACGCCCGACCAAAAAGCCCGCGCTGCCTTGGCACTGACCAGGCAGGATTGCATAGACCCCACCATGCGCCCGACCGAGCGCTATGCCCTCGACCAGTGGCGTGCCGATGTGCTCGACAAGGTCAACACCACCAGCCTGCCCGAGTATCTGAAAAACCGTATGCGCATGCGCAAGGCAAGCGTCTGGTCCAGCATCGCCTTTCAGCGCGCCCGCAAAGGCGAAAAGGTAGAAGATGCCGCCAACCGCGCATTGACAGAACTGGCAGCCGTCAACAAAGAAGAATTCGCCGATGAAGATGTGTATGCCTACGCTGACGCCGGTGTGCGTGCAGGCACAACGCGTTGGGCAGCCGAACCCGCAGTCATTCCCAAACCTGGCCTGAACATCATCACCGCCCCAGGCCAGCCAGGTGAAACCTGTGTCATGCTGACTGACGCCAAACACGACGTCAAAACCCCGCTGGCAAAGCGCTGCACTTATAGCGTGGTCTGGCCCGCATCCGCCCGCGCCAATGCACAGAACACCGCACTGACGCTGGCCGTGCAACCCATGGAAAACTGGCGTGAACTCTGGCTATTCCACCAGACCAGCCAGGGCTGGATCATCGACATCCTGCCCCCAGCGAATAGTGACCCAGACCTTGGCTATGCAGAATTCGCAGGCTGGGTGCCAGGCACCAACAAAATGCTGGTAGCACGTGAAGCTAAAGTCGAAGGCCGCTTCAAAAAGAGTTTTGAAGTCGTCAGCATGGACAGCCTGCAAGTTGAAAATTATGCCGACAAACCGGGCTCTTTGAGTGTGTTCTACAAGTGGCAAGACCCAGCGTGGAAGAGGCAGACCGTCAGTTTGAGGTGAGGTATTTGTAGTGACAGCATTAGCAATAATCAGTTGAAGCAAAGCAGGCTTTTATTCAAACGATACTTATACATTTATATCATTACCAGGAGTTTTGCCATGAATTTCAAATTAGCGTCCGTCGTCCTGTTATTCGCCAACAGCATCGCTTTTGCACAGGAGGTATCGCCCAGGATGCAATTGCCTGACTGGGCAAACAAGCAGCTTGATGGCTTGTCCAGGCAAGAATCAATCGAGGTGAACAGCCGTATCAATCCCTTCGTCTGGCGTGGCAATTTCCTGGGCACCGGTAAGGGAGACCTGGCGGTTCTGGTCAAGGACAGCAAGAGCAATAAAGAAGGCATCGTCTTTTTGTCACACGGCAAAGCCAGGCCTGTCATCGTCGGTGCAGGGCATGTGACAGGCAATGGTGGCGACGACTTTTCTTGGCTGGAACTTTGGTATGTCGAAGATAAAGGTTCGCAGCCGCACAGCTATCATGCCAAGTCTGTGAAATTGCAGAATGATGGCATTGTGGTAGCGAAAGAAGGCTCCGCCAGCGGCTTGATTTATTTGAAGTCGGGTAAAGCAGTCTGGCAGCAGCAAGGGGACTGATTTTTTAAGCATACATCTGATGGAACTGAATTTAAAAACAAATGCCTGGACATCAGAACGATGCCCAGAGGTTGGGTGACAGCTCCTTCATGACCTGATCGCTTTGTATGAGCAAGGAGCGATCAGGGTAAGCAATTTTAACTGCCTGCGCACGCGGCGCGCGACGCTAGCAGAAAAATATTAAATAGTCTTTAAGCATGCTTAAAATATATTTTTAACTTTGTTTGACATTTCCTCAGGGTTTTCATTTATGCTGTTAATTAATGCACAGGGAGTAAGTGCTTTTTTGAAATATTGCCGTAGATAAATGAAGATATCAGTAAAATCGCAACAATTCGCAGTGAATAAGGTGGGTGATGAGTAAGTCCAGCCCCCTGTTCCGCCCAGAAGTTACAGCAGCATTAGGTAGTCAATGGATGGGTTCCATCCGCTTGGCGCAGCCGCTCTCCGCTTCATTAATTGCGATAGTTGCCCTGGTTATTGCTGCAGTCCTGATTGCCTACATCACTTTTGGTAGCATCACCAAAAAAGCTCGCGTCACCGGCATTACTGTACCTGTAGGCGGCCAGCTGAGCGTGGCGGCGCCCAATGCGGGTATTTTGCTGACTACCCATGTCAAGGAAGGCGAGCAAGTCAAAGCCGGGCAAATCCTGTTCACACTCAGTACAGAGCGCCAGAACAGCCAGGGTGAAATCACCGCCCTGGTAGCCCAGCAACTTGCCAGCCGTGCCGACAGCATGGCTGCAGAACAAAGACTGCGCCAAAGCCAGTACCAGGAAAAAAAGCAAGCCCTGCAACAAAGACTGGCCAACCTGGCCCAGGAGCATACCCAGCTTGAACAAGAACTGCTGCTGGCCCAGCGCCGTCAGCAACTGGCGCAGCAAAGTGTCGCCAAGTATGAAACCCTGCAAGGCAATGGCTATGTGTCTGCTGCCCAGACGCAGCAAAAGCAGGAAGATTTGCTCGACATCAGCACGCGCCTGAGCACCTTGCAACGTAGCAAAACCCAGTTGCAGGCCAACCAGATCGCCCTGCAATCAGAACTTGATACTTTAGCCAATAGCCTGGCAACTGACCTGACACAGATAGAAAGAGCCAAGGCCAGTCTCAAGCAAGAAGCAGCAGAAAATGCCAACCGCCAGGCTGTGCAAATCGTAGCAACGCAAGCCGGAACGGTGACAGCGTTAACGAACCAGCCAGGGCAAGCCATCAATGCCGGGCAAGTGCTGGCCAGCCTGATTCCTGTTGATATCAAGACCGCTAATGCTGGCAATGCCAGCAAAACAGAAGCGGGATTGCTGGAGGCGCATCTGTATGTACCCAGCCGCACAGCAGGCTTCATCCAGCTAGGGCAAGAAGTGTTGATACGCTATGCAGCATTCCCTTACCAAAAATTCGGTTTGCACACAGCTACTGTTATTGACGTAAGTCGTACTCCATTTGCACCATCTGAATTGCCACAGAATATGGCAACGACGATCTTGAGCAATGCCCAGCAAGCCATCAATGGCTTCAACACCAACGAAGCGCTGTACCGCATCAAGGTCAGACTGCATGAGCAAAGCATCAATGCCTACGGACAAGCACAAATGCTCAAGCCAGGCATGACGCTGGAGGCGGATGTGATACAGGACAAGCGCAGGATTTGGGAATGGGTGCTGGAGCCAGTGCTGGCAATGAACCAGCGCGCCTAGAAGTAGAACAAAGAATTTCAGAATTCGATGCTGAGTCTGTCAGGAAAACCCAACAGACTCAGCCCGAAATACCGTTCAAGGTGATCAAGACCTTGTACGGAGCAGCAAAGCCATGCCATGAGGTATGGTTCACTTAACCAAGTATAGGAGTAACACAAAATGCGTTTGATTTCAAATGAAGAATTGACGGTCGTATCAGGTGGTGACGCAGCAGCGACTCGCTCAGGAAATGTAAACAGCTGGGGTGAAGAATACCCAAGCCAAGAAGGTCGCTTTGAGATTCTGATTGGCGGCTGTGGCGGATCAACAGATTGCATGGAAGCCATGTACGATCTGACCCATTAATCAAAGAAATCTGCCTGCGGACCTTGCAGTTGATGGGTTCGCAGGCATTTTCGTCACTTTACTGTACTCTTTTTGCATAGGTATCTAATGAAAGCAACCACACGTATTGCCCAGTGCAGTATTTTTTTCATGACACTTTTGCTTTCAAGCGTGACTTTCGGCGAAGATGTTGTGCCTGTCAAAAGATTTGAAATAAACGGGGTCATTTCAAAAGCTGACGTCGAGCGCTTTGACCAATTCGTTAAAGTGAACCCAAATATTAGTGAAATTTTACTTTCGGACTCCCCTGGTGGATACGATGACGGAACAAGTACCGTTCTTGAATTCAAGAAACGCATTGATGAATTGAAATTGAAAACTTCTGCACGCGGTCTCTGTGCATCCGCATGTGCATACATTTTTTTACTAGGTTATGAACGTACGTTATTGGCGAATCCAGCTGGGAAAAAAACAATGTTGTTACTGCATCCCGTGCGCTGGATTGGTAAAGACGATAAAGACGGAGTCGGTCAAATCCAAGTTCAATACACAGACAAATTGAATAAAGCTATATCCGAACGCAGCGACGGGAAAATCACAACAGACTTGCTCGACAAAATGTATGCGACAGATGATTCCAGCGGCGGAATCTTCATTTTAAGAGAAGCAAATTCCGAGAGTAAATACATATTATTTTCGCCCAGCATAAAAAAAAGAATTAAGGCTGTACCAATTAGTGAACTGACGCCTCAAAACATAGGGATACGCATCGCGGAATAAAAAGAACAGCAGCGTTTGTCACAATTTCGAGGCGTACAAGCGTGAACAGCGTTTTTTTGCTACTGCAGAATTGCCAGCGCATCTGGCAAGCACGATCCTGAGCAATGCCCAGCAAGCCATCAATGGCTTCAACACTAACGAAGCGCTATACCGCATCAAAGTCAGGTTGCATGAGCAAAGCATCAATGCCTACGGGCAGGCACAAATGCTCAAGCCGGGCATGACGCTGGAGGCGGATGTGATACAGGATAAACGCAGGATTTGGGAATGGGTGTTAGAACCTGTGCTGGCAATGAACCAGCGCGCCTAGAAGTAGAACAAAGAATTTCAGAATTCGATGCTGAGTCTGTCAGGAAAACCCAACAGACTCAGCCCGAAATACCGTTCAAGGTGGTCAAGACCTTGAACAGAGCAGTAAAGCCATGCCATGAGGTATGGTTCACTTAACCATGTATAGGAGTAACATAAAATGCGTATGATTACAAATGAAGAATTGTTGGTTGTGGCTGGTGGTGGGGACGAAGATGACGGTTGGACTGGCCCAAAGGCGAACAATAACTCTTTGGGTGGCATAGATGATTTGCAAATGATAGCACCAGCAATTGGTGTAGCATTAATTGCAGGTGCTGCTGCGATTATTAGTGCTGTAATTGCATTTTTTAAAGATCCCGCGCCTGCTACTCCCGTAGCCTCAAAAGTAACAACGACAACTTACACTTGCGAAACAAGTGCGGTTGATGGAGACCAGATTTGCACAGTTACAGGAAAAGTCGTAACTGACACTGAATATGTAAAACCTTAAGCATTAGTCATAAAGGGGTTAGTTTAACGACCGACCTCTTTATGAATATCAATATGCAATTTAGAAAGCCGCTCTATTAACTGACTTCTATGGAATTTTTGAAAACTGTCACTTTTATTTAAAGCATTGAATCATGACTAATACAGTCTACCAAGAATTCCCAGTACTGCACGAGGTTTCGATTTTGAAAAAAATTAAAGTTGTTTTTGCCATACTGATTACACTGACCATTATTGCCTGCAAAAGAAATGAAAAGGATATTGATTGGAAAATAGAACTCTCTCAAATTGGTCCTATGGGCGAGGCGTATATGAGAATGGCGAGAAAAGACTGTATTGGCAAGTGTCAGTGGACGAGGTTGTCTAAAAATACAATGAAATTTGAAGGCTATATTACGCATGAATCATATGATGAATTCATGCAAAAAATTGATGGTGATGTAAGTGAGATAGTTTTGAATTCAGCAGGTGGACTCGTTTCCTCCGCCCTCAAAATTGCTGCCGAAATACAAAATAGAAATTTAAATGTTGCAGTCAAAGGATATTGTGTTTCCTCGTGTGCAAACTACTTGTTTTTGTCAGGGAGTAGAAAAGAAATTGATGGAATCCTCGGTTTTCATGGAAATGCTAGCGCTTTGAATAAGAACATATGCAAAGACAATGATGATGCGCCACAGTGTAAAAATGGTGTGAAAGAAAAAAATTTTCTGAAATCTATCGGCATGTCTAATTTACTTTTTGATGTTACCCAAAGTTCAGACAAAGGTATGCAGACAGGGGTGGTCTATTCATACTACGCACCAAGTGCAAATACATTAAGAGAGCTCGGGGTAAAAGGAATAGTTGGTGATCAAAGAAAAGATTATTTAAAGAAAATGAAAGATTACTATGATGAATTTGAATTAGCAGATTTCTCAGTTGCTACTGACCCAAATCCGACAATCATCTCGAAAATCAAAGAATTAAGGCTGACTGAAGTCAAATAAATAACTTGCATAAATACAGTCCAGTCTTAATATATGAAATCCCTCCTCCAAACCGAATCCAGCGAATGCGGCCTGGCGTGTCTCGCCATGGTTGCCAGTCACTTTGGCTATCAAACTGACCTCCCAGACCTGCGTCGCCAGTTCTCCATCAGCCTCAAAGGTGCCACGCTTGCGCAACTGATGCGTCATGCGTCTGCCATGCATTTGAGTAGCCGTCCTTTACGTCTGGAACTCGATGAACTTGATCAACTTGCCTTACCTTGTATCCTGCACTGGAATTTGAATCACTTCGTGGTACTGAAAGCGGTGCGCAAGGACTGGCGTGGCAAAGTCACTTTGATTTTGCTTGACCCTGCAATAGGTGAGCGTCGCGTTGGGCTGGAAGAAACCTCCAAACATTTTACCGGTGTGGCTCTTGAGCTAGCACCCAGCCCTGGGTTTAAACCCAAAGACGAAAGAAAGCAAGTCGCCCTGCGTGATTTGACAGGTCATATCGTAGGCCTGCGTTCGGCCATCGTCAAAGTGATTGTCTTGGCTTTAGCACTGGAGATTTTTGCCATATGCGCACCCCTGTTCAATCAGTTCGTCATTGACGAAGTCATAGTTAGTGGCGATAAAGAATTACTGGTGGTGCTGGTGTTTGGTTTTGCGCTGTTGATGATCATCCAAAATGTCATTGGTCTGGCGCGTAGCTGGTTTTTGATGCGCTGGAGTATGGATATCAGCCTGCAATGGTCGGCGCGCGTGTTTGCCCATCTGGTGCGTTTGCCTGTTTCTTATTTTGAAAAGCGCCATTTGGGTGATGTCATGTCGCGTTTTGGTTCCATAGGTGCGATACAAAGTACGTTAACCAGCATGTTTGTTGAAAGTGCGTTAGATGGCTTGATGGCCTTGCTGGCCTTGGTCATGATGTTTATATACAGCGTTAAACTCAGTCTGCTTGTACTCGGGGCTGTTGCCCTGTATGTTGGCTTGCGCTGGGCTTTTTACCAACCATTCCGCGAAGCATCGCAAGAGCGGCTGATACTGTCTTCCAAAGAGAGTTCCCACTTCTTGGAAACCATGCGTGCAGTCACGCCATTGAAATTGTTTGGCCGTGAGACTGAACGCCTGTCGCGCTGGCAAAACCTGAAGATCGATGTACAAAACCGTGATATCAAGACACAAAAGCTGTCCATCATCTTCAAGGTCAGCAACACCCTGATTTTTGGTATGCAAGGGCTGGCGCTGTTTTATATTGGTGCTGGCCAGGTCATGCAAAATACTCTGACGGTGGGCATGCTGATGGCATTCTCCAGCTATGCCGGTACTTTTACTGGCCGTATTTCCAGCCTCATTGATGTCTTTATCAGTTTCCGCATGCTGAGTTTGCATAGCGAAAGGCTGGCCGATATTGTGCTGGAAGAGGCCGAGGCAGAGACCGCCATCGAAACCGATATCTCGCGCATCAAAGCTGTGATTACCCTCAAGAACATCAAGTTCCGCTATGCCGAGGGTGAGCCCTGGGTATTGAAAGATATCAACCTGACCATACCTGCAGGCCAAAGCATCGCCCTGGTCGGCCCTAGCGGTTGCGGCAAGACTACCTTGTGCAAAATCATTCTGGGTTTATTGAAACCGACAGAAGGTGACGTGCTGATAGACGATATCCCCATCACCCAGCTGGGCATCAAGACTTACCGCCAACTGGTGGGTACGGTCATGCAGGAAGATGTCTTGCTGGCCGGTTCCATCATGGACAATATCGCTTTCTTCGATAGTCATTGCGACCAGGCCAGGGTAGAAGAATGCGCCAGGCTGGCAGCCATTCATGAAGAGATCACCAAAATGCCCATGGGTTATCAAACCCTGGTGGGGGACATGGGCAGCAGCCTGTCTGGTGGACAAAAGCAGCGCGTCTTGCTGGCCCGTGCCTTGTACAAACAACCCAAGGTACTGGCACTGGATGAAGCTACCAGTCATCTGGATGTGAACAATGAACATAAGGTTAATCAGGCACTCGGCAATTTGCAATTGACGCGCATCATGGTGGCGCACAGGCCGGAGACCATCAATGCGGCGGAACGTGTGGTGTCGTTGGCGGAAGGGGCTGTTGTAGAAGTTAGGGAAGCTGTTGCTAAAGAAGATGTGGCGAATCTGAAGCTGGCTTGAGTGGTTAAATTTTTTTGTAAGTATCTGGTGAAGAAAAAATGATCTTCCAGATATAGTTGTTGTCTGCGATAAGAAGTTTGACTGATTCAACGCATTTGGGACAAGCAAGTGACTACAGAAAAAAAGAGTATTTTCGAAACCAGCAAAACGGCTGTGCACCTTGCGCTGTTTGCCAATGTGGCCGTGTTCTTATTTTTTACGATACACGGTATTTTGGATGGTGCACCGATGTGGAGCTTCTGGGTGCCGCTCTCGGCTTTTATCATGCTGGAAGCCTATACGGTCTTTGAAGAAAGTAAAAAAACAAGCGCAATGACGATGAGGCTTAACCTCAGGGCGCAGTGGACAGGCATCGTGTTCTTTTTCCTGGCGCTGTTCTTGATCATGACCAGGAACTGGGCTGAATATAAACTGGGTATGGCAGATGCATTTGTCTTGTGTGCCCTGGTTGGTTGTATCAAGGATAGTATTCTGCAGGCTATGGCAATGCGTAGGTTTGCCGGGATGTGATTACACTCTGGATTGCTGTACTCCCCCGGCATTGGTGAGCAACAAAAAATGGCGATCTTGAACCCTGCTTAATGCTAAATGGCAAGGTTTTTATCGCTCTGTGCCACTCCGGTTTAACTCGTAAGGACGCTCACGCTCGTGTAAGATATGTATCTGTACTTATGCGGGAATGAACGTGATGAGCTTAATGGAAACCCTGGGCGCAGTGATTTTTGGCCTGGCCCTGTTGCACACTTTCAGCGCCAAGTTTTTTGAAGTGCTGGCGCACAGGCATGCCAGGCATGCCGGTCTGTTCCATCTCCTGGGTGAAGTGGAAGTCGTATTTGGTTTTTGGGCTTTTGTACTCATCGTCGTTATGGCCCTGGTGTCTGGTGGTGATGCAGCAATAACTTACGCCGAGTCGCGTCAATATACTGAACCCCTGTTTGTCTTTGTTGTCATGGTGGTGGCCGCATCGCGCCCGGTGCTGGAGATTGTGGGGCGTATGCTCAAGTTGCTGGCGCGCTTCATGCCTGTGCCTGATGCGTTGGCGATGGTCTGGTTTGGCCTGGCGGCAGTGCCCTTGCTGGGCTCGCTGATTACCGAACCGGCAGCCATGACGCTGGCCGCCTTGATGCTGGCTCCAAGAATTTTCCGCCAGGGCATGCCGGAGTGGTTGAAGTATGCAGCGCTCGGTGTGTTGTTTGTGAATGTGTCTATCGGCGGCACTCTTACTTCTTACGCTGCGCCACCAGTGCTGATGGTTGCTACTGCCTGGCAATGGGACAGCGCTTTCATGCTGGCGACTTTTGGTTTGAAAGCCGCTGTCGCCGTGTTGTTCAACGCTACTGTCGTCACACTGCTTTTGCGTAAGCATATCACTGCAGAAAACACGGAAACAAACAGAGCGGTTACACCTGTGCCTTTGATCGTCAGCCTGATCCACCTGGCCTTTCTGGCGGGCGTGGTCTTGTTCGCGCATCATCCGGTATTCTTTCTGGGGCTATTCCTGTTCTTCATGGGGTATACCCAGGCGTATGAACGTTATCAAAGCCCCTTGATTTTAAAAGAGGGGCTACTGGTTGGTTTTTTTCTTGCCGGTCTGGTGGTGCTGGGTGGCATGCAGCAATGGTGGTTGCAGCCCATAGTCGCGAGCCTGAAACCGCATACTCTGTTCTTTGCGGCTCTGGGCCTGACTGCGATTACTGATAATGCGGCGCTGACTTATCTGGGTTCATTGATTGCGGGCCTGAGCGACCAGGCGAAATATTTGCTGGTCGCCGGTGCTGTTGCAGGTGGCGGCCTGACCGTGATCGCCAATGCTCCTAACCCGGCAGGTGTGGCTTTGTTGAAACGCGGTTTCAATGATGAATCCATAGGCGCAATGGGATTGCTATTGGGTGCTTTGCCACCAACGGTGGTGGCGGCATTGCTGTTCTTGCTGTGATGCCTGAGTACGATCAAATTCAGATAAAAGCGGGATGTTATCCGTCGTTACAGGTGTGTTTCAAAAAAATGGATTTGAACTATACTGAGTAGGTGGGAGAACGCATAGCAGCTCTGGGAAATGATCTTTGCTACTGGGTAGGCGTTATCTGACAGACCCAGGCTCGCCAGCAGTGTAGTATGTCACTCATGGAGGCGCGTACACCATTGCTACGCGCATTTTGTGCGATTTGTGCAGGGTGGCATTGGTGAAAACAGGGAATTTCCATATCTGCCCCTGATGTAGCATCGCCTTTTTTTCATGTAATTTGCTATCAGCATGAGAATGCAGACACATTTCAGCTTATCAGCGATGGATAGATACCATGCCGGATGAAAAAAATGATCAAGCACCTCAAGACACCAAAAAAACAGAGCTAGTGCAGCCTCCTGTGCCAACAAGCTTGCCTGTCCATATTGCACCGGGCACTTTACCGGATGTACCATCGACTATTCAGACAAGCACGCAACCCACCACGCAACCTGCTACACAGTCGACAGCGTTTCAGTCTGCCATTGCGGTGACTCAGACAGAAACCATGGCCCAGCCGATGGCCAAGGATCAAGCCGACAGACAAACACCTTACCTGGCTGATGAATCACCCTGGCGCACGATGATACGTGTGATCACCGCGCGCTTGCGGGCAACGTCCATGCGTACCGCAAAAGGCATCACTCAGCGCACGCTGAAGATAGGTGTTTCTGCCCGCATATTCCATCCCCAGACTGGCTCCAAGGGCCTCTCCAGCAAGACCCTGCAATATCTGGAAGAATCGATCGCGCAGTGGGTCATGGCGCGTGATGTGATGGTGTTCATGATCCCTTCAGTCAACACCAATGGCTTGATACGGCCCAGCAATATACGCTTGCGCGATTACGCCAGACATCTGGATGGCCTGGTTCTGCAAGGTGGTGCTGACGTGGCACCCGAGAGTTATTCACAACAATCCACCCGCCCTGAATGGAATGGTGATCGCACCCGCGATATGTATGAGCTGGAGCTCTTGCATGAGTTTATTGAAGCTGACAAACCCTTGCTGGGCATTTGCCGCGGTTGCCAGTTATTGAATGTGGCTTTTGGTGGCAGTCTGTATCAGGACATCGTTACTGAAGTACCCGGTGCACTTGCCCACGTGAATGAACTGTATGACCAGCATGGCCATGAATTACAGTTCACACCGCAATCTTCACTGGCGCAGTTATTCCCACCAGGTGTCGTTGCCAAAGTTAATTCCATTCATCATCAATCCATTAAAAATCTTGGCAGGGATATCAAGGTAGAGGCAATTTCACCAGCAGATAATATCGTAGAAGCAATACGCTACCAAAAAGCCAAATTTGTCGTCGGCCTGCAATGGCACCCTGAATTTCATTTGACAGGGCAGAGCGATCTGCTTGATTGCACACCCATACTGGACAGCTTTTTACGGGCTGCCAGAGAAACCCGATTCTAAAAAAACAGCCTGGTCCGGCAGGGAGACAGCATGACTGAATTTTCCATCAATATCAGCCAGATGGCCTGGCCCTGCGTGCTTGCGCTGGCATGGTTGCTGGGTGATATTCTCAATCGTCTCTTGCACCTGCCGCGTATCAGTGTGTATGCGCTGACAGGCTTTGTGCTGGTGAACCTGTTTCCAGATTATCTGTCGCCGCTGGACAACCATAGCCTGGTGCTGTTGGCGAATATCGCTTTTGGCTTGATGTTGTTTGAGTTTGCTTATCGTATCAATTTGCGCTGGTTGCGTCTAAATCCATGGGTTGCCGTTACAGGTCTGCTGGAGGCGGGTGCCACCTTCGCCGCCGTGTATTGTGTGGCCTTATGGTACGGCAGTACGCAGTTGATATCGCTATTGCTGGCAGCACTGGCGATGTCGTCTTCGCCTGCTGCCGTATTGCGTGTGATTAATGAACAGCGCAGTTCAGGCCAGGTCAGCGAACGCATCCTGCATTTGACGGCCATCAATTCTGTGCTGGCAGTATTTGTCTTCAAACTCATCTTGGTGTACTGGGTCATGCAAGGCCCAGGTGATATCCTGAAAGCCTCTGCCCAAAGTTTGCATGTCATGCTGGTGGCTTGTGCTTCTGTATTGGCAGGTTCCATATTTGGCATTTTGTTGCCCACGATATTGCGCTGGCGTGGCCGGCAGGCACAGGATGCCACCCTGGGTTTTGCCTTTGCTGTTATCGTTCTGGTGGCTCTCACCCATGCCAGCGGTTTGTCACCGATATTGGCGACCCTGAGTTTTGGCTTGATTGCCAGGCACAGGCGCATCAGCCTTGGCCGCACCCAAAGAAACTTTGGTGTCCTGGGTGAATTGCTGGCAGTCGTGCTGTTCGTCTTTGCAGCATCCACATTACCGTGGGCGCAGGTGCTGGCGGGTGCCATGCTGGGCAGCCTGTTGCTGGTCATGCGTCTGGGCAGCAAGATCGTTGTCACCACCTTGCTGGCACCTGTCAGCGGTATCTCCATGCGCAAGGGCATGCTCAGTGGTTTGGGGCTGGCACCGGTATCCGTCTTTTTGATCCTTAATCTTGAGCAGCCCAACAAACTGGGCATGGCCATGACCGACGAATGGTTTGCCCTGGTTGCCATGACCCTGATACTGGAAATCGCCGGCCCCATCCTGACCCATCTGGCCTTGTTTGCCGCCAAAGAAACCCCGGAAGAAACGGAGCAATAATATGCCACTCGGAGACTTCATGCAGTCTAACGCCCTCTCCATGGGAGTAGAACTGGAATTGCAACTGGTCAACCTGTCGGACTTTGACCTCACCGCTGCCAGCCCTGATCTTTTGCACCTGCTGGCCAAGCGAGCTTTCCCCGGTAATGTGACACCAGAAATTACCCAGAGCATGATAGAAATCTGCACCGATGTACAAACCAGTTATACCGGTGTCCTGAGGCAATTAACAGAGATTCGCGACACTCTCGTGCGGGCCGCCGACATTCTCAATATAGGCATTTGCGGTGGTGGCACCCACCCCTTCCAGAAATGGACAGACCGCAAGATATTTTCCAAGCCACGCTTTGTCGAAGTGTCGGCCCTGTACGGCTATCTGGCCAAACAGTTCACCATCTTTGGCCAGCATGTACACATAGGTTGTACATCCGGTGACGACGCCATGTTCCTGCTGCATGCACTGAACCGCTATGTGCCGCACTTCATTGCCCTGTCTGCTTCCTCACCTTATGTGCAGGGTGGTGACACCCTGTTCAATTCTGCCCGTCTCAATTCTGTATATGCCTTCCCCTTGTCAGGGCGGGCCCCTTTCGTATTGAACTGGGATGAGTTTTCTCACGACTATTTCAGCAAGATGGAAAAAACCGGCGTCGTCAAAAGCATGAAAGATTTTTACTGGGATATCCGCCCCAAGCCCGAATACGGCACAATAGAGTTGCGCGTCTGCGATACTCCGCTGAACGTGGAGAGAGCTGCTGCACTGGCCGCCTACCTGCAAGTTCTGTGTGCCTATCTGCTGGAAAGGCGCGAGCCGCCACCGGCAGAAGATGATTACCTGGTGTATAACTACAACCGTTTCCAGGCTTGCCGTTTCGGTTTTGATGGTGTTACTGTGCACCCCAAGACCTATGAGAGCACAGTCTTGCGCGAAGACATACTGGCTACCCTGAACAGGCTCAAACCCCATGCAGAAAGTCTGGATGCAGTGGCCGCACTGACGCATTTAAGCGAAGTGGCACGCACCGGCAACGATGCCCAGTACCTGCGCCAGCAATACCAGGAAAGCGGCAGCCCGGAGGGCATGGTGCATTCTGCCATCCACATGTTCCGCGACCGGCGGCGTCGTACCAGATGGGTGGCGATGTAGGGATGGATAGCTCAAATTTGTCATTGATATAAAGGATTGCAAATGAATAACTGGACCCCGGACATCTACGAAAAAGCCTGGTCGTTTTCATCGCGCCAGCATAGCGGGCAAACCTACGGTGGCAAAGTGGAAGGTGAGCGTGTGGAATACATCAACCACATCGCCAGCGTTGCCATGGAAGTCATCTGGGCATTGCAATCGAATACCACTGCTGATGGCGCACTGGCGGTGCAATGCGCCTTATTGCATGACACCATAGAAGATACCAGTGCCAGCTACGAATTATTGAAACAGGAATTTGGCCAGGCCGTGGCTGATGGTGTGCAGGCACTGTCCAAGAACACCAGCCTGCCGACCAAGGCAGAACAGATGCGCGACAGCCTCGACCGCATCCGCCAGCAACCGGCAGAAATCTGGATGGTCAAGATGGCTGACCGCATCACCAATCTGTACCACCCACCACATTACTGGGACAACGAGAAGATTCTCTCTTATCGTGACGAAGCACAACTCATCCACGATGAATTGCTGACGGCAGATTTTGGCCTGGCGCAGCGTTTGCAAGCGAAGATCAATGCTTATCCAAAGTTCCTGAGGAAGTGATATGTGCCAGGTACTTGACTATTGTATTTGTAGAACTCATTTCTATTGATGAAATGAGTTCTATCAACTACACTCCCTGCATGACATTTCAATTGACCACGACGACTGGTTTCACCGTCACCACGACTACCACTACCACTGGTAGTGGCGGGGTAGGCTAGCGCCTGGCTTGATTGAGTCATCACGGGTAATTGAAAATTTACCTGATATAGCAAACCCCGCCAGCAATGAGCGGGGTTTTTTATTGCCTGTTTGCTGGCAATTTATCCATGCAGAATGCAAAAAGGAGTCTGGAAAATGGAACAACAATCGTATGTAAGCCCGGCCTTGCTGGTCATCGATGTGCAGGTAGGTTTGTTGCAGAGTGGGGCTATCCATGCAGCAGAGCAGGTGCTGGCCAATATCAATCACCTGCTGGCCAAAGCACACGCTGCCGGCGTGCCGGTATTTGCCGTGCGCCACACCGGCCCGCAAGGCTCGCCCATAGAAGCTGGTAGCGCCAACTGGCAATTCATGCCTGAACTGCAGATAGACATGGAAAGGGATACCGTATTTGAAAAGACCAGACCCAGCTGTTTTGAAGGCACGGATTTACTGCAGCAATTGCGCACAAAAGGCATACAGGAACTCATCATCGCTGGCCTGAAAACCCAGTACTGCATAGACACAAATTGCCGCGCCGCCAGCGAGCTGGGCTTCAAAGTCATTCTGGTAGAAGATGCGCATAGCTGCAATGACACAGCCTTGCTGCCCGCCAGCACCATCATTGCGCATCACAATATGACTCTGAATGGCCTGTTTGCCAGTATCATCAAGACAGAGGGGCTGCGTTTTTAATCCAGTTCTCAAGAGCAAAGGCCGGTAGTTTTTAAGAAAGGCTACCGGCCCGATAAGCCTCGGGCCGGATATTTCCTGGTGATAAAAATTGCAAAAGCTTCAATCACGACTAGAATAAGGATGGCCTGGCCGCTTTATCCTGCGGCCAGGTGAATGAGCATGGCGCTACATTTTCTAATCCTGGATACGGGGGCAAGAATGAAATTACTGCGTTTTTATGTCGAAGTGGGTGGCGAGGAATTTGATGCCGACAGGTTTGCTCTGGCAGCGGATGACAAGGGGCTCGATGGAGCCGTATCCCGCATCAGTAATAACAGCAAGACGCTCAAGCGCTGGGGTGAAGATGCATCGGTGACGATCAGTCTGGCAGGCGCAGAGCAGCCTGCAGATAATGGTGGCCCCAGGCAATGGTGCACAGGTCTGGTTGAAAATGCAGCCGATGGAGAGATAGAGGCAAATTTGTCAGCATGGCTGGCAGAAGAAGCCCAATTGCTGAGTTTCCTGGAGCAGGTCAAATACAAATTACCTGCTGTTGGCGATTTTTGCGATGGTGAATATTTCATCCTGCTCAGGCTGATCTATGCCACCTCTGGTGCGGGTCTGCATTATTCCGAAACCCTGATGCGCAGCCTGACAGAGATCAATGCCGGGCTGACGATAGACCATGCATAAAAACCAGAACCTTGCATGCTGCAGGCGAGGTTCTGGTGTTCATACATTTACCTGATCTGGCTTATCAGGCGTGATCGTAGGCAATATCAGTAGCAGGTTTACTCAGGTTATACCAGTCCACTTTGCGAGTGGCAATCATGATGCCGGACAGGACCGCGAACAGCAACAAACTTCCCATCATCATGGCATTGTTTTCCGAGCTCAATAAGCCGAACAGGATGCCGTACAACACCGTCAACGCACAAGCAAATCCAAAACCACGCTTACGGTCGCGCAGCACATTCGCCAGATAGATACCGATCAGCAAAATACAGGCGGCACTGGCAATCAGATAAGCGAGTACGAAGCTGATTTTTTCTGACAGGCTGACCAGCAACAAAAAGAAAATCACCAGCGCCAGACCAACCAGGGTGTATTGCACCGGGTGGATGGGTAACTGCTTCAAGACCTCAAACAAAAAGAAGGCAGCAAAGGTCAGGGCGACGAACATCAAACCATATTTGACAGCACGGTCAGCCTGCGAATAGATGTTGACGGGCTCAATGTATGAAACACTGAAGATATCGATAGGTGAGGCAGATGAAGTGGCAGATGATGCCAGACCCCCATCTTCCCCCTGGCTTGCACCATGCGCCACACTGACCGCGTTCCCGGCATTTTCGAGTCGCGTCATTTGCTGTTGCGCATTGCTGGACAGGGAAGAGATATTCCAGTTCGCACTGGCACTCTTGTCTGTATTAACCCTGCCTTTTGTTGATGGCAAGAAGCGGCCACCGTACTGCACATGCGGCCAGTTCGATGCCAGGGTCACCTGGTTATTTTTTGCCAGTGGCGCAAAGCTGAGTTTTTCTACGCCATCAAGATTCAGGTCTATCTTGAATTTGACTTGCCTTGCACTGGCGAGCTTGACGCCATCCAGCCCAGCATGGATACCGCGCTGGAAAGAACTGAGTTTGCTACCCTGCTTGAATTCTATGGTTTGTTCATCCCATATTAATTTAGGGAAATTTTGCAGGCCACGGGTATCACTCAGGCCCATGGAAATATAAGGTGTTTCTGCCAGGGTGATGATGGCCTTGGGATTGTCCTTCTGCACCATGCTCGACAATTCCGGCAACATGAAGTCTCCCGTTATTTTATGGCGTCCGGTATACACCAGCACTTTATGGATACCGCGATAACGCTGGTCGGTATCGATATTGCCCATGATCTGCATCTCATTCGGGTAGATGTAATGCTTTTTATTCGCAGACATCTGGCGGCGCGTGGTTTTATTCAATGAGTCATCAAAGGTTTCACTTTCCCAGGTCTCAGTGTAGGGGACGACCAGCACCGGCCCGACGATGACCTGCTCACTGACAGAATCCGCCGTGATACTGCGCACCGCTTCATCACGGTAACGCATACGCTCCCAGATCGTGGCTTGTATCATCGTCAGCGGCACATACAGCAAGATCGCCAGCAGGCCAACGATAGCGATTTTGAATAACAGACTTCTTTGCATGACAGGCTCCGGTAATGGTGTAGCCTGTAATGTAAAAAAGTAATGTGCGGGGATGATGTGGTTTGTGTGAAGTGGGGAGGTGTTTTTTTGTCGCTGGAGTGTCAGTCAGTCGTAGGTTGGGCTACGATTTACCAGCCCAACCTACGTTATACGGTATTTACACTCCCAAGCACAAGATAGCCTGCACCCCACCACCACCCTGATTACTCACACTGATACTCCCCCCATGCAGCAACGCCACTTCACGCACAAATGGCAAGCCCAGGCCTGTGCTTTTGGCTGCATGTGGCCGGGGCAGGGAGTAGAAGCGGTCGAAGATTTTATCGAGGGCATAGTCGGGTATGCCCGGCCCCTGGTCGCTGATGCTGATTTGCAGGAATGGCGTACTGTCTGCATTGTTGACCAGGCTGGATTGCATTTTTATCGTGCTGCCAACAGGCGCAAAGGCAATGGCATTGTCGAGCAGATTACCCAGCGCCTGGCGCAAGAGTAATCCATCACCACTGATGCTGACGATGGCTGTGTCGATATCCTGTTGCAATTGCAGCGACTTGGCCAATAACCTGGGTTGGGCATCTTCAGCCACCAGTGCCAGCAGGCGCGGGATGTTGACGACCTGTACCTGGCTCAGGCTCTGCTGTTTTTCCAGCTTGACCAGGGCCAGCAATTTGTCGATGAGCTGCCGCTGGCGGGAATTTTGTTCGAGGATGTTGTTCAGAAAATGCTGCCTGTCGGCGGCAGGCATGTCTTCGCGCATGAGTTCGGCTGAGCCTTGTATCGAAGCGATAGGGCTCTTCAATTCATGCGCCATGGTGTGCATGAGTTGTTCTACGTATTGCTTGCCTTCGAGCTTGTCACGCATGGCTTCGAGGGCGCGGCCCAGACTGCCGATTTCATTATCGCCCAGTTCAGGCAGACTGGTTTTTTCACCATTTTCTACGCTGCTGGCATAGGTTTGCAGCTTGCGCAAAGTGCGGTTCAGCCACCATGAAAACCCCAGGCCTATCAAGAGCGAACCCAGCCACAACCAGGCACTGCGTTGCAGTATCTTGCGCTGGCTGCGCCAGATAAAAGGGTTGATGGTGGAGATGGGTTTGGCCACTGTCAATGAACCGATGATATTGCCATGGTCCATGATGGGGGCGGCCACATGCATGACGCTGCTGCCTTCATCTGCCGCCTTGCTGCGGGTGCTGCGTGCACCGTATTTGCCTTGCAGGGTGCGGTTGACATCATTCCACAGTGAATAGTCTTTGCCCACGTCCTTGCCATCGCTGTCAAAGATGACGATGCCTCTGATATCAGTGATGTAGATGCGGTAATCAAGGCTGGTCTTGCGTATGCCACTGATGTTGGCATCGATGCTGCGTTGCGCATAGTTTTGCAGACGCTTCATCAAGTCACTATCAGCGACCTTGCCTGCTGCCACATCGTCGGCAACGAGGGTGGCCAGCATTTGTGCAGTGTCAATGAGGGTGTCTTCCAGCGTGGCGCGCACGCCGGGTTTGATTTCTTCGACCACCACATTCAGGATCAGCCAGGCGCTTAATCCCAGTATCAGGAAATAACCCAGCAGTATGCGCAGGCCTATCTTCATGCAGGTGACCAGCTATAACCCATGCCGCGGTGAGTGATAATGCCTTCGTCATTTGCTTCAGCATCATCCGCCGCGCCGGTACTGGTGAGCCTTGCCTGGCGCAGTTTGGCACGCAGGCATTTGACGTGGGCATCAACGGTGCGGTCCAGCGTGTCGGGCGCGTTGACCCAGACAATCTCCATGAGCTGTGCGCGTGAAAATAAATGGCCGGGGCTTTCCATCAGCGTCTTTAGCAGCAGGTATTCATAACGCGTCAGGTTCAAGGTTTGACCATATGCAAGTATGCGCGCTTCTTGCGGCTTCAATTCAAAACGAGGTGCCTCTGTCCCTGCTGTAGTTTGTACCTTGCCTTGCTGACGCCGCAATATGGCGCGTATGCGTGCTACCACTTCACGTGGAGAAAAGGGTTTGCTGACATAGTCATCGGCACCGATTTCCAGGCCAACGATCCGGTCTATCTCGTCATTGCGCGCGGTCAGGAACAGGACTGGCGTATCAGAAAACTGGCGCAACTGGCGGCAGACATCAAAGCCGCTGATATCAGGCAGGCCGATGTCGAGCACGATCAGGGCTGGTGGTGTGGCTGTAGTACGGAGCAGTTCCAGCGCTTCCTGGCCCAGGCTCAGGTGCTGCGGGATAAAACCATCAGTCTTCAGGGCATAGGCCAGGGTGTCGGCGATGCTGACTTCATCTTCGATGATCAGTATGGATTTGCTCATGCAGGAGATGATAGAGATATTGAAGATTTAGATGTTGAAAATCCCGCACAGCGATGTTGTTGGGATGCTGTGCGGGACGCTGGAAACTTATTCCGGCTTCAGGTAAAACGCATCCGGCAACTGATCACCCGCAGTGGTGGTCTTGACATCACCTTTGAGGTTGGTCAGCAGCACCGGCAATTCTGGCCCGCCCAGTTCTATGATGACCTGACGGCAAGCGCCGCAAGGGGCGATCGGGCCTTCGGTATCACCCGTCACGGCTATGGCAGCAAAGTCGCCAGGGCGGTAGCCGGCAGCAATGGCAGAGAACAGGGCAGTGCGTTCAGCACAGTTGCACAAACCATAAGAGGCATTCTCTACATTGCAACCATGGAAAGTTTTGCCATCCTTGGTCAAAACGGCTGCGCCGACCTTGAATTTGGAGTAGGGCGCATAAGCGGATTCACGGGCTGTATTCGCAGCTTGCAATAGTTCACTTTTGTTAAACATGTTCGTCTTTCGTTGATATAGGCGACATTGTATTATCAAACCATGTCAAATATGGTGAATCAGCTTAATTCCTCCGCTCCCGGCCTTGGCGGGCAGGGCGGACGAACTCATGCTGGCGTCAGGCAAAAACTGCAGGAAATAGCCTGGTTGATCTTGGCAGCCGGTCTCTATTATCTGGCGGCGCGCACCGGCATGCAATTGTTTGCCTTAAAGCCCAGCAATATTACCTTGTTGTGGCTGGCCTCAGGCATAGGCATGGTGATGTGCATGCGGCATGGTTTGCTGGCTTTTCCCTTTATTCTGATTGCCAGTTTTTGTGCAAATTATCCCGGCATGCTGGAAGCCCACAGGGTTTCACCCAAGCTCTACACCCTGATTTCTGCCACGGCAGATGCCATGGCCGGCGTCGTCGCCATGCTCATGATGCGTCTTTCTTTGCCTGATGGCTTACGCAAATCCACTGACCTGTTGCATTTCGGCATCAAGGTCTGTCTGATACCAACCATGCTCAGCAGCCTCATCATCAGCCTGAATATGGCAGTCGGTGGTTACATCCATTGGGATGAGGCAGGCAATTTTTTCCGCATGCTGGTGCTGGCGGACAGCCTGGGTATCTTGCTGATTTATCCACTTTATCAGGCATGGCGCGACGACCACGAATGGCGAAGCAGCGAAGTGCAAAGACTGGTGCTGACTGGCCTGGGCATAGGCGTGCTACTGTACCTGGCGTTTCGCGGTCATCCCGGCTTTATCTATTTTGTGTTGCCCGTGCTGTTGCTGCTGGCTTTTTATATCAGCCTTAACCTGATGACACTGGCGGTGACTGCCAGCATGGTCGCCATCATCGCGATTACCGGGCAACAGCTGGGGCCATTCCAGAGCACAAATCTGGTCGAGGCGAATTTCATGCTGGTCTGTTTTGTCTGCACTACCACGTTCACCATCATGGCTGTGGCCTTGCATAACCGCCAGTTGCTGACCATAGAAGCTGCAAGACAGGAATGGCAAAAAGCGGCTGAGGTCGATGAACTGACCAAACTGGTTAACCGCGCCACCTTTTTACCCATGCTGGCAGAAGAGCACCAGCGTGCCAAGCGCCTGGGGCGCACTTATGCGCTTGCCCTGCTCGATATTGATCACTTCAAGAAAGTCAATGATGTGTATGGTCACCAGGCCGGTGATGAAGTGCTGGCCCACTTTGCCAGCCTGATGCAGTCGAATACCCGTGGCATAGACAAGGCAGCACGCCTGGGTGGTGATGAGTTTGCAGTCCTCTTTCCGGAATCGAATGCCATGGATGCAGCCGCAGCCATGGAAAGGCTGCGCTTGCGCCTGGAAAACAATCCTGTGACAGTTGCAGGCGTAAATATTTATGTCACCAGCAGCATAGGTATTACAGAATACCAGGGTGGTGACGTTACCCCTGACATGGTGCGCACACGGGCTGACCAGTTATTGTATTCAGCCAAACATGCAGGCCGTAACCGCATCATGTTTGATGCCGTGACAGATGAGGCTGCCTGAGCAAACTTTTGTACGGCAATAATGATCTATTTTTGCCATTGCAATTTCTCTCTTCATACACCATAACTAAAGTACAGGATCAAAAGTCCCCCACTATTTACTATGGAGCAATACTATGAGTATCGGCATATCCAGGCAAGATTTGTACGTCCGCACTTACCAGACTGCGCAAACCAAGCCACCCAAAGTGGGCGACAATGCGGCAGAAGACAGCGGTTCGGCCAATACCGACAGTGCCAATGTCAGTCTGGAAGGCAGCAAGAACGACACGGTCGTCTACACTGACCCGCGCCTGAACAAAACGGCGGCACCTGACCTGCAAGCCCTGCTGGAAGAATCCAACCGCAAGGCACAAGATATTATCAACCTCATCAAACCTCTGGTTGAGCAACAGGGGCTGGAATTATCCAAGGTCGTCAGCGGTCAGCAAAAAATATCAGCCAGCCCGGAAGCCATTAAAGCCGCCCAGGCAGCGATTGCAGATGGCGGTGAATTCAGCGTGCAAAAAACTGCCGAACGCATACTCAGTTTTGCCAAGGCTGCGATTGGCGATGACCCAGCCAAGCTGGATAAAATTACTGCTGCAGTAGAAAAAGGTTTTAAAGAAGCGGCGGAAATTCTGGGTGGCAGCCTGCCTGATATCAGCAAGCAAACCCTGGAAGCAATACGTACGGAATTTGCGCGCTGGAAATCCGAAGGCATACCGTCCGGTGATACCGTAACTCTGGCGAAACCGGCAACGCAGAAAGCGGCCTGAATCAAGCCTTATGAAGCATAGAACTGCAGATGCTGCCATGACAGCATCTGCAGTTCTATTGTTCGCTTACTTACCACCCAAATCCTTGTAAGCGGCAGGCACATTCAAACCTGGATGTACCCAGCCAAACAGCGCATAACCCGCATAATCAGGCATGGCAACCTGCTGCACGGTTTGCTCCAGATTCAAGCCCTGTGTAATGGCTGCCTGTACCTGGCTACGTACGGTTTCAAGATAAGCGATTTGCCATTTCAAATCTTCCTTGCCTATGGCAACGCCATGGCCAGGTACGATGCGGGCATCTGCCGGTAAAAAGGCGTCAACACGACGCAGGGTTTCCAGCGTGGCAATCAGGTGGCCGTCCAGCAACCACGGCAGCGCGGGTCTGCCAGCGATGACAGGGTTGCCACTCCACATGACCTTGCTTTGCGGTTCCCACACCCACAAGTCACCGCCGGTCTGGGCAAAGCCAAAGTCCATGATCTCCACCACTTTGCCACCGAGATCCAGCTTCAATGTGCTGCCCGGTGCCACCAATACATCACCAGTGCGCGCCTTGATTTCTTCTATGCCACGGCCAGTGCCAAAGTTCTTGATCATGAAGGCCTTGTCATCATCCAGATGCGCATGGATATAGCTACTGGTCTGGGCATGCTGGATGATCCTGGTGCTGGCAGGCATATACATATTGCCATATGCATGGTCACCGTGCGAACTGGTGTTGACTGCATACAGGATAGGCTTGTGGCCCAGCTTCTGGCTGAGCGCCATCACCTGCGAGTTCAGGCGCTTGTTGAGCATGGTTTCTATCAGCAAGGCACCCTTGCTGCCTACAATCAGGCCGCCACTGGTGGCTGCTGCCCCACCTTTGGCATTGAGTTCTTTGGCGTTATTGGCGTAGTAGGCATAGACGCCATCACCCAGCTTTTCACTGACCATCTCGACCTTGTTGCCATCCCAGATAGGTTCGGCTGCCTGAGCAGTAGTGGCAAACACCAAACCTGTCATGACGGCTAATACTGTGCGTTTCATCTTGTTCTCCTTGAAAGTGTTGATGTATGCAGTGTAGTTACTACATTTATGCAATACAATTAGCTATCAATGACAACTCTATTTGCGAAAATGCAAAGCGTAGAAAACCTCAATGATTTGCGGCTGGTTGCCTGGATAGCCGAGACTGGCTCGCTGGCAGGTGCTGCCCGTCGTCTGGGATTGAATCATGCAACCGTATTCCGCCGCCTGAACCAGCTGGAAGCCGAGACTGGCGTGCGTCTGTTTGAGCGCATTGCAGGCCGCTACCACGCAACAGCGGCAGGCGAAGAACTCATGCTCGCCGGGGCAGAGCTGGACGCGATTGCCACCAGCGCCATGTTGCGGGTAGCGGGCACAGATTTGCGACCCAGCGGCCTGGTGCGCATCTCCACCACCGACAGTCTGGCTTTAACGCTGCTGCCGCCGATATTGGCCTCGTGCCGCCAGCGTTATCCGCAAATCAGGCTGACGCTGGAAGTCGATAACAAGTCTGCCAATCTGTCCAAGCGCGATGCCGATATTGCCGTGCGCCCGACCATAGCGCCGCCAGACTACCTGATAGGCAAGCACATCGCCTCGCTGGAATTTTGCATCTATGCTGCCACGTCTTATCTTGCATTGCATGCAGACTTGCCGCTGGAACAGCATGAATGGATAGCACTCGATGATGCCTACAGCGGTCACCGCAGCCTGCGCTGGCTGGCCAATATCCTGCCACTGGATGAAGTAGGTTACCGCAGCAGCAGCTTTGGCCTGGTCCAGCAAGCTTGCGTGCATGGCATGGGGCTGGCGATCTTGCCTTGCATACTGGGTGATAGCTCAGATGCCTTGCAGCGGGTGGGTGAACCTATACCCGAATGTGCGGCGGCGTTATGGTTGCTGATCCATCCGGATTTGCGTGAGACTACCCGTGTCAAGGCGGTGTTCCAGCTTTTGCATGAAGAGTTGGGGAAAGCAATGCTGCAGTTTGCGTGATTGATATCGCAAACCCCCATGTTAAACTGGCATTTTGCGATATACATTGAATTAGCCGTCCAACAAACTTAAGGGAGAGTCCATGAATCTGTTCGCCGAGCTAATGCCTTTTTTTGCTGCTGCGGGCCTTGCTCTGTTTATTGGCGCGCTGCTAACAGAGGCGATGGTGCTTGTCCCCATGTGGCGATCGTTGCCAGCACAAGAATTTTTTGCATTACATGCGGCGCATGCTCATCGCCTGTACACGTTTTTTGCGCCGCTTACCATGGGCGCAACGCTTCTTGCGGTTGTCGCTGCCATTACTTCTGTCGCCACAAACCGTCCACTCAGTTGGGCATCGGTTGTCGCAGCTGTTCTCGCCTTACTTATTCTTTCCACCTACGGCCTGTATTTTCGGCGAGCTAATGCCAGCTTTGCCGAAGCCAGCATCACATACGAAGCTCTTCCCGCAGAGCTGGCACGCTGGGCCGCGTGGCATTGGTTCCGCACAATAATCGGCCTGATAGCTCTTGCCTCGGCATTGTTGGCATTGCGTGGTGGAACAAACTTTTAGCAAATGAACTGGCTGCCCAAGTTTTCTATTATCAGCTTTGGCATGAGAACTTGGTGAAAGCGATTGTGGTTCGCATAGAGTAGTTTGCGCTTTGTGAATACGCATATCGCTATTTAAACGCACACCCTCAAACCCGTCATGCCGGACTTGATCCGGCATCCAGTGGCGTTGTTGGCATGCTGAAGCAGGCTATTCTTGGTCGGCGAGTAAATTCACTGCTTTGCTGTGTGAACGATAAAACAAGCGGCACGGCTTAACGACGCTGGATGCCAGATCGAGTCTGGCATGACGATTGGGAGGCTATTACTGGCGATGAATATTGCCCTGCGCCGGGCAGCACCTCGAAGAATATCCAGGGACATGTGCAACATAAAAAAGCCCGCAACAGTTTCCTGTTACGGGCTTTTCAATTGTAGAACCTTGCAAAACCAAGCTACAAAAAACTTACTTCTTCACACCCAGCTCACGCAAACGTTCTTGCAGATAACTGCCAGAAGTATGGCGATCCGACAGTACTACGTCAGGACGCGGATGCAGGAACAGCGGCAGCGAGATGCGTGATTTTTTCGCTTCTTCACCGGTCGGATTCAGCACGCGGTGGATAGTCGATGGATAGTAGCCTGCAGAGGCTTCATCCAGCATGTCGCCGATGTTCACGATCAGCATGCCAAAGTCACAGGGCACGTCATGCCATGCATCGTCCTTACCTTGTACCTGCAAACCGGCTTGAGTAGCAGCAGGCAGCAAGGTCAGCAGGTTGATGTCGCCATGGGCTGCAGCGCGTACTGCATCCGGTTCTTCATCGCCACGCAGCGGCGGGTAATGCAAAACGCGCAGCAGGGTCAGGTCGCTGTCGGTGATCATGTCTGACAGAGGCATGGAATACTTGGCCTTGACGTCAGCAGGGGAGTGGTCTTCTACCCATTGCAACAACTCTGCGGCCAGCTTGGCACCATCGTCATAATACTTGCGCGCAGCATCCGACACTTCAGACGGATAACGGCCTGTAGGGTAGATATGATAAAACTCTTTCAGGTCACGCTTGGTCTGGCCCTTGGCTGTCTCGGAAATTTTTGGCGAAAAATAGCCATCCATTTTCTCTGGGTCAAAGTCATACTTGTTCTTCGCATCGGTCTGGAAGAAGTCATACCATTCCTTGTAGATGGTTTCCAGCAGGCTTTGCGACAGCGGGTGATTGGTCAAGACACCAAAGCCGGTGCGGTGCAGGCTTTCAGTGAATTTTTTCGCAGCATCGGGTGCGCGATAATCAACTGGTTCGATAAACATGATGATTCCTCCTTACTGTGCCAGGGGAGCTTGCAACCAGTCAGAAGACAGTGTTGCATCGATCAATTGTTTGCAGGCCTCAGCATCGACTTTCATGCAAACGCGGGTTTCTGGCTTGCTGGCTTCCCAACCCGCCTGTGGATAAGGGATAGGCAGTTTTGCCATCATGGTCTGACCATTGCCTATGCCTTCTTTGGCGACACGCACACGGCCAGAACTGGTCTCAAAAATCTGCGGTGCCACCAACCAGACGAAAGCCAGCACATCATGACCGTAACAGGCATGACCCAGATCCGGGCGTATGCTTTGGTAGAAGTTGGCGTAGAAGTTGACTGCGTGTGACAGGGTATCCATCGCCACATGCTTATGCTGCTCTGCCAGACGTGCAAAGAAAGTCGAAGGCAGGACCACGCGGTGAGTCACGTCCAGACCCACCATGGTCAAATCCCAGCCTGCGGTAAAGACCAGGTCAGCTGCGTCCGGGTCATTCCAGACATTGGCTTCTGCCACTGGCGATACATTGCCTGGTTCATCAACTGTACCCGCCATCAGCACGACTTGCTTCAGCAGTTTTGGCAGTTGTGGTTCCATCTTCAGGGCCAGGCCCAGGTTACCCAGTGGGCCAACCGCGACCAGGGTGATTTCACCCGGATGCTGACGTGCCATCTTGACGATGAATTCCGCCGCGCTTTCTACTTCTGCCTTGCCACCGACTTCAATACGGCTGTTCAGGTTACCCAAACCGTCAGCACCGTGGATGAAGTCAGGCGGCGTACCGGCAGCCTTGGCAAAAGGTACGGGCACACCCTGAGCGACCGGGATATTGCGGCCAGCAATGCGCGTCAGGTACAAGGCGTTGATGGTCGCCTGTTCAACATAAACGTTACCGAAGGTCGTAGTAATGCCGACCATGTCGATATCAGGATGCGCAAGCGCAAAGTACAAGGCCATTGCATCATCGACGCCTGGATCAGTATCAAATATGACTTTATGTTTTGCTGTTGTTGACATGTGGATGCTCTCCAAAATTACACCGGCTGGCCATTGGGCAGAACCCAGTCGCGATGTGAATTGTTGCAGTTGACCCGGTTCAAGGAGGTCGAAATTGTGTTTTGTAGTGTAAGACCTAAGGGCTCACCACAGAAAAAAGCAGGAGAAAAAGCCGAGGAGGTTACAAGATTGTAGGTTGGGCTACGCCTTATCAGCCCAACACTCGGCGGTTCAACTACGTATACGTTTATCAGAGGGTGAGTGTTGGGCTGGTGAACCGTAGCCCAACCTACGCCCTCGCTACTTACTCGCCCCTCTGTGCCTCTGTGGTGAGAGGTCTTATGTTTTTCAAATTACCGTGACTTCACAAACGGCTGACCAATCGCTTTCGGGGCGACGGACTTTGCCATCAAGCCTGCCAGAACGATCACGGTCACGACGTAAGGTATCATTTGTATCAAAGAGCCAGGTACCTTGCCTATGCCAGGGAAGACCACGCCTTCGATCTGGACTTGCAGGGCGGCGAAGAAGCCGAACATCAAACAGCCCAGGGCTGTGTGCAGTGGACGCCAGTTACCGAATACCAGCGCCGTCAGGGCCAGGTAACCATTACCTGCTGACATATCACGCAAAAAGAAGCCGCTTTGTACGATGGACAAATACGCGCCGGAGAATGAGCACAGCACGCCAGCGCACAGCATGGCCATGAAGCGGGTGCGTTCTACATTGATACCCGCCGCATCTGCTGCATGCGGGTTTTCACCGACGGCGCGCAGGCGCAGGCCAAAGCGAGTGTGGTACAAGACCCAGTGGACGACAGGGATCAGGGCAAATGCAAGATACACCAGAGCACTATGACCACCGATGAGTTTGGTATATACCCAGCCTATGAAAGGGATGCCAGCGATAGTGGCTGAGCCCGGCAGCACGATATCAAACAGGCGCGCTTCACCCAGGTCAGGCGTGCGGCCACCTTGCTGGAAGAAATACTGGGCGATAACAAAGGTCAGACCGCTGAGAGCAATATTGATGGCAATACCGGCAACGAGCTGGTTACCCTTTTGTGTGATGCTGACAAAGCCTTGCAGCAGGGCGATGGCGACAGAAATACCAACACCCGCCATGATGCCCAGCCAGGGGTTCTTGGTTACAAAAGCCACGGCAGCAGAGACAAAGGCGGCGGCCAGCATCTTGCCTTCGAGGGCGAGGTCAACTACACCACTGCGTTCTGCAAACAGACCAGCCATGGCAGCAAACATCAATACTGGTGCATTGCGTATGGTCGATACCAGGATGCTGGAAAATTGAAAATCATCAAACATCATTTTTCCTTACGCTTGAGCAGGGCAGACAGGGCAGGTGCATACAGATTTTCCATGGCACCGCAGAACAGGATGATCAAACCCTGGATAAAGATAAAGGTCTCAGGCGGGATATTGGCTTTTTCCAGCGACAGATCAAAGCCACCCTGTATCAATGCGCCAAACAGGATGGACGACAGCAAGATACCCACCGGATGCTGACGCCCCATCAGGGCAATTGCGATACCGATAAAACCGGCACCGGCAGGGAAGTTCAGGTTCAGATAGTGGGTAGAACCCATGACAGAATTGACTGCCGCCAGGCCAGCCAGCGCACCGGATATCATCATCGTCACAATAATGGTTTTGCTGATGGAGATGCCTGCGTAATGCGCCGCATGCTGGTTCAAACCAGTAGCGCGCAACTGGTAACCCCAGGTCGTGCGCCAGACGACCACACCATAAATCACCAGTGCCACCAGCGCCAGCACGAAGCTGATGTTCAGCGGTGTTTCACCCAGCACAGGCAAAATGCCATTCAGCTTGGGCAGCCATGAGGCATCGGCAAACACGCGGCTGGCAGTGTTTTGCTGGCCAGCAGGGATGAGGAAGCTGACGATCACATAATTCATCAAACTGGCAGCGATGAAGTTGAACATGATGGTCGTCACTACGACATGGCTGCCGCGTTTGGCTTGCAAGTAACCCGGCAAAAAAGCCCAGGCCGCGCCAAATACAGCCGCGCCCAGCATCGCCAAAGGTATCAGCATCCAGCCTGGCAGGGACGAATCCAGCCACAGCAAGACCAGGGTCAGACCCAGGCCACCGACATACATCTGGCCTTCACTGCCGATATTGAACAAACCGGCCTGCATGGCTACTGACACTGACAAGCCAGTAAAGATAAAGGTCGCTGCATAAAACAGGGTGTAACCCAGGCCTTCAGGGTTCAGCACTGCGGCGTTGATGAGGATGCTCAGGGATTCTATCGGGCTTTCGCCCAGCAGATAAATCACACCCGCCGCGACCAGTAAGGCGGAGAACAGGTTTAACAGCGGCAGGGCAAATGCGGTGGCCCAGCGTGGGAGGTCGGCTTGATTCATCTTGGTTTGGTCGCTTGTCTGTGCTTGTCTGTATTTGCTTGTTCTTGCAATAATCTAATTACGGCTCAATGGGGGAATGCACATCAATGCATATCAATGAGTATGTATGCCACCCATGAGGCAACCTATCTCGGTCGCATCAAATTCTTCTGCCTTCAATTCACCCGTGATGGCACCACCGGAGATGACCAGGATGCGGTCAGCCAGGGCGCGTACTTCTTCCAGTTCTACCGATACCAGCAAAATAGCAATACCGGCATCACGCATTGCCAGCAGGCGGGTATGCAGGCTTTCTATCGTGCCTATATCAACACCACGGGTAGGCTGGCCGACGAGCATCAGTTTTGGATTCGCTGCAATCTCGCGCGCCATCACCACTTTTTGCTGGTTACCGCCAGACAGCAGGGCGATACGCAGATGCGGGTCTGCCGGGCGCACATCAAACTTGGCCAGCAAGTCTGTACAATTTTTCAAAATGCTTTTGTAATCGAGCAAACCAAAGGATTTGCCCAGCTTTTTCTGGTAACCCAAAAAACTGTTCATCATCACCGAGAAATTCTTGATGACGGCATCACGCAAGCGGTCTTCTGGCACATGGGCTATGCCCAGATCACGGAAAGTGGCAGGCAAACCGTCGGCATCCTTGCGGCCAGCAAAGGGCAAGTCCTTGCCCTGCATTTGCAGCTTGCCACTGGTGGGCAGGCGCATGCCGCTTAAAATTTCCAGCAATTCACTCTGGCCATTGCCAGAAACACCGGCAATCGCGACGATTTCACCAGCGCGGATATTGAAACTGACGTTCTTCAACAGGCTGACTTTTTGCGAATTCACCAGGTTCAGGTCCTTGACCTCCAGCACCGTCTCGCCCGGCGCATAGGCAGCACGTGGCAAGTGGGTGACGATGGGGCGACCCACCATCATCTCGGCCAACTGGGTGGTCGTGGTATTTGCCGTGGCGACAGAACCAATGACGGTGCCTGCACGCATGACCGTGACCTGGTCAGTGATTTCTAAAATTTCTTGCAGCTTGTGGGTGATCAGGATAATGGTCTTGCCCTGTTCCTTGAACAGGCGCAGCACTTCAAACAGCGAAGCGGCCTCTTGCACCGTCAAGACGGCGGTCGGCTCATCAAGGATCAGGATATTGGCGCTGCGGTAAATCTGCTTGAGGATTTCCACCCTTTGCTGCACGCCGACAGACAAGTCCTGTATCGTCGCCAGTGGGTCTACATCGAGCGAATAGCGTTTGCAGATTTCGCGCAACTTGGCTTCGACTTCATGGCGTTTGGGTTTCAGGCGAAAGCCACCTTCCGTGCCCAGCATGACATTGTCGAGCACCGTCATGTTCTCGACCAGCATGAAATGCTGGTGCACCATGCCTATACCCAGGTTGATGGCTTCCTGGCTGTTGCGGATATGCTGTTCTGCGCCATTGATGAGCAGCTTGCCGCTGTCGGCGCGGTAATAGCCATACAGTATGCTCATCAGCGTGGACTTGCCTGCGCCGTTTTCACCAATCACGCCATGGATGGAACCCGGCGCAATGGAAAAGCTCACATCACGGTTGGCCTGTACCGCGCCAAAACGTTTGGAGATCTGCTGAAATTCGACTGCTGGCTGCATACTTGAGTGTTTCTTTAAATGGCGGTGTGCAAGGGCTTAAACATCAATCAGGGCGCATCGTATCCATGTCAGACACTTGCGCCCTGGATAAAAAAAATCCAAAACAAATCTGGTCAATGACTACCCGGCATCAGACCGGGCACTTGTTGCCTTCGCGGAAATCAACAACCTTGACCTTGCCGCTGATGATGTCTTGCTTGGCTGCGTTGACGCGTTTTTCCATGTCAGCGCTGACGACAGCGCGGTTATCCTTGTCCAGTGCCCAATCGACGCCGCCTTCTTTCAGGCCCTTGTATTGGGTGCCGCCTTTCCAGTTGCCATTTTTTAACTGCATGAAGCTGTCATAAATGGCCTGGTCTACGCGCTTGACCATGGAAGTCAGCATGCTGCCTGGGTGCATATAGTTCTGGTTGGAATCAACACCTATGCCCAGCTTGCCTTTTTCCTTGACGGCTTGCAAAGTGCCCATCCCGCTACCACCGGCTGCTGCAAAAATCACATCAACGCCGCGTTCAAACTGGGCGCGTGCCAGCTCGCCACCTTTGGCTGGGTCATTCCAGGCCGCAGTGGTGGTGCCGACCATGTTTTGTACGACATCAATCTTGGCTTCGGTGGCTTTGGCACCTTGCGTATAACCGCAGGCAAAGTTGCGTATCAGCGGGATATCCATGCCGCCTACAAAACCGACTTTTTTGGATTTGCTGGCAATCGCTGCTGCCACGCCCACCAGGTAAGAACCTTCCTGTTCCTTGAACAGGACAGAGCTGACGTTGTCGCCAGTAGCAATACCGTCGATCAGGACGAACTTGGTTTTTGGGAATTCCTTGGCAATATTCTGTACTGCCTGCGCCTGGGCAAAGCCTATGGCGGCGATCAGGTCTACATTCTTGCGGGCCAGATTACGCAAGACTTGCTCAGTCTGGGTGTCGCTGGCGACCTGCACTTCGATGTAGTTGAGTTTGGTTTCTTTCTTGAAACGCTCTGCGCCTTCGGATGCTGACTGGTTGAAGGACTTGTCAAACTTGCCGCCTGCGTCATAGATTACTGCAAATTTAAGGTCTGCAGCATAAGCACTGGCCGCGCCGCCGACAGCCATCAGGGTCGCCAGGGACAGGCAGATTTGCTTGAGTTTCATGAAATTTCCTTCATCAGATGTCGTTGTGCTGTTGTGCTCACAAAGAGCATGCAGCGCCCAAATAAAAAACCATGTTTCTTTTGCTGCCACAGCCTGACCCGGATACAAATCAAAGCCAGACTTGAAAGCCTGTGCAAGCCTAACATGGTGCAGACATTTCGTTTCAGCCACGCGGGCGAAATTTTATCAAAAACAGTGTTCGTGCTGGTGGCCGGGCATGATTTGCTGCCTGCGCCCAATTTTGGTGCCATTTTTGACGGCACCTGGTCGTAATTCGTATTTTTTTAGCCTCTTAGCTTATCAAGCGGCCTTCCTGACCGCCATGAAGTCCAGCACTTGCTGGCGCTGCGGTATGGATGTCTGTGCACCCAGTTTGGTGACAGTCAGCGCTGCCGTGTATTGCGCTTCACGGCTGGCATCGATCACGCTCAGGCCATTTGCCAGACCAACCGCAAAAGCGCCTACAAAGGTGTCGCCTGCAGCGGTGGTGTCTACCACATCAACCTTGACTGCCGGGATGAACTGGCTGCCAGTGCTCTCAGTGATCAGGGCACCATGCTCACCCATGGTCAGCAAGACTGTGCCTGTGCCGCGTTGCAAGATTTGTTCCGATGCGGTTTTGGCACTGGCCTGGTCTGTCACAGTGATGCCACTCAGTTGTGAAGCTTCAGTTTCATTCAAAATAAGGTAATCGACCTGGGCCAGCAAGGCATCTGTCAGGTCTTGTGCCGGGGCCGGGTTCAAAATCACTTTGACACCCTGGGCGCGGGCGATTTCTATTGCGCGGGTGACCGTGGCCAGTGGGGTTTCAAGCTGGCAAACCAGCAATTGTGCGCCAGCGATGACGGCGGTAGCAGCTTCGACCTGCGCTGCCGTCAGTGTGGCATTGGCACCTGCTGCCAGGACGATGCTATTGTCGCCGCCATCTTCTACCAGAATGCCAGCCACGCCTGTAGCAACGCCAGCTACGCGTGCCAGGTGGGTCAGGTCCATGCCCTCGGCAGCCAGGCAATCATGCGAAAAACTGCCAAAACCATCATCGCCCACCGCACCGATAAAGCTGACCTGCGCACCCTGGCGGGCAGCGGCGACGGCCTGATTGGCCCCTTTGCCACCGGGAATCTGACAAAATTCATGACCATGCAGGGTCTCACCCACAGCCGGCATGCGCGGCGTGCGAAAAACCAGATCCATATTGACGCTGCCGACTACAGTAATGCGTGGCTTCATGATGCTTATTCTCGGTAAAAAGTTGTCGCGCAATCGTTTGCGCAATCGATTTCGTATTTAACTATGGAGCCTGTTTAACGTCAAGCGCAATCTGATTTTTTGGTCAAAATTTGTGCAAAATCGCGGCGGGCAGGCAACCATAGTATGAATATTGTTTTAAGTCTGTTTTATTGGCATCTTCAGAGTGAGAATTTGCTGCATTGCACCAGATTGACCAATCATTAAAAATTGTCATGCTGGCTATAAATGGCACGCAAACGGGACACAAATAAGGCGCAAATATGCTAAAGCGCGCTGATTGTGGGGCTGTCCCTTGGGCTTGTCAAATGAAGCATGAGATTCAGGGATGCCTGAATTGCTGGAGTACTATCCAAAGCCAGGGGTTTTGCTCACTGGATACCCAGGCACCCATACTGAATGCGAGCTCAAGGGTAGTCGGGCATGATGTCCGTATCCGTCCTATATTGAGCCGGAAACAGCAGTGTTTGCCACATCCACCAATGATTAAATACCGACTTCACTATAAATGAAGGAGGTAAAATATGTCCCAGGTGCTGTTGGTGATCGATGTGCAGGAATCATTTCGTCATACCCTCAACTGGTCAGAGGATGAGCTGCCCTTTTATCTGCAGGCGCAAAATCGCCTGATTGCGGGGGCGCGCCTCGCTGGTGTGCCGGTCATACGCATTTTTCATGTGGAAGGTGATGCCCATTTTTCACTGGCCTCTGGCCTGGTGCGCTGCATGGAGGGGAGTGATCCTTATGCAGACCTGACGATAGAGAAGCATGTCAACAGCGCGCTGATGGAACCAGCATTGCGCGAATGGCTGGCAGAGCAGGGTATCCGTCGCCTGATCATCTCAGGCATGCGCATGGAACGCTGCTGTGAAACCACGGCCCGGCATGGTTGCGATCTGGGTTTTGAAATTGATTTCGTCACCGAGGCCAGCTATACCACGGCACACCGGCATACTGGTGGCAGGCTGTATTCCGCCAGTGAAATCAGGGAAAGGACTGAGCTGGTACTACATCAGCGCTTTGCCCGCATACGCACAGTTGATGAAGTGCTGGCAGGTTTTGAAGCGGCGCAGCTTGCATCAAGCTGATGAGATGATAGTCAATTGGCATGGAACATACATAAACCTTAAAGATGTCTGCCGCATGAACAAAACAGCTACTACCTCCATCCCCGTCTACTTCCTGCTTTTGCCCGGCTTTGTACTGATGGAATTTGCCGGGCCAGCCGAAGCCTTGCGGCTGGCGAATCGCTTCCGTCTCAGTTTTGATCTGCACTTCGTCGGCCCTGAATCCGCGCCCTGCAATTCCCTGGGCATGTCCACGCCTGGCCTGGCTGCATTGCCCGCTGAATTGCCAGACGGTGCATGGCTTGTGATACCAGGCTTGTCTGATGCGGACAGGAACCTGCAAACCCCGGCAGCCGTTGCCGCCATGCGCTGGTTGCGCGAGGTGCTGCATCCCGGAGTCATGCTGGTGACTATCTGCTCAGCCGCCTTGCTGGCCGGGCGTGCCGGTTTGTTTGATGGCCGGACATGCACAACGCATCACAGCCTGGTAGCGGGTCTGTGCTCAGTTGCACCTGCAGCCATCGTCGCAGAGAACCGGGTTTTCGTCATTGATGGCAATGTCGCCAGTTCTGCCGGTGTCACCACGGGTGTAGACCTGGTGCTGGAATTGGTCAGCCAGAGTGCCGGCCCCAGGCTGGCGCTGGATGTAGCGCGTGAAATGGTGGTATGGATGCGCCGTGACGCCGCCTCGCCTCAATTGTCACCTTATCTGTCGCACCGCAATCATTTGCATCCTGCCATACACCGCGTGCAGGACGCCATTGCTGCAGACCCGGCGCAAGCCTGGCCCATGCAGGAACTGGCGCGCATTGCCTGCCTCAGCGAACGTCATCTGGCCCGCTTGTTTAAAAACCATGTCGGCATCAGCCCGCTGGATTACAGGCAGCAAATGCAATTGTCACAGGTCGAACCACTGCTGGCGCAAGCTAATCGCTCCATGGAACAGATCGCCGACATCGCCGGTTTTGGTTCCGCCCGCGACATGCGCCGCGTCTGGCTAAAGCACAAGGGAACGGCTTTGCGGGCATGAAAGAAAGCATCTGTCCAGGCTTGCAAAAACCTGGTTCCGGCACTATGTGATTCATGATCAACACAGGAGACATCAGCATGAGCTTGCACATAGGAATAGTCGGTTGCTCCGCCGCCGGGGCGGCGCTTTGTTACCGTACCATCTGTGAAGAAGGGGCTGCCTTGATGGGGCCGCACGCCCATCCAGAAGTCAGCATGCATACGCCCTCGCTGGCTTTGTATGTGGATTGTCTTGAACGTGGCAACAGGCAAGGTGTGGCCGAGCTCATGCTGGCTTCAGCACGCAAACTGGCGGGGGCGGGGGCAGATTTTTTGATATGTCCTGACAACACCATTCACCTGGCCTTTGATCTGGTGCAGGCTGCTTCACCTTTGCCCTGGTTACACATCGCCGAAGAAGTCGCGGCCACAGCGGTGCACCGTGGTTATCGCCGTGTGGGTATCACAGGCACAAACTGGCTCATGGGCAGTGAGGTTTATCCAGCCGTTTTGCGTGACAAGGGCCTGGATTTTGCATTGCCAAATGCAAAAGACCGGGTGCGTTTGAACAGCATCATCATGGATGAACTGGTGTGCGGCATCATCAAGCCAGAGAGTGTGCGCGAATTTCTCGCCATCATAGACAGGCTCAAAGACGATGGCTGCGATGCAGTGATACTAGGTTGCACAGAGCTACCCTTGATCGTCAATGACGACAATTCCAGTCTGCCGACACTGGACTCTACCCGCTTGCTGGCGCGGGCAGCGTTGCGAAAGGCAATTGCCAGATAGCGGGAAGCAAGACGGCGCTTGCCCAGCAAGCACGCAAGCTCTCAACTGCCGTTTGCCTGGCACTGTTAGAATCGCAGTCCCACGACTTGCATCAACAAATTCATGAGCAACGATACAGGTAATAAATTTCTATCTTTATGCCGGGCAGCCTATAAGCGCCAAGGCATGCGCATACTCTGCGCCGCTGCCATGATCGCGGCGGCTGCCTCTTACCGCAGCAAGCAGTTTGATGTGGATATCATGTTCAAATTGCTGGCGGTCACTGTGGGCTTTTTTCTGGTGGCAGTAGCGATTGAATGGCAGCGCGCTCGTGTCGCAGAAAAAAAAGAATAAGCAGAGCAGGGCGATTGATGAATTCTACCAGCGTAACTGTGGCATATGTATGCCAGGCAAGATACCAAATGCAGACAGTACAATCACGATCAGCAAGACGATGAACAACACGCGCACTACTTGTGCCACCGGAGCAGGCAAGGGCAGAAAACCTACCAGCCACCACACCAGGCCGAACACGACAAGGTAGATAATAAGATTGATGAGCTGAACCATGATTTACCTTTAAAAAAGACGATGAGGTGGCAAACATGTGTTCATCAATGCCATAGCAAAGACGAGCACATGCTTGCCTGCGGATTTACTTCTGTGGCAAGACGACGATAGTGTCGCCTGGTTTGCCGGGTTCGCCCGTTTTACCTTTTTGGCCGTCATAGCCTGGCGCACCTTTTTCACCCGTTGCGCCTTGCATGCCATCAGCACCTGCGGGGCCAGTGGCACCTACAGAAGCAGGCGTGCCTGTTGCGCCAGTGGCACCAGTAGCGCCAGTGGCACCGGGTGCACCAGCAGGGCCAGGGACAGCGACCGGTACTGGAACTGCAACCGGCACAGCAACTTGCGCAGGTTGACGGTCACAGGCACTTGTTGCCATTACGCCAGCGAGTGTCAAAATGAGTATGGAAAATTTCATGGGGTGCCTTAGGTGATTAAAAAAAATGATTAACATTCGGAAATTACAATAGCTTCAGGAGCGATGCTGACACCCACCTACATGCAGGCAGCGCCAGCACAGATATCGCAATGCAGACACAGCATGCGCGCAATAAAGCGGTGCATCCGTACGCTGACGAACATACGGAGCAGTTTATTTGACCTATATTGGCGATACCGGTAATACAAAGTGAAGTACAAATCTCAGAATGCCTGCACTGTCAAAGCAAGCTGGTGTGGCTGGCGGGGTTGAAATAGATCAAAGCGAAATAGATCAAGAAAGAAAAAACCGCAGACCTTTAAAGTCTGCGGTTTTTTTGTTGGTAACTACTGTTGGCTTAATCAGCTTGCCTGGTTTTTACTTGGTTTTGGTCTTCAACAAAGTTTTTGGCAAAGGATTCAGATCAGGCCAGATATGACTAACGGTGACAGTATTGCTCTTGTGGCAGCTAAAGCAATTGGTACCGCCTGCCCAGTTGATGTTGGAGCCCTGATGCACGGTTTCCATAGTGGTATTGGCCAGCCTGCTGGTGCCCACCTGGTTGATTGCCGTGGCTGGTGGTTTGTCTGAATCCGGGGCGCGCCCACCGGTGGTCCAGGTTGAGCCTATCATCAGGTAATTCTTGCGTACATCACCAGCTGCCAGTTGTGAAATGACGCTACTGTTGATGGATAACAGGTCAGTGTTGGATTCAGGCGGGGTGATAACCGGGCCAGCGTGCGTAGGGTCAGCTTGGCGCGGGTTCTGGTCAGCGGCAGCTCCCCAGGGTTTCCAGCGTATGGTGTCATTGGGTTTGACAACGCAAGGTTTCACGCTTGTGTCGTTGCAGGTGATGGTATTGCCGGATGCCTTGTACAGGGCCTGGTTGAAAGGACCGCTTGCGCCGTCCTGGCTGAATAGCCATTTGCCCTTGGTGTTTTGCGGCACCAGTTTTTCTGCGCCATTGACATCGATGTATTTGTATTCGGCATTGGGCGTATTGTCCATGTGCTCAAAGCTCGCCCAGATCAACTCTGGATTACCCTTTGCGCTACCGACCACATGTACGCCAACCAGCGCCAGTTTGGTTTTTTTGTTTTTGACTGTTCCCTGTTTCAGCGACGCTGGCTGGTTGATGCTGATGTCAGGTACTTCCGCATCAATGATGATGAATTTCTTTTTGGTCGCTTCGTCAAAACCCGTGGTTTCTATCCATGCCAGCTTGACTTCAACTGCCAGTGCTTCTGGTGCAGCCAGGTCGCGCAGGCCCATTTTCTTCGCATAGGCAACCACGTCGGCCAATTCTTGTGCGGTAGTCGGATACTTCAGGTCTGCTGGTGCATTTGGTTTTCTTTGCGTCAGGAAGTAGGCAAACAAATCATTGGCTGCAATCGAGTAATACACCAGCGAGCCGTTTTGTGCGACCAGCACATTGCTGCCACCCGCCTGGCCTATGGTCATGTCGACCTGGTTACCAGCTGCGTCCAGGAAAATCAGGCCGCCCTTGGCACCGTTCTTGAAGCTTTGCACGATATTGCCGTCTGTACTTGCCGCAGTCAGCAGGGCAGTTTGCTTTTTTGGCAGGCGTGCCCGCAGGTTTGCTACCAGATCAGTCTCAATCTGCTTGCCAGCCTTGGTCAGCAGATTGACCTTGCCAGCCGCACCAACCTCAACATGATCTACTTCTACTGTTTTGCCAGCCTTGTTGAGCGTGGTGGCCTTGCCATTGGGGGCCAGTTTGGGTGGCAGGACTTCAAACAGTTTGCCTGATTTATCAAATGCCACAGGCAAATTATTCGGCCCCAATTGCTGCAACAAAGGGCTGAAATTCATCGCCTGTTTAGTCAGTTGCGGTATGAAGCTTCGCGTTTTGCCGACCAATGGCGATACACCGTAGAAAGCCGAAGAAGAGAAGATATAGTCGCCACCGGAAAGCCCCTTGGGTGTGGGTGAGGTCAGCCATAAAAACATCTGTTCCGACCATTGGTAAAAGCTGCACGCCGATGCATCAGGGAAATTCACACTATCAGCAGCCTTGACCAGACCATTAAGCTGCACGCCGGCTGGTTCAAACCATTGCGCGAATGGTGTCGGCGCTGGTCCTCCGGGGCTGGCGGGGGTAGCGGTAGTACAGGTTGGTTTGGCATCAGACGGCAGGATTTGCGCCTGTGCCAGCGGGCCAAGGCAAGCCGTAGCTAGCAAAGAAATGCAGGTAGTCAGTTTCACTGCGTGGGCAGGCTTGCGCTGCTTGCGATCATACGTGTTCATGGTTTCCCTCTCGTTGGATTTTGTTTTGATGTGCGAGTGCTAAAAGCTGATGATTTATTTCAATAATGCATTGCGGGGTTTGCAGAGGTACTCGCACAGCAACAAGTATCTGCATCTGCGAGGTTATCATTTTTTTATCTAAAATTATAAAAAGATTATATTTAATGTTAATTATTGTTATTTTATTGATACTTTCCAGCCCAGGTGATCTCAGACGGATGCAAACAGTTGTTGACTTGAAATGTACAATTGTTTATTGTTGAGAACAATTGTTTGTAATCTTTTTGATTTGCATTTCACCTTTATGTCTATTGCACTGAGTAAAAAAGAGCAGCTCTACCAGCTCATCGCAGCCCAGCCTTTTATCTCCCAGCAAGAACTGGCTGACCAGTTGGGTCTGTCACGTTCTGCCGTGGCCGGGCATATTGCGGCCCTGATACGCGAAAAACGTCTGCTGGGCCGTGCCTATGTCTTGCCTGACCAGCGTCCTGTTGTATGCATAGGCGGGGCGAATATAGACCGCAAATTGCGTACCCTGGGGCCGGTGCAGATGGGTACCTCGAATCCCGTCAGCCAGCATGAGGCCTTTGGTGGTGTTGCCCGCAATATTGCCGAGAATCTGGCACGCCTGGGCATGCCAACACGCCTGTTGTGCGCAGTCGGTGACGACGCTGCCGGGCGCAGCATGCTCGACCATGCGCAATCCGTCGGCATTGATGTCAAAGCCAGCCTGCAGGCAACGGGCATGCACAGCGGCAGCTATACTGCCTTGCTCAATGATGAGGGGGATATGGTGCTGGCATTGGCGCATATGGAATGCTGTGATGCCCTGACGCCAGATTACCTGCACAGCCGCCAGACCCAGCGCGGCCATGCTGCGTTTACCATCATCGACTTGAATTTACCGACAGATAGCATAGGCTTATTATTGCAAGAAGCGCATCAACAGGCGATGCCCCTGATGGCGGTGGCCGTGTCTGAACCCAAGATGGCGCGCCTGCCGCAGGATTTGCATGGCTTGCGCCTGCTGTTATTGAACCAGGGCGAACTCGCAGCCGCAGTTGGACGCAGCATACAAAACCAGGCAGAACTGGACGCTGCTTGCAAACAACTACAGCAGCGTGGCGTGCAGGACATTATCGTCACCAAGGGAATGGCAGGCGTGACTTTTACCACCAGCGCTGCGGAACATGGCATGCAGCATATGCCCGCGCCAGCAACCAGCGTGCGCGATGCCACAGGTGCAGGTGATGCCTTTGCCGCTGGTGTAGCATGGTCTTTATGCCGCCAGCCAGATGATCTGGGCCTGGCCTGTGAATATGGCTTGAAGCTGGCCAAACTGACGCTGGAAAGCGATGCGACAGTGGCAGCAACGATCAGCCCGACTATTTTTGAAGAAGCTTAGTACGTGACAAATATGGACTCATTCCATATTCAAAAAAAAGGAAACATCATGCAATCTTACCTGGTCTTATCCGATGAAGTCCGCGCTGCCCGCCTGGCGGCCAAGCCCGTGGTGGCGCTGGAATCCACCATCATCTCACACGGCATGCCTTATCCGCAAAACGTGCAGACTGCGCGTGAGCTCGAACAAATCATCCGTGATGGTGGTGCTGTGCCTGCCACCATCGCCATCATGAATGGCAAAATCCATATAGGCCTGAATGACGAAGAACTGGAACTGCTGGGCAACTCGCCCGACGCCATGAAAGTCAGCCGTCGTGACCTGGCCTTTGCACTGACCAATAACAAACTCGGTGCAACCACTGTTGCCGCCACCATGATCTGCGCTGCACTGGCAGGCATAGAAGTGTTTGTCACCGGCGGCATAGGTGGTGTGCACCGTGGTGCTGAAACCAGCTTCGACATTTCTGCCGACTTGCAAGAGCTGGCACGCACCTCGGTTGCCGTGGTCTGTGCCGGTGCCAAATCCATACTCGACATCGGCCTGACGCTGGAATATCTTGAGACCCATGGCGTACCCGTCGTCAGCGTAGGCCAGCCATCCTTCCCGGCTTTCTTTACCGCTGACAGCGGCTACAAGGCAGATTTCCAGCTCGACACGGCAGAACAACAGGCCGAGTTTATCCATGCCAAATGGAACCTGGGATTAAACGGCGGCATCGTCATTGCCAACCCGGTGCCGGTTGAATCTGCCATGCCCAAAGAAGAAATCGAAAGCATCACCCGGCAGGCGCTGAAGCTGGCTGATGAGATGGACATTACAGGCAAAGCCATCACGCCTTTCTTGCTGAACCGTATCAAGCAAATGACAGAAGGCCGCAGCCTGGAAACCAATATCGCGCTGGTCAAGAACAATGCGGTCGTCGGCACACAACTGGCACTGGCCCTGCATCATTTGCGCAAGCGTACGGTGTAAGATTTATCCCTGCCACTGCAAATGGGGCAGGGATATTTAAGCATCATCAAATTGCGGATAGCTGGCACCTTCCAGCATGTCTGGCACTGAGCAATTCACACCCGGTAAATTTTCCCAGCTTGGATCAGCCTCCGTGGTTTGCATCATGTTGGCCCAATGCAGGGTCGGGTTGCCAGATGATGTTGTCATCTGCATCTGGAATACCCATTGCCCTTCGAGTTTGCTCATATGACCAAAACCGGTAACGGTTTCCTGCAAGCGGTTATTGCCGATAAAACTGATTTGCACCTGTCCATTCGCGGTTACTGTACCCACCAGGCTGCGCTGTTGCGGTGCCCCCGTCCTGCCGCTTGATTCCGGGTCAAACATCAGGGCCGACGATACACCCCAAAAATAACCGTTCTTGTAGCCTGAGATATGCCAGACGGTCTGGTCACCCGTCCAGCTCAATACATTGTCGTCCGCTGAGAACTGCAAAGCTGGCAGATCAGGGTAAGTCACATACCAATATGTATCAGCCAGAAAATCCCAGGTAGTGCGATTGCTTGCAGACATGTGTGACTCCTTTGCGAGTGTGAAGAAGCATCATCTGTTTATTCAAATTATTCAAACAATCAATCAATTTACTCCTGCGGCAATTCGTGGATCACCAGCCCCGCATGCGGTGGCAACGGTTTTTGCCATGACTTGTGGCGCAATGCGCGTTTGCAATCGTGGATGCCGGCGGCCCAGCGGGCTTCCACGGTGGCCATGCTGAAATCTACATCCTTGAAATAATTGTCGTCAGGCAGCGCCTTCATGATGAGGTGGACGACATTGATGGTGTGATCACACCCCATGGCCATCAGCGGTTTCAATTCTTCTTTTTTACGCTCTGCTGCAGGCAGGTGTTCGGTCAGTGTGCGTATGGCACGCTGCAGGTCTTGTATGCGCTGGTAGATCAATAACTGTTCTGCCGAGCGGCTAGCATACTGTATGCTTTTATAGCGCGTCATGGCCGCAGAGATTGACTCTGGCCGGGTCTCTGACGGGTCCCACAGATCAATCATGAAGCACAGGGCATCTTCTTTTCTCTCTTCATCCAGGAAGACATCGAGCGGTGTATTGGAATACACGCCACCGTCCCAATAGGCACGCTCGCCTATCTTTACCGGTGCAAAACCGGGTGGCAGGGCACCGCTGGCCATGATGTGTTCTGGCCCCAGACGCCCGCGCTTGCTGTCAAACACCACGCCCTGGCCGCTGTCGATATCGACGGCGCAAATGCTGACGCGTATCGGGCCATCGTTGAGGTAATCAAAGTCCACATATTTTTCCAGCGTGGCCTTGAGGGGAGATGTGTCGTAAAAACCGGCTTCTTCTATCGGTACCCTGGCATTGATATCCCAGGCGGCACCAAAACGTGGTTTGAAAAAACCATTCACGCCCTGGGTAATGGCATTGAGGGTATTAAGGTTATTGGTGAGATTCATCCATGGCGAGAAGGTCGGCCAGAAACTGCCACGGCTGACAGCATCGGGTGCCAGGCTATCCCAGAAGGCACGCAATTGGGCGATGCGCGTCTCCGGTGGATTGCCCGCAATCAGTGCGCTGTTGATGGCACCGATGGATGTGCCTATGATCCAGTCCAGTGGCGTTTGTGCTTCATGCAATTGCTGGTACACACCCGCCTGATAGGCACCCAGGGCGCCGCCGCCCTGCAAAATCAATACGGTATCCTGATGGCTCATGCGCGGCTTCAGATGAATCCGCCGAGTTGTACCAGTTTGTGCTCTTCCCCGTCATGGGTGACAGAGATCAGGTCGACTTGATATGCGGCATTCAGTTCATGGCGCAAATGCGCACCCTGGCTGACTGCGGCCATAAAATCATCACCTGCTTCGGTGGATTTGACGATTTCTTTTTGTTCATTGCGGCTGATCAGACGATAGTGCATAAGTTCCTCGTGGAAAGAGTATTGTGTGGTGTTTTGATATCTTTTAACTCATTCTAGCATGTGCATTTTGTATGCATATTACATAGTGTAAAAAGCGAAAAATCATCTTTGTAGCTAAACGTAAGTATGTATTGCCTGCAATATAAACGATGTCATAATGCTTCGCTTTATGATGCCGGAAATGCTGAACCAGGTTTACGATTCCGGCTGGCGACATTTTCCGGAGCATGGCTATGCAGGGCATGATTAAATTGGTGAAGCTGGTGCGCATGCAGCCCACAGAGCGGCATTGCGAAATCGAGTTGTCTGAGGCGCCTCAGAGTGAAGGGTCAGTCCCTTTATACCTGGTTAATGTGCGTGAAGGCCATCCCGATGCCGAATGGCAGGAAAGCACCAGGACACCTTTCCCTGTCACCCTGGGGCAGGCAGAAACTCTGTATGCACAGGTGCTGGCCAGCAAACTGGAACAGGGCTTTGCAGATATGTCTGCACCACCAGCTATTCCAATTACATCAGCCACTCCAGCAACGCCAGCAACGCAGGATGAAGCCAAAGGCGATGCCATGCAATGGGGCCATTCTTCGCAAACCCTGGTGCAAAAAATCAGCAAGCCAGCGTCGGTATCTGGACAAGAAAAAATCCTGCTTGATCGTTTGCAAGCACGTGCCTGGTCTGGCATGTCGCGGGCAGAGCGCACGCGTACCGTCTGGCGCATAGCCGAGCGTCGCCTGCCTGCTGCCGTGCCACGCCTGGTCGAATTATTGGGCAGTGCCGATGCCATGCTCGATTACTGCATCGCCTATGCCATAGGCCGTTGCGGTGATGCCGGTGCCAAACAGGCCATGCTTGAGCTGAGCCAGCGCTCCAAAGATGCGCATGTCAAGCACATGGCGCGGCAAGCCTGGCTGGCATTGGCAACAACAGAAGAAGCGCAGCAATATGCGCAGGGTTTGCTCGTGCAGTGGCCAACTGATTTGCAAACTGCCTGGCAAAAAGCGCAGCAGGCGGCAGACTTGCAAAAAGGCATGGATGAAGTCTTGCTGGCCTTGCTGTCAGCCAAAGCCTGGAAGGACTGGCGTCATGATGACTGGCTGGAGCAACTGGACATGATAGGCCAGGCCAGTATCTCGCCATTGGCGCGGCCTTTGCTGTTGCAACAGTTGCGCAACCTGCCTGTGAATTTGCTGGTATTCCGCGCCTTCCGCCATCTGTACAAGACTGCAGAATTCAGGGCTGACGCTGAGATGTTTGGCATTCTGCACCAGCGCTTTGAAAAAGCCTGGCCGCTGTTTTTGCTCAGTTCCAATACCAGCTATGTGTATCTGGAAAGGCGTTACGTCAGCTATGCCGATGAAGTCAAAAAACCGAATACCAGGGTCGCCTATTCCAGCCTGACCCGCGATTACCTGCGCCGTCGTACCTGGCGCACACTGCGCCGTCTGGGTGAGCTGGAAAGTGCCGATTTCACCAGCATGGCAACCGGTGTATTGCTCGCCTGCGATGATACGCATGCAGAAAAGGCGCACATGCAAAGATTGGTTAACTGGAATTACCAGAGCCGTTCTTACACGACAGAACTGCGTTACCTCTCTCCCTATGCCAGCTGGATGGTATTCAACCAGCTTGTGCACCAGCATGATAGCGAAGTCAAGACCAGCCGCACTGCACTCAAGTGGTGGATACCAGCGACGACAGATAATCTCGATTACCCGCCTCGCACAAAACGGCAGGAAGCCTTCCCTGAACTATGGGATGCCGCACCAGAAAAATTGCTCTACCTGATGCAGCACAGCCAGTGCCACGGCGTGCATGTGTTTGCCGCACGCGCGCTGGTGGATAACCAGGCGTACTGCCAGCAGCTAAGCCTGGAACAATTGCAAGGCTTGCTGCAAAGCGCTTACCTGCCGACCAGGGAATTTGCTTTCAGCGTCGTCAAACAACGCTTTGCCGAACAAGTGCCAAGCCTTGACTGGTTGATGATCTTGCTGGCAACAGACTATGCGCCTGCTGCTGAATTTGCGCTTGGCTTTATCAGTAAAACCCCAGACCTGTATGCGCAAGAAGCAGGCTTGATCGTGGCGATGATCACCAGTCCGTCACAACGCGTGCGTGAAACCTGCCGCTTGCTGGCACATGGTACGACTGCTGCTACACGCCAGGTCGTCCTGAGTCGTTTGTCCATCTGGGCCAGACAGACTACCATGGCCGCAAGCCAGGTCGATGCCCTGCGCGATGACTTGCAATGGCTGATCCAGAATGTGCTGGCCGGGCAGGTCGCACAATTGCCGGACCAGGATATTGCTGTCTGGTGTGATTTGCTGCAGGCGACCAACTTCTGGCAGCAGGCACTCGCGACAGATATCTTGTTGGCCCATCCGGCAGGCATCGCCCATGTCTCACCGCTGACACTAAGGGATTTATTGCAGGATGCAGACCCCGGCAGGCAAAGCCTGGGCAGCCGTTTGTTTGCTGCCTTGCCCGCCGATGTATTGCGCCAGCAACCTGATCTCGTCGCCACGCTGGCAACAGCATTGGATGCGCGTGTGCGGGCAGCCATGACGCCGGTGATTACGCAACTCGCTAATGACACCGTCTTTGCCGAAAAGCTGTTGGCACACTTTATCGACGTCATTTTCCGTAGTGATAATGCCGATGGTGAAGAGAGTGTGCATGCTGACATCATCAACTGGTGCAGTGGCCCTTTGCAGGCGGCGACACTGGCCCAGCCTGTGGATATGCAATGGCGTCTGTTGCAGGCACGCAGCAAGGGGGCGCAGGAACTGGGTGCCATGTTGCTGATACAGGTGAATGGTGCATTGGCTACCAGTCTGTCAGTTTTGCAATGGGCTCTGCTGGGCAGGCACACCATCTTGCAAGTGCGGCTGCGTGCCCAACATTACTTCAGCCAGCATGTGCCTGAGGTGCGTGCAAACCTCAATGATGCACTGCGCATACTTGATACCCGCTGGCCAGAAACCCGTTCTTTTGCGGCAGATTATTTTGCCCGCCATATCAGTGCTGAGGAATGGTCGCTGAGTCAGTTGCTGGCCTTGTGCGACCATCAGCAAGCTGCGATACAAAGACTGGGCAGGCAATTGATCACCCGTCACTTCCGCGTGGAAGATGCCGCCGAATATGTATTGAGCCTCGCCCAGCATCCATCAGCCAACATGCAGTTATTTGTCAGCCAGTGGCTGGAACAAGGTGTGCAGACATATGCTGATATACAGGCAGCACTTCAGCATCTTCAACAACTGCGTCCTTACTTCCTCAGTGTGCTGTCGCATGTGAACAAGGCGCGCACGGTCAAGAACCGCGTGATCCGCTTCTTGCAGGACCAGGGTTTGCTGTCCGCAGACCATGCGCAATTTGTTGCCCAGATTTTCACGCGTCAGGTATTGACCGTGGCGATACAGGACAAGGCGCAATACATCCTGGGTTTGACGCAATTGCAGGCTGCATATCCGGCACTGGCTGAATCAAATGACTGGCCCATGCAACTTGTTGCCCCACGCTTGCACAAGGATGCAGCCACTATTTCTGCGGAGTCTGTATGAAGTTTGAATACCGCTATTTTGGCAATAGCCAGGTGAATGACAGCGCTACTGCCACCAATATGCAGTTTGCGCCGGATACTTTGCGTACACCCACGTATTTTGCGGCCACCCTGCAACCCACGCTGGCGCTGGCTTACCGCGAAGCCATCAGTGCCATGCATGATGTGGTGGTGTCTGACCTGCGCACCCAGCCCAAGGACAGGACAGCCTACTTCGCCTGGCTGGCAGAAAATGAAGCCAGCTTGCTGGCAGATTTCATGGCGCAAGAAAAAGAACTGCGTGAAAAAATCACGCCCTTGCGTGCAGAACTCACCAAGGTGCAGAATCAAAAGTATAGTCTCATGCAGCCTTTCTACAAGGCGCAGCGAGAATACTTTGATTACCTGTACAAAGAAAACCGCGACATGTGGATAGTGCTTGACCCTGTCATCACCGTGCATCCCGATAAGGTTTTCTTTGAATGCTTCAGCCGTGATGAATCGACTTATGCCAGCCTGAGTTGCCGCCACAATGTCTTCAAGCATCTGGGTGAATTTGCCTGCGGTACTACGAATATCGATTATTCGTCAGCCCTGTATGATGAATTCCAGAAGATACGCGCCTATAAAGAAACCCGCTTTGAAATCCAGTCAGATGGTTTCAAAGTGCAGACCGGCCATGATGAGCAATACCATGAAGCCAAGATAGATTTGCCTGACAGCTGGATGCGCGGCTTCTTGCAAGTCAGCACTGCCATGTCCATGCCTGCCCACAAGCTGGAGCTGCACCCCATGGATGTGCACAGCATCTGCCACATCCTGCGCCGCAAGACTGAGCGGGTAGGGCCACGCTCGATACGTTTCATCCTTGAGCCAGGCCAGCCCATCACCATGCTGTTTGAGCCCTGGGGCATCAAGCTAGTGTGCCAGCGTTCTGTCTTCACCGGCAAAGAAGCAGCCGAGGTCAGGATATGGGGGCGTCGCCGCTTGCTGACGCTGGAACGCCTGATTGCTGTTGCCGACAAGTTCAGCGTCATGCTCATGGGCACAGGTTTGCCCAGCTTCTGGATCGCCCATCTGCCTGACATGGATTACACACTCGGATTATCCGGCTGGACAGCCAATGACTGGTCACGTGCCGGGCAATTTGATTTGCTGGCACCGCGTCTTGATGTTGATGACACGACGGCACAAGCCGTGGCACATGCCTTGTCGTCTCAATGGTCAGCCAGCACCGCCAGCCTGGCACAGCAATTACAGCTCGACAGCAAGCTCGTGGCATCTGCCCTGACCGGCCTCATGCAGGCAGGCCGCGTGGTGTATGACGCCGTTGATCAGGTAGCCCGCTGGCGCGATCTGGTGCGCGAACCCATCAATGTCGCCAGCCTGCGCTTCGCCAGCGAACGTGAAGCTCTGGCCGCGCAGCTCGTACACAAAAACCTCTTGCTCGATTTGCAGTCTGCCCGTGTAGCCGGTGGTGGCATCGAATGGAAAGCCAGCGTCAGCGCCAGTATCACGAACACCAAGAAACTCAGCAAGACCATGATCAGGCTGGACAATGATGACAGACTGGTGGACGGCAATTGCAGTTGCGATTACTACGTGCGCAACCGCATGTTCCGCGGGCCTTGTGAGCATATGCTGGCGATCAGGCAAGTGGCCAATAGCAAGTGAGTTGTTGATTACAAGTTTTTACATCGTAGTTATTTACAGGAGGTGAGCAGGACATTAGAATAAGTGCAGGCAGGAAGGCTCTTGCAATCCGGATGGTGTATCGCCATCCATGTTTTTTGCTTAGCTATGCATCACTGAGTTTCTCTTCACTGTGCCGGAAACGACTACCGGCGTGATGACGATGTGGATTCCGTGAACCCCATCACGCCGGTAGTCGTTTCCGGCGTCGAGTGGAGCCTCTCAGTCTGAAGGCTCTTCGATGAGCTTCCTGCCGCTTTCCCTTCTTTTGTCTGGCTCACCGTTTTTGGTTTATTTGGAAAACGTGAATTCTTTTTGTACTTGCTGATATTTTGTTGATATCAGCGGGCAAAAAGAAAACAGAGACCAGCGTCATGACACAACAACAGCAACCGTCTGCACAGAGCGCATCTGACAAACCCTTGTCACAGATGACGCGCGATGAATTGTATGCCCACCTGCGCACGACCACCAAAGATGCCGTGGTCTTGCAAGAGATGCGCCGTCTTGGCTTCTGGCCTGCCGACAGTGGCAAGCCATCTGTGACCGACGAACTCATCACGCGTGAAGCAGAGCTCAGTAAAGAGTTGAATGACTTGACGGCCCAGTTACGCCGTGTCCAGGACCCCAAGGCTGCCCTGCGCGACATGCGCAAGCAACGCATGGCGGCAGCCAAAGAAAAACGCGAACTGACCAAACAAAAGCATGCACAATTGCGGCACGCCAGGGCACTGGCCTGGCAAGAAAAACGCAAGAACGATATTGGCTATCTGGGTGAAGGCGTTTCCACGGGCTTGAACTACACCAGCACGAACACGGACAAGCTGGCCCGTTATCAATTACCTGCACTGCAAAAGTCCCTGGACCTGGCAACCGCGATCGGCATACCGCTGGCGGAATTACGCTTCATGAGTTTCCAGCGCAAGGTCAGCCAGGTCAGCCACTATCAACGCTTCGCGATTCCCAAAAAGACCGGCGGCCAGCGTTTTATCTCTGCCCCCATGCCGCGCCTCAAGCGTTGCCAGTATTGGGTGCTGGATCATATCCTTGCCAAGGTGCCTTGCCATCCTGCTGCACATGGTTTCTTGCCGCAACATTCCATCCTCAGCAATGCCTTGCCGCATGTGGGGCAAGCCGTGGTCATCAATCTGGATTTGAAAGATTTTTTTCCCAGCATAGAATATCCACGCGTCAAAGGCGTGTTCAAATCCCTGGGTTATGGCGACCAGATTGCGACCCTGCTGGGTTTGCTGTGTACTGAACAGGCGACAGAAGAAGTACGGGTAGACAAGCAAAAATATTTTGTCGCGGGTAAAAAACGCAGCCTGCCACAAGGCGCGCCATCCAGCCCCATGATCACGAATATCTTGTGCCACACCCTCGATAAACGCCTGCATGCCGCAGCGACCAAGCTGGGTTTTGTGTACACCCGTTATGCCGATGACCTGACGTTTTCCAGCAAGCAAAAAGAACGCCCACCTGTTGGCAAACTCCTGTGGCGCGTCAAGCAAATCATCGCTGATGAAGGTTTCACCCTGCATCCCGACAAGCAGCACATCATGCGGCACAGTCAAAAGCAGGAGGTCACCGGCATCGTCGTCAATCATAGCCCGACTATCGATGCCAAGACCCTGCACCGCTTCCGCGCCACCTTGCACCAGGTAGAAAAGAATGGCCCGGCTGGTTACCACTGGAACGGCAATACCGATGTGCTGGGTGCGCTGGAAGGTTATGCCCGCTATGTCTGCATGGTCAACCCGATAAAAGGCAAGCCATGGCTGCAACGCATCAAGACATTGCGTGCGCAACACGCAGCACAAGCATCTTCACCTGCACGCACCGCAAGACCAACGCTACGCCAGCAAGTTGCCAGCGGCAAGACGCCGCAAAGAGCAAACGGCCTCGACTGGTGGCAGGTGCAGGAAGCCGCCGCACCTGTTCTGGAGCAAACGGCACAGCAAGTGGCGGAAGAGAAGAAGGCTGTCAAGCAAGCCGCGAAAGAAGAAAAGAAAGCTGCTGCATCTGGCGCTAAAGAGGCCAGAGAGCAAAAAGCCGCCAGCAATGAAGACGCAAACAACTACACCATCGCAGAGCAAAGTAAAGTCAACGGTCGCCGTTACGGCAAAATATTCAGCGCAGCCTTCCAGCTCTTTTTATGCGCCATATTCTCAGCCAATCTGCACAGTGTTTATCCACTGGCCTTTGGCGTTGCACTGATCGCACTCAGCCTCATCACAGGCCGCAGCAGGCTGGTGTGGGTCATGCTGATGCTGGCTGTCAGTGTAATTTTATTGAGGTGAGTAGTCTGGCAGGTTGCGCCGTGCGAGCGGTTTTTGATAAACAGCAATCGTATTTTTAAAAATGGTGCGCACGGCGTACCTGACACCCATCATTTGCGACCAGCAAAAGCGCTGTTGAGGCGCTTGACCAGGTCGCGGTTCATGGCTTTGGTATCGCTGTTCCAGTGTCTCATGTTTTGCTGGATTTCTGCGTATTGCGCATCGGCGATACCTTGCTCACCTGCCTGCAAGGCCCAGACTGCATATTCAACACGGGTGTCCATGCTGCCAAAGCGGGCTACGGCGTCGGCAAAGGTAGCGCCAGCTTCTTGCTGGCGGCTGGCGCTGGCATAGGCTTTGCCCAGCAACAGCGCTTGCTGTTCTGGCCTGTGATTGGGCTGGTCTTTGCGTACTGCCTCGAGCAAAGTGATGGCCTCATCAGCTTGTCCATGCAGGATCTTTGCTTCTGCGGCATTCATACGGATGACGGCGTCACTGGCAAAAGGCCCTTGCAGGCAGATGTCATATTGTTGCACTGCCTTGGCAGTATCACCGGCATCCAGATAGGCATTTGCCAGACGCATCTGGTTTTGTGCTGTCGGCACCAGATCAAAGGCTTGCTGCGCTTCACGCAGTTCGCGGCCAGGATTCAAGCTTTTAGCGGCAGCGATCACGGTCTTGCGCATGCCGCGCTCCAGACGTGACTCCGGCAGATAGATCGCAAAGAAATACACTACGCTGCCCAGCAAGGGGAACATGAATAAAATCATCAGCCAGTACATCTCGCGTCTGTTACGCATTGCGTGTACTGCAAAAAACAGGGCGATGAGAAAATGAAAACCTGCTCCGATATATGGCATAAAAATAAATGGTAAAAAAATTGAGGGTAAATATGTCCCGTAAATCTGGACTGGATATACGCAGTCAAAGCGCGTGCAGATCAGGATGGAACAGAGAGGTAAAAGAACACAAACAATCGGGCCGTGGCTTGGCCGGGCCATATTTTACCATCACACAGCGAAGGGGATTTGATTGCTGCGACTGGTCGCGCCGCAAAATATCACGACCAGTCTGGCAGCAGGAAGCTTGGTAATACAAACACGACGCAAATGCAAAACAGAACAAAAGCAGAACATCGGCAAGATAAAAACGGTGCTGCTGTCTTTTATTTATAGATGCCGCAGGCAAAATAAATCTCGTCTACCCGTTCTACATAGGTACTTTTTTGTTCCAGCGCCTTGGTCACAGGATTTGGCCATTTGTAGTCAACCCAGCCTTTGCCTTCTTTGCTACCCGCCACTTCATTGATTTTCTTGACGAAGAAAACGCCATCGCCATCACGCAATTCACCCAGGGGTTTGCCCAGCAATTTAGAGTTGCCGCCATGGGCCAGGGTCACGCCGCCGGGTTTGACCGTGCCGGCAAACACATACAAATCCTTGTAGATGAATTGCCCTTTTGGGTCGTTGACTGCGGCATAGGTTTTTTCAGGGCCATTGGCTTTATAGTAGGCGATGACTTTTTTGATCATGTCAGTCGCTTCTTGTGCTGTGGCATGTTCAGCAGCGAACGCTGCGCCCTGAGCTAGCAGGGACAAGGATAAAGCCAGGAAGATGCTTTTGAAAAAGTGTCTCATGATGTCTCCGGTAGGTGTTTTTATGCGTGACCAGGCGTTTTGATCAAATTTTTGACCAAGTGTTTGATCAAATTTTTGACATTAGGCAACAACGAATCCAGAGTAGGCTTTGCAGGCAGGTTTTGCAATGCAAAGACCACACTTTTTCCATCAGCACTCAGCCACGAGGAAAACAATACCAGATTTCCGTGCGGAAATGTTGATGATTTTTTCAGCAGCTTTGTGAATCAATGTGACAGCTGTCAGGCAGGTTTTTGTTCTGCACTAAACAGCTTGATATCGCTCAATAATCCCGCCACGGCAGTATCGATGATCTGCTGCCCCAGCTCTATCGTCGCCAGACTGGAGTCGGCACCAATGCGGCCATCCGGGAAACGGGCGCGGTAATCGAGGGCATCAAGGATAGGGCCAGTCGGCGGGATTTTTGGTGTCAGCTCTACCTGGCGTACCTGATCCGGGTAAGCCGCATAGGTGACGGCAATTTCTGATGGCGTCGCATGCGAGCCATGGCCCACCGGGAACATCTGGTTGCACAGCGTGATGACGCCGGGCAAGTCCCACCAGTTTTTCAGTTTCAGTGTCAGTGGGCAGGTTTTGTTGTTGTACGAGTAGTGCGAATAAATTTGCGAGAAAGCCGCTTCGATGGTGGCGATATTGCCGCCGTGGCCGTTCAAAAAATAAATGTGGTCGAAACCATGGCGCGCCAGCGACAAGACCCAGTCCTCAATCGCTGCCATGAAGGTCGAAGGCCGCAGCGAAATCGTACCGGCAAACCCCAGGTGATGCTGCGCCATGCCGATGTTGAAGGTCGGTGCCAGCATCATGGCCTGGCCGTTTTGCCGGGCGACTTTTTCGGCAGCGGTGGCGATGATCTCAGGACACATCCAGTCTGTACCAAGCAAGCCCATGGGGCCGTGCTGCTCATTCGAGCCTATGGGAATGATGACGGTCTTGGAGTCAGCCAGAAATGCCGTGATTTCGGGCCAGGTGGAGTAGGCGAGACGCATGGGGTTTCTTTCAAATCGGGGTGGGCTGTGTGGTGTTGATTCGCCCGCGGTGGGTTTGGTACAGACGACAAAATTCGCAAGGCATCATCTTGCCGCAAATTTTGAAAATCGCCAAATTTTTTTATCTCACGCATCATCGCATGGGTTGCGACGGGATAGAGGGTTAAGGGAATCAGGAATCAAGTTAAGGGAATCAGGAATCAGGTTAAGGGAATCAGGAATCAGGTTAAGGGAATCAGCCGGGCCAGTTCTATGCCAGGTCAGTGCTGGTACAGTATTGGCACCAGTTTTGCACCAGACTGATCTGATGCTTGAACGGGATTAACAGGATATTTGCGCAGGGCAAGTCCGGTAAAAAATGCAGATCGTCTGATGTCAAAAAAACTTAACATCGGTCGAAAACTTTGGACTAGAATTCAGCCACAGCGACAAATGCCGCTGCGCATTTTGTAGCTGTGGATAGCCCAGGAATCCATCAGCTCCATACTCTCAACAACCCTCGCCAGACCAGGAGTTTTGCCATGAAATACATCGATGGATTTGTACTCGCTGTCCCCAATGCCAACCGTGAAGCCTACCGTCTGTATTCGGAAAAAACTTCACCGGTTTTCAAGGAATACGGCGTGCTCAGCATCGTCGAATGCTGGGGCGACGATGTGCCACCCGGCAAGCTGACTTCTTTCCCACTGGCCGTGCAATGCAAGGAAGATGAAACCGTAGTCTTTTCCTGGATGACCTGGCCATCGAAAGAAGCGCGCAATACCGGATGGGAAAAAGCCATGGCGGACCCACGCCTAAGCCAGGAAGCCAACCCCATGCCCTGCGACGGCAAGCGCATGATTTATGGCGGCTTTGAGGTGATGGTGGAGTTGTGATTTGTTGAGTTGATGCCGGGTTCAGAATATGTTCGGTATAGGGCATGTAGGTTGAACGCGTAGGTTGAGCCGCGCTTGGTAGGTTGGGCTACGGGTTATCAGCCCAACACTCGGCCTCAACCAACGTATACGTCTTTTAAATGCACAGTGTTGGGCTGATGAAACGTATCCCAACTTGCGGTGCTGAATCCTGCTTTTAAATACCTGTAAGCAGTATTTAGGATTGCAGGCCGGTGGTAGACCAGCGGCTACTTCCTTTTCTTGGCGAGACAAGAAAAGTGAGTAGCTGTCGGGCTACCCCCGACCTATAATCTCAAATGCTGTTTGCAGGCAATTCAGAACAGATCCCAAAAATCATCTTTTCACTTTTAAGAATATGCGAATTGAAGGTCTGAAATCTGCATTATCGTTATGCTTGCAAAACCCCAAACTTCTCCTCATACAAACCCACCAACCAGTCCACAAACACCCGCACACGTGGCGATAACTGGCGGCGGTAGGGATAGAGCGCAGTAATTGGCATGGGCGGGCTGTGCCAGTCGGCCAGCACTTCTACCAGACGGCCATCGTGCATGGCGTCGGCGATATGGAAGCGGGGTAGTTGTATCAGGCCGCAGCCGCTTTCAGCGCAGGTGACATAGTTCTCGGCATCGTTGACTGTCATCCAGCCGCTGACATCAAATTCTTTTACCTGACCATCGATATTCAGCACGATGGGATAGTCTATCGCAGTCGTGCTGGAAAAGAACCTGACGGCCTGGTGCAGCATTAAATCATCCGGATGATGCGGTGTGCCAAACTTGGCCAGGTAAGCCGGGCTGGCGCAAATCACTTGCGGCATCATCGCCAGACGGCGCGCTACCAAAGTTGAATCACGTGGGTTGCCGCCGCGTATCACACAATCCACACCTTCGCGCACCAGATCGACGAGGCGGTCACCACTGCTGACGACCAGCTCTATGCCGGGATAACGGTCGCGAAACTCATGTATCCGTGGCAGCACCACTTGTGTCGCATGGGTGCCGTGCATATCCATTCGCAAGACCCCACGCGGATTGGCGGCCACATGCCGCATCGATGCTTCGGCATCATCAAGTTCACTGATGATATGCACGCAGCGCTCATAAAAAGCCTGACCGTCGAGGGTAGTGCGCACCTGGCGCGTGGTGCGTTCCAGCAGGCGCGTGCCCAGGCGGGTTTCCAGTTGCTTGATGGCATGAGTGGCACTGGCCCGTGGCACGTCCAGCATATCCGCCGCCCGGCTGAAACTGCCGGTTTCAACGATACGGGTGAATAGCTGCAGGGTGTCCAGTTTGTCCATGATTGTTGAGCTGGGTTGAATTATGTTCTGAGTGTATCAGTATTTATCTTGTTGGGTTGAATGGTTAAAGTGTGTTCCAGACAGGCGAGCTAGCCTGGACTAACTGGATCAAGGAGAGAATCATGAACAAAGAAATAAATAAGGAAGCAACCAAGGGAGCAACCAAGACAGCCATCGTCACCGGTGGTTCACGCGGCATAGGCCAGGCCATATCCCTGCGTCTGGCAGCGGATGGTTTTGCTATCGTCGTCAATTACGCTGGCAATGCTGCCAAGGCGCAAGAAACCGTCAGCGCCATACAGGCAGCCGGGGGCAAGGCGATAGCGGTGCAGGGCGATATCAGCCAGCCCGAAGACGTGACGCAATTGTTTGCCAGGGCGAAAGAAGTATTTGGGCGCGTAGACGTGGTCGTCAACAGTGCTGGCAGTATGACCATGACTACCATCAATGGCAGCAACCTGGATGCGTTTGACAAAGTCATCGCCACTAATTTGCGCGGCGCGTTTTTAGTGCTGGCGCAGGCGGCACAGCACGTAGAAAAAGGCGGCCGTATCATCGCTTTGTCCACCAGCGTGATTGCCAAATCCTTTCCTGCCTATGGCCCGTATATCGCCAGCAAGGCAGGTGTCGAAGGTCTGGTACATGTACTGGCCAATGAATTGCGCGGGCGTGACATTACCGTTAACGCAGTGGCTCCTGGCCCGGTCGGCACGGAATTGTTCTTCAATGGCAAGACCGAAGAGCAGGTCAGCAACATCGCCAAGATGGCACCGATGGAACGCATAGGCACCCCAGCCGAAATTGCCTCTGCCATCGCCTTTCTGGCCGGGCCCGATGGTGCCTGGGTAAATTCACAAGTATTGCGTGTTAACGGCGGCTTCGCTTAAACAATAGTCACTTATTTTTAAAGGAAAAAATCATGCCATTTGCTAATTTTAAATTCCCTGAAGGCATCATCGATGCCAGCCGCAAAGAAGAAATCATCCACCGCACCACCGCCATGTTTGTCGAGTATTTCGGCGAAGGGGTACGGCCTTACTCCATGGTGTTGGTGGAAGAGGTGACCGATGGTGGCTGGGGCCGGGCCGACGAGACTTTGACACTGGAAAAGATGGGGATGAAGGGGAAGTGAAGGGGGAACTGTAGGTTGGGCTACGCTTCATCAGCCCAACACTCGGCCTCAACCAAGGTATACATCATTTAAGCGCCCAGTGCTGGGCTGGTAAAGCGTAGCACAGCCTACAACGCATAGCCTAAGGAGGCCCGGCCCAACCTGCGAAATTTCTCTCATCCCGACGCATCAATATGACACAGCGCATTTTGAATTTACTAAATTCAAGACTATATTGTTTATTGGACTTACACTAACTTGTCCATACAGGTGTCCACAGCGCAAGTATCAGGTGGCGCTAAAATGGGAGCTGCACCAGCAGGAACAATGTAAGCAAGGTCATATTGAGGAGCCAGCATGAAAACCGCCCTGATCATCCACCATGTCGCTTTTGAAGATGCAGGCAGTTTTCTTGCCCTGCTGAAAGAGCAGGATTTTGCCATCCAGGAAGTCAATGCCTGCACCCAGGGCTGGGCTGCGCTGGATCCGCTGGCGGCCGATGTTTGCATCGTGTTGGGCGGCCCCATCGGAGCCTATGAAGATGACAATTACCCTTTCTTGCTGCAAGAGGTGTATTTCTTGCAGCAACGCCTGCATGCAGACTTGCCCACGCTGGGTATTTGTCTGGGGGCGCAAATCATGGCGCGTGCGCTCGGTGCCAGTGTCTATCCTGCGGCTGACAAAGAGATAGGCTGGTTGCCGCTCAAGATGACGAACGAGGGCAAGGACACACCAGTGCGGCATTTTGATGCAAGGCATTGCAATATGTTCCACTGGCATGGCGATACCTTTGATTTGCCGCAGGGCGCGCAATTGCTGGCATCGAGTGAGGCTTGCCAGAACCAGGCATATAGTTGGGGCAAGCATGGGCTGGCATTTCAATGCCACCCTGAAGTCACGGCATCAGGGCTGGAGGCCTGGTATGTTGGTCATGCCTATGAAATGGCACATGAGAATTTATCGGTAACACAGATGCGCCAGCAGGCCGCTGCCCATGCGCTGGACCTGGCACATCAGGCACGCTTGTTTTTTACCGAATGGCTGAGGGTGTGCGGGGTGTGATGCTGATTTAAGAAACGTCATAGCGCAAGTCTTTGTCGTTCAGTTACTCACCACGGTTGGCTGGAAAATTCCTCCACCAAAAAATCCAGCAAGGCACGCACAGCAGGCGACAAGTGGCGGCGTGATGGGAAGAGGGCGTAGATGGTCATGGGCGGTGCCGTCCATTCCGGTAAGATGATTTGCAAATCACCCTTGTCCAGATGATCACCCATGAGATAAGTCGGCAACAGGGTAATGCCTGAGCCGGCCAGCACAGCCTGCAATAACACGGTTGCGTCGTTAGCACTGAAGTGGCTGGCGATATCGATTTGCACTCTCTCATCCCCACGCTCATTCCCACGCACAAAGCGCCAGGTATTGCGGCCATAATTGGCATGGCTTAAACAGCGGTGCGTGGGCAAGTCTTGTGGATGCTGCGGCAAACCCGCCTGCCGCACATAGGCAGGCGCCGCCACCAATACCGAATCGCAGATAGCCAGTGGCCGCGCGATCAAGAGCGGGTCAGGTTCGCTGCTGATGCGTATCGCCAGGTCTATGCGCGCTTCGACCAGGTTGACGGTGCCATCACCGACATGCAAATCTATCTTCAGCAATGGGTGCAATGCCAGGAACTTGCTGATGACACGCGCCAGGTGACCAAAGGCAAACGAGGTACTGCAAGTCAGGCGTAATTGCCCGCGCAATTCTGCGTCATCGCTGCGGGTTTCTTCTTCAATATTCTCCATCAGCGCCAGCATTTGTTGGCTGCGGCGCAGGCATTGTTCACCCGCATCAGTCAGCGTCACGCTGCGTGTGGTTCTTTGTAGCAGGCGGGCACTGAGCCAGCTTTCCAGCTCACTGACATAGCGCGTCACCATGGCACGCGACATGTCCAGCTTGTCTGCCGTGGCACTAAAGCTGCCACTGGTCGCCACCTCGCAAAACACTCGCATTGCTGTCAGTCTGTCCATGATTTATATGCCATTTGCCCGAATATTGAAACAGTTATGTGCATTTTAGCTGGTTTATCTGACTAAAAAATGAAATTACACTGCAAGCACTGAATCAATACAGATTCAAAACCCCTTAAAATCTGGAGCCCACCATGCTGCGCACTACCATCCTGGCCACTACCCTCGCTGTCACTTTCGCCTCTGCCGAGGCAGCAACGCCCTTGCAAGTCAAAGTCTATAACGCTGACGGCAACAGCTTTAACGTTAATTCCACCCTGGTTTACGGCGAAAAAGAAGCCATGGTCATCGATGCCGGTTTCACCCGCGCCGATGCCTTGCGTATTGCCGCCAATGTGCTCGATAGCGGCAAGCAACTCAAAACCATACTCGTCAGCCAGGCTGACCCTGATTATTACTTCGGTGTAGAAACCCTCAAAGAAATCTTCCCGCAAGCCGATGTTGTCGCCACTCCAGCCGTGCTGGAAAAACTGACAGCCAAAGTCGCAGGCAAAGTCGCCTTCTGGGGCCCAAAAATGGGTGCGAATGCACCACGCACACCGGTCTTGCCGAAGGCTCTGAGCGGCAATAGCTTGACCGTTGATGGTCAAGTGGTCGAATTACGCGGCAACCAGGGCCTGCTGGCACACCGCCCTTATTTCTGGATACCCTCCATCAAAGCCATCGTCGGTAACATAGGCGTATTTGGTAACCTGCATGTGTGGACAGCAGACACCCAAACCGCAGCAGAACGCAGCGCCTGGGTAGCGCAACTCGATGAGATGGCGGCCCTGCAACCTAAAATCGTCGTGCCTGGTCATATGAAGTCTGGTACTGCGGTTGATATCAGCGCAATCACTTATACCAAGGCTTATCTGCTGTCGTTTGAGAAAAATGCAGCGGCCACCAAGACAGGTGCAGAGCTGATTGATGCCATGAAAAAAGCCTATCCTGATGCGCCACCTGGCTTGTCCCTGGATATCGGTGCCAAGGTAAATAAGGGCGAGATGAAGTGGTGAGTTTGTTTATTTAATTCACTAGACAGTCTCTAAGCATGGCGAACGATGGTTCGCCATGTTGCTACCTGCGAAGCGTAAAAAAATATGAGTAACCTCGATATCATCAAAAGCACATACGAAGGCAAGAGCTCGGAAGAAAACGGCAAGAACCTCCAGCACTATCTGGCTGCGGACGCCCGTTGGACAGAAGCAAAAGGCTTCCCCTATGCGGGAACTTACACAGGCTTTGCCGACATAGAAAAAAATGTCTTCTACCGTCTCGCCTCAGAATGGCTAGACTACAAATTCACAGTAGAAGATTATGTCGCCAGCGGTGACAAGGTCGTGGCCTATGGTACGTACAGCGGCATGCACAAGGCGAGCCAGAAATCCTTCACAGCCAGAGTCGCCCATCTATGGCAATTAAAGGATGACAAGATCATCCGCTTTGAGCAGTTTGTTGATAGTCTCACCGTTGTCGCGGCAATGACTTCGCAGCAATGACTTAGCACGCACTACACTCCACGCTTTGCGCTCAATGCCTGCATAATCTCATTCGCCAGACACTCCGCCGCAGGCGAATTATTTTTTCGCCCCTTGATGAGTACAATATCCAGCGGCGCTATGGGTTTCAGACCTTCCGCCTTGCCCAGTCGCACCAGATGCGCGGGCACGCTGCATTCAGCCAGGGCCGCAATCGCCAGGCCTGCTTCCACCATCGCCAGTATGCCCAGCAGGCTGGGACTGCTATAGGTTGAGTAATAGGGGCGGGTGCTTTTTTCCAGCGCGGCCAGGGTATGTTCGCGGGCGACGCAACCTTTTTCATATAAGGCTACCGGTAGCGGATTTTTCTTCCATGCGGCATGTTTTTCTGCAGCCACCCAGACCATGGATTCACGGCGTATGAAGGCCCCATCCAGATCTTCATCGCGGGTGACAAAAGCCAGGTCGATCACACCTTTCTTCAACAAGGGTTTCAGCAAGACACTCTGCAGGCACACCAGTTCTATTTCAACACCGGTGAACCTTTTTGAAAACCTCTCCAGCACGGCTGGCAGTAACGAGGACACATAATCATCAGGGGAACCCAGCACCACCTTGCCCACTACTTCTTGCGTGCGCAAGGCGCTTAGTGCGGCCTGTTCTGTCTGCAATAGCTGGCGCGCATAGGGCAGCAGGGTTTCACCTGCCAGCGTCAGGACTATGCGCCGGGTATGCCGTTCAAACAGGGGCTGGCCCAGGCTGGCTTCAAGTTTGCTGATCTGCATGCTGACTGCCGCCTGTGATCTGTGCACAGCTTCTGCCGCGCTGACAAAGCTCAGGCGTTCTGCCGCCAGCACAAAGGTGCGCAATTGGCTAAGGTTTAATTCAGGGAAGCTCATGATTCATATTTTCGAAAGTATGACTTCAATTTAATCAGCTTGTCTGATGTATGGATAAAATCCATGATAGCGCAATAATCAACCAGAGAGCAAAACATGCTTGCATCACCAGTCACCGTTCCATATAGCCGCAGCGCCACACTGGCTTATATTGCCGCCATGCTGATGCTGGCGACGCTGGGTATTTTTATTCATGAAGCCGGTCTGGATGCGGTGACCACGGTGTTCTTCCGTTGCCTGTTTGCCGCCGTCGCGCTGGCACTGTATTGCGCTTATAAAGGCATGTTTGTCGCTGCCAATTTCTCGCGCAAGAATCTGGCGCTGGCAGTGCTTGGTGGCTTGCTCATGGTCTTGAACTGGGTCACTTTTTTTGCGGCGATACAGCGCATAGGCATTTCTGTTACCACCATCGTTTTTCATGTACAGCCGTTTATCGTTTTGTTGTTGGGGGCAGTGTTGTTCCGTGAAAAAATCGTTGCCAATAAACTGGCCTGGATATGCCTGGGCTTTGCGGGGTTGGTGCTGGCCTGCGGTTTGCAAGTGAGCGGAGTGAATATGAGTGGGCAATACCTGACAGGTTTGCTGCTGACACTGACAGGCGCATGCGCGTATGCAGGCGTCACCCTGACCACCCGCGCCATGCTCAGTATGCCGCCACATCTGATCGCATTCATCCATTGCCTGGTCGGTTTGCTCTTGCTGGCGGCCTTCATCACCTTGCCTGCCAATGGCATACAGATGCAGCAGTGGGCCTGGCTGGCCGGTTTGGGTTTGCTGCCCACGGCGCTGGCCTATGTATTGATCTACGGCGCACTACCAAAAATGCCAACCAGCGCCATTGCCGTACTGACCTTTATCTATCCGGCAACGGCGGTAGGTGTGGATTACCTGGTCTATGGGCAGCGTATCAGCCCGGTACAAATGGCTGGGCTGATGCTGATCGTGCTGGCCAGCCTGGGTGTTAATTTGAACTGGTCGTGGCGTTCTGCCAGGCACAGAGCAACACAAATATGAAACCTTCAGGAGTGACGATGTCAGAATCTAAACCAATACCAATACCTATACCCGCAACCATACCCACACCTATGCACATCTACGCGTCCAGGAGAGCCAGGCTGGCAGAACACATGCGGACACAAGGTGGCGGTATCGCCATCATTGCCAATGCACCAGAAGTCATGCGCAACCGTGATGTTGAATATCCTTATCGTCACGACAGTTATTTTTATTACCTGTCTGGTTTTTGTGAGCCGGATGCCGTGATCGTTATTGTCGCTGGCGCTGGCGAGCAGACCGAAGCCATCCTGTTTTGCCGCGACAAAGACCCTGAACATGCCATCTGGCATGGCTTTCGTCACGGTCCAGAAGGGGCACGTGAACATCTGGGATTTGATGCTGCTTTTTCTTTGCAGACACTCGATCAGCAGATGCCCAGACTGCTGGCAAATGCGCCAGTTCTGTATCATGCCCAAGGTAGTAATGCCACGCTTGATGTGCGACTGCAAACATGGATGCAGTCGCTACGTCAGCACGCACGCAATGGTGTTTGCACACCTGCTGTCACCCATGATGTGCATGCCATATTGAATGAGATGCGTGTCATCAAGGACGACATTGAAATTGCGCTCATGCGCAAGGCAGTCAGCATATCAGCGGATGCGCACTGCCGTGCCATGCAATTTACGCGGCCCGGCCAGACTGAATACCAGTTGGAGGCAGAGTTGCTGCATGAATTTCGTCGCCAGGGTGCAGCCGCACCAGCTTATCCGGCCATCGTCGCTACCGGCGCGAATGCTTGCGTGCTGCATCACAATCCTGATCATGCAGTCATTAAATGTGGTGAATTGGTGCTCATCGACGCAGGCTGTGAATATCAGGGCTATGCTTCTGATATTACCCGTACTTATCCGGCAAGCGGCAAGTTCAGTGCTGCACAAAGGACGCTCTATGAAATAGTACTGGCGGCGCAACTGGCTGCCATTGCCACCGTGCGACCAGGGGCGAGATTCATGGACCCACATCAGGCAGCAGTCAGGGTATTGGCGCAAGGCATGCTCGACACTGGCCTGCTCAAGCGCTCGCTATGTGGCAGCGTAGATGAGGTTATTGCCAATGGTGATTACCTGCAGTTCTTTATGTGTAAAACCAGTCACTGGCTGGGCATGGATGTGCACGACGTAGGTGATTATCATGAAGCAGAAAATCCTGGCGCTAATCCATGGCGCATCCTGCAGCCAGGCATGTGCCTGACCATAGAACCCGGCATTTATATACTCCCCGCGCCCGGTGTGCCAGAGCAATACTGGAACATAGGCATACGCATAGAAGACGATGTACTTGTCACCGGGGAGGGCTATGAAGTGTTAAGCCATGCTGTACCCAAGACAATATCGGAGATAGAAAGCTTGATAGCGAATGAAAATCACTGAAGGTATCAACAATGAGCTCAATTTGCCATATTCATTCTGCAAAATACATACGCATGAACCAGAAGCTGAGCAATAAATTGAATAAAAGTATTGTAACAACTCCCGGAACGAATAACTTGACTTCAACTGCCAAATCTTTGGACGTAATATAAGCAATGTAACCAGAAATTAACGGAACAATAGTGTTCAAGATATTTGCTGCGGGAAGACTTGCACTGGCACCCATAAAACATCCAATAGTGGAGCCAAAAGATGCACCCATCAAAAACAATGCGATTCTGCGAGCAATACCTATTTTCTTTTTTGTGTTTGTCACTGGATCCAGATAGGCTTCTGTGCCATAGGCACAAGAAAAAATAATTGAAGTCGAAAAAATGACGATAATTATAGGCAGTAAAAGACTAAGCGCTGCACCAATCGACTGCCATGCTTTCGCGTCCATATATCTTCCTTACGCAGGTTGTAATTCTTTTCGGTGCCGCCTCTCTTTTTCTTTCTGTGCTTCATTTGTTACCCAGGCAGTCAATTCTTTATATTTGGCTAAATACGTAAAATATTCATCCATCAACTCGCCATTTACTCCGGCAGCTTCCAGGGCGGCTACTATGCTTTGATGCCTGACTATGTAGTCGTCTTTTGTGATGAGTCGTTGCGCGAGCATCTGCTCTAAAGAAGAATCGATTCTTTTTACGGCAAGAACATAACGATTGATTTTTTTGTTATAACCCTCTAGCACGCCACTACGATATGCCTCAAGATCACCACGACATCTTTCAAGATTTGAAAGTCGATTTGTATCAGGAATCAAGCATGTTGGTAATGCAGTTTTAAGGTCATCAGTCTTTGGTGGAATTGGAAGCGGACTTAGAGAATCAAGACTCATTCCGAGAGAGATTAAAGGAAAGCACAAAAAACTCAAGACAAGTAATGTTGGAATTAAAGTGTTTGGATTCATTTTCTTTAATATGAAATTAACTTGCATGCTGGTAATTTAGTCGCTAATTAAAACATTTATTCTTAATTTACTCGCTTGACTCATTTTCCTTCTTTTCAAACATACAGTCCGATTGCCAAACTTATTTAATAACTCATTTGAAAGATACATTCATGTGAGCTTTTTATCTAGCAATTTCGCAAAGTATAAGCAATTTGTGCAATTTTTCCCGTCGGGAAATTTTTTTGTTTTTTCACTTCAAAAATCTAAGGACAAGTGATTTACCAGGTGGGGGTCATTGCTCACTTCATACTGTTTCAAATATTGTTTCTGGTATTGATTAGTATCGTGTAGAAGACGACTTGTGCCGTGTTGTCAGGTCTCAGATAGAGTGTGAAATTATCCCTTGATTTGTGGCTCGCTTGCGTTCAATGAGATCACTATCTGTAGTATTTTCTCTCTATTACTTCAAGATTCAGCGCCGGTGCAATGTCGCCCAAGGCACTTCATGATCATGTTTGCCAGCGACAACGACATTGCCCTCGATATCCGTCACCCCGCATAAACCCACGCCATGGGCTGTGAAGCCCAGGCGTTCCTGGTGCTTGCTGTAATCAATGCGGTCGTGATGATGGCCGTGAAAAGTGCGGCCCACGCGCATGCTGCGTGCCAGTTCATCAATGGCGATGAAGCCATGCGGATGGGCACTGGGGGCCTCATGCGTGACCAGGATATCGGCACGCTGGCTGGCGAGATAATTATAGTCAGTCGGGAAGATGGAGCTGTAATGTTTGCGCGGCAAACCTTCGCGCCAGCGGTTCTCTTTGCCAGCCTTGAGCGTGTATTCCCTTTGTGTCTGAAACTTCCTGGCACCCGGTGGCATCCAGATATGGCCACGGAACACGCCACCCAGACCGGCGACTCGGTAACCGGCAATCTCTGCTACCCGCCCATGCAGATTGCGGCTGGCCAGGGCTGAGCCAAACAGATGGTCATAATCGGCATCAGTATCGGTGTCATGGTTGCCGTGGATGTACCACACTTCAGTCAGGTCAACGATGGCGGCCAGTTCCACTTCCAGCGGCTTGCGGGCTTGCAAATCACCCAAAAAAACAATGGCGGCAGGGCGCTTTTCCAGCACGGCGTCAATGACATGCTGGAAATTGCCGTGGGTGTCACCGCAAAAATAAATGGCTTGCATCATGGTGCATTAAAAATAGGCGCGCATGGAAGATGACGCCGCGTGAGTTCAGATGCAAAGAATATACCTGAGAAACAAATTCAAATAAGATGTAAGCCTTAAATATTTTTTGAAATATTCAACTTATAGAAAAAGGCATTTATGTTTTCATGGAAATGGCTGTTCGCAGCAATCATCCTGATCTTTGCTGTTCAACACTGGCGCAACCGGCCTTTGCCGGTGCCGCCGGGCAGTATTGCGCCCAATGATCCAGTTCAGACCACGTCCGGCTCAGGCAAGACTTACGATCAAAACAATTACCAGCTGACCGCGCTGGCAGACTTTACGGTAGAAGCGCGGGTATTGTCCAAACAGACGTATTCATCCGACCGCGAAGCTGAACTTGCCCCCGTTGACCTGGCCCTGGGCTGGGGTTCCATGTCAGATACGGCCGTGCTGAATCAGTTATCGATAGGGCAGAGCAACCGTTTCTATTTCTACCGCTGGGAAAAAGAACCGCCACGGCCACCGGCAGAAATTGCTACCCACAGTGCCAACATGCATCTGATTCCCACTACACCGGCGCTGGAAAAAATCATGAAAGACGTGCGCGTCGGCCAGGTCGTCAGGATACGCGGCCAGTTGGTTGAGGCCAAGGCCGCCGACGGCTGGCGCTGGCGCTCATCCCTGACCCGCGAAGATACCGGGGCAGGTGCCTGTGAATTGATCCGGGTAGAGGCAATCGAGGTAAAGTGAGGTGGTTATGTGTTGATAATGAGTAATAAATTGGCAAATTAGTACTGTCATGTAGCGCCTTGAGGATGATATTTCAGTACTTTGTCCAAAAATATGGCACCAATCACCAAAAGTGACGACACTTTGAAATACTGTTTTGCTTGCCCGTCCCTTCCTTGTTCAGTATCAAGGTTATATGGGATGGCAAGCATAGCCTGATGGGCAGGGGGTAACTTTATTCCTGCCCAGCAGAATAATAATTCAAGGAAATGCTCATTATGCCTGCTGCTTCTACGCTCGTTTTTACTTTTACTCCCACAAGATATATCGCTGCGCTGGCAATCATGCTGGCATCAGTAACCACGTTTTCTGGTCAGGCGCACGCCCAGACTCAGACAAATGCGCCAGCCAGCTCATCTGCAAATTCATCAGCAAGCTCACCTGCAAGTGCGTCCGCCAGCGCATCGGCAAGTGCTGCCGAAGAGCTGCAAAGTGTAGAAGTCAAAGCCATCCGGGACCCCGCCATCATGCCGTATAAAGTGGCGTATGAACTGATGTCCAAAGTGCGTACAGCAAGCAAGGACAAGGTACAGATATTGATACGCATCACCTCGGCCAAAACCCATGCACCGGTACCCAACCTGAATATCTACCTTGACGGCAAAAACACCCATCAGCAACTGGAAATATCCGCAACCGGTTTCGTCAACGTACCACTGGATCAGGCCGCCTATGCCGATGGCGCAGAGTTCGTCACCAATCAGAAAAAAGGCTCGATGGAAGTCAATATCCTGCTCTTGCCCAAGCTGCCGCAAGATGTCTTTAAATATGCCGACATCAGCGAGAGCATCGAAGCCGCGCAAATGGCCATCAAAGAACTCGTGCCCTGGTACTTGCGCCTGTTCATGCCATCGGTGAATGGCATAGGGATTTGTTATGCAGAGCAAAACCAGACTGTACTGGTGAAAGGCAATGAAGAACAACAACTGCCAGCAAATAGCGACGCTACTGATCCTCTTAAAAACAAAGTCCATTGCGCCAGATTTGCTGCCAAGGATGCCGCCAAAGAAAAAGGTAACCTGATCATGCCGGCGACTGGCTGGCAGGCGATTTATATGTAAAGTCTGGCAGTGCTGGAGTTACATGCTTTTTAGATAATTGCATGATGATTCGTGTAATATACCGCTGGTCATTCATTTAGCCTTTCGGGATTACAGATGAAAATATCCTCAGCCTTGCTCGCAGTTTGTGGCCTCCTCGTGCTGGGGCCAGTAGTTGCCGCAGAAGATGTCACTTCATCAGTACAAAAGACCGCCAGCGCCCGCGTCAGCAGTGGTGCTATTCCTGGCCTGGTGGTGGCAACCATCAACGGACAATCGCAAAAAGTGCAGGGCTTTGGCCTGGTCTCGAATGGTAAATCGCCAGCGCATCTGCCAGATGCCAATACCGTCTTTGAAATTGGTTCAATCAGCAAAACCTTTACCGCGTTACTGCTGGCAGACATGCAAGTGCGTGGCCAGGTCAAGCTTGATGATGCTGTGGCAACGCTGCTGCCGACATACACAATTCCGCAATACCAGGGCCATGCCATTAGCTTGCTGGACCTGGCCAGCCAGACCTCAGCCTTGCCGCGTCTGCCCGCCAATTTCGCCCCCAGGCAAGCTGATAATCCCTATGCCGATTACACAGAAAACAATCTGCGCGACTTCTTGCGCAGCTATCAACTGACACGCGCACCTGGCGCAAAATATGAGTATTCAAACCTGGGGTATGGCTTGCTCGGCCAGGCCTTGTCCATACGTGCAGGCAAGTCTTATGCAGAACTGGTACAGGAGCGCATCGCCAAACCGCTAGGTATGGCCGACACCAGCATCGCCCTGACTGCCACCATGCAAAGCAATCTGGCGGCAGGTCACGATGCGCAAGGAAAACCAGCCTCCAACTGGGACATGCCCACCCTGGCCGGTGCAGGTGCACTGCGTTCCAGCACACAGGACATGCTGCGCTATCTGCAGGCACACATGCGTAGTGCAGACGTGAAAACGCCCGCAGGTTTGCAACTGGTACAACAGCCACAACGTCCCACTGGCATGCCGGGTTTGCAGATAGGCCTGGCCTGGCATGTACAAAGCGTGCGCGGCCAAACCGTGGTCTGGCATAACGGCATGACGGGCGGTTATGCATCCTTCATCGGCTTTACTGCTGATGGCCAGCGTGGTGTCGTGGTACTGGCAAATGCCAGTGTCAGCGTTGACGACATAGGCATGACAGCTTTGCTGCCAGCCGCATCAGCCACATCAGAGAGCGACACCAGCAAAGCCAAAGACATGCGCCTGACCAGCAAGGAAATGGCAGAATACACAGGCCGTTATCAACTCGCACCCGGTGCCATCCTCAGCATCAGCGCAGGGCCAGATGGTTTGCTGGCACAATTGACAGGGCAGTCACAGGCCGCAATTTTCTCGCGCAAGAAAGATGAATTCTTTTACAAAGTAGTCGATGCCAGCCTGCAATTTGAACGCGACGCCAATGGCAAGATCAAGTCATTGACACTGCATCAAAACGGCCACGCCTCACCCGCCCCACGCATAAGCGACACCGCACCCGAGGCCGCCAAACGTACAGAAATACAAATCCCGGCTGAACAACTCAAACAATATGCAGGCAGCTACACTCTGGCACCCGGCTTCAAACTCATCATCAGCGAACAGGCTGGACAACTGTATGCCCAGGCCACAGGCCAGGGCAGCAACCCTGTCTTTGCCGAGGCAAAAGATAAATTCTTTTTAAAAGTCGTCGATGCCCAACTGAGTTTCCAGCGCCAGGCAGATGGCAAGATCTGCGGCCTGGTTCTGCATCAAAATGGCCGCGACATGCCGGGGCCGCGTGATGCAGATTGATTCTGATTTACCTCATGCCTATTTTTGAATTGACATTTTTTGGAAATTTGAAGTGTGAGCAATCCTCAGGAACTGGCACTTCACACCCAGCGCATACACACTTCACATTGCAAGGCTAAGCTGGTGCATCTTCACTAGCTGCCATTTGGCCACGTTCACCGATGTCTTCTTTGCTGGCCCATGTTGCCGCTGGCCTGACGCTGTATTTTTGCCGCAAGGGTCAGCCGTCACGGCTGCATGTCAGCATGGCTTTGCCAGTCTTGCTGGCGATTGCACCTGACTTTGATTATTTTGGTATCTGGTTTTTTCATTTGCGCTATGAACAGCGTTTCACGCATTCGCTGCTGTTTTGCCTGATGACAAGCGGTATGGCTTATTACCTTGTACGTCGCATGGGGTGGCAATCCTCTGCTGTGCCAGGTTTCTGGATATTGCTGCTGGCTGCATGCTCGCATCTCTTGCTTGATATGCTGGTGGGGCGGTCTTTGCCTTTGTTGTGGCCCTTCATGCCTGTCGAACTTTCTCTACGTCTGGTGTTGTTGCCAGGGGCATCGCACACCGGGCTGATCAGTTACGCGTTCTGGCGCAACCTGATCGTGGAAGCATGCCTGCTCTTGCCCATGCTGGCGGCCATGGTGATGCTGGTGCGACGCCTGCCTGTACGGGCGCATATGCCAGAAATTATGCTGGTGCTGGCTATGTGGTCCGGGCTGGCTTTTGCTGGTGGCAAGCTGATCTGCAATTGATCGGCATCAGTTTCTTTAATGATTGATGAAGCTACGAATATGCCATTGATGTTTTTAAAACGTTGCACTTTCATATTGATCGCTTTGTTTTTGATCATGGGTCTTGTATGGCGCTACATCTGTATTCCGGACGAGTGCGGTCAGACCGATATCATGCGCGATGGTGTGGCGACCGGCCTGTTGAGAGCTGACGGTTCTCGCTTGCCTGGTGATGTCTTGCATAAAACTGGCTCGTCGCGCGAGAGTTACCGTATCTATAACCATACCCAGTTCCTTGATTGCAAGGGCGAGACTGATCTTAGCCTTGTCAGACGATACCTGTATATTGAATATAGAGACCCACGCCTGAGTAATGACCTGGGCAGCGCAAGTCGCCATGACAGTGCTAATGTGCGGGCGTATGAAGCTGCGGGATTTCGCTTTGATCCTGTCACCAGCGGTTTTCAATGTGGCCAGGTACACCATGCCAGATGTTCAGGCTGGTATTTTTTCTATGGCTGGAAACCTGAGGATGTGCTGATCAATGCACCTGCATGGCTGCCCAGGCCAGCACTGAATGCGGCATCATTTGCAGGGTTTTATGGCGAGGGGACGCTATTCAGGGGTAGTGAGCCTGATCAGTTTTATTGGGTGAGTTTTTAAAACCTGTGTTTTCTACAGTCAGTATGCTGCGAATCTGCTGTGTCGGATAGACCCCTTTAATGCGATGGCTGCCACACCAGTCATTTACTCATCAAGGCTAAAAGTTTTTGATCAAAACCCTGCTGTCAGTAATAGTACCACTTTGGTCAATTGTAATAATTGGTATTGTTATGGTATTTAAATTTTGATGCCTGTTTTATCATCACGCCCCTCAGTTTTTCCTTTCCAAAGCTCAACTTTCGCAATTGGACTCTTCTTTTGTAACAATATTTTCTTTCCAAAAAAACCACTTGACCGCCTGATATTTAAGCAACATCTTTGTCGAAGGTTTCTACTCAGAATGAAGCCTAAATCACGAAAATGACCCCGAACAATTGGGGCATTCGTTTATTCACACCTCAGGGGGAATAGGATGAGACAAAGAACTGGAAATCGCGTTAACCATCTAATGCTAGGTCTGGTCGGCAGTATGCTGGCGGCTTGCGGCGGTGGAAGTAGTACCAGCAATCTGACAGACACACCCAAGACTGGCGCGCACATGGCAATGCCGCCGGCACAGATGGCTGATAGCAGTTGTGCTGCATGGAGTAACACGCAAGTTTATACACAAGGTAATTGCGTCACCTATCAGGGCACAACATACAAGGCCAAGTGGTGGACACAGGGGAATGTGCCAGGGGCAGAACAGTGGGGCCCTTGGGAAGTGAGCGCGGTCACGCCAACTCCAACACCTACACCAACTCCGACACCAACCCCCACACCAACGCCGACTCCTACCCCAACACCAACGCCCACTCCTACGCCAGCTTGCGCTCCTTATGTTGCCGGTACCAGCTATCTGGCAGGCAGTGTCGTCAGTAATGCGGGTGGCGTTTATCGTTGCGATGTAGCGGGCTGGTGTTCGACAGGCGCATCTGCCTATGAACCTGGTGTAGGTTGGGCTTGGAGCACAGCATGGACTGCGGTAACGTCCAGTTCCTGCACAACGCCAACGCCGACACCAACGCCGACACCAACGCCGACACCAACGCCGACACCAACGCCGACACCAACGCCGACACCAACACCAACGCCAACGCCTACTCCGACACCAACACCAACACCAACACCAACACCAACACCAACACCAACGCCTGTCGGTGGCCGCGAAGTTGGTTCGTATTTTGCACAGTGGGGCGTTTACGGTCGTGGCTATGAAGTAGCAGATATCCACACTACGCAGACGCCGGTGAATGGCGTGCAGACCAGCATCGCTGATCAACTGACCTTCATTAACTATGCCTTTGGCAATGTGTATGCCAAAAACGGCGGCTATGAGTGCGATATGGTCACCAAGGCAGAGACAGGCAATAACAACCCACCTCCAGCCGATGCCGGTACCGGTGGTGATGCCTTTGCCGATTACCAGCGTCAGCCCGCCCGCACCGTGGATGGAAAAACCATACCATGGGACGCCAAGCTCACCGGTAATTTTGCGCAACTGAAATTGCTCAAGGCGGCACATCCTAACCTGAAAGTCTTCATTTCACTTGGTGGCTGGACATGGTCCAGGTATTTCTCTGCGGCGGCGAAAACCGATGCCCTGCGCAAGCAACTGGCGAGGTCTTGCGTCAAGCAATTTATCGCGGGTGATTTGCCGGTGCAGGATGGACGTGGTGGGCCAGGAGCAGCCAAAGGCGTGTTTGATGGCATCGACATCGACTGGGAATATCCAGGTGGTGGCGGGCAGTTATACAATACCTTTGATACTGTCAATGACAAGCATAACTTCACCTTGCTGATGGCAGAGTTCCGCGCACAACTTGATGCACAAGGGGCTTTGGATAACAAGCGTTATGCCTTGACTGCGGCAATTGGTGCGGGTACTGAAAAGATCGCTCAGACTGAGCCTTCTCTGTATAGCCAGTACATGGATTGGGTGAATGTCATGACTTATGACTTCCATGGCGGTTGGGAAAACACCACCAACTTCCATTCACCGCTGTACCATGACAGTGCAGACCCATCCACGGGTGTGCTTGCCAAGTACAATAGTGATGACGCCATCCAGGCACTGGTCACAGCCGGTATGCCACGCAACAAGATCTTGCTGGGTATCCCGTTCTATGGGCGTGGCTGGAAGAGCGTCAGTGCCGGGCCAAATGGAAACGGCTTGTATCAGGCAACGGGTGGGCCAGCACCGGCCACTTATGAAGCAGGGATAGAAGACTACAAGGTCTTGAAGAACAAGACCGGTACGCGCACCCTGCATCCTGTGACCAAGCAGTTGATGTTGATGACCAATAATGGCGAATGGTGGAGTTATGACGATCCGGCTGTCATTGCCATTAAAATGAAGTATGTGCGTGACCAGAACTTGCGTGGCGCATTTACCTGGGAGCTTGATGGCGATGCCAGCGGTGCCCTGGGTAGCGAAGTCTGGAAAGGGCGATAAGCCTGATTAGTGAAATGGTATAGTTCACTAATAGTGTAGGGCTGCGGATGTGATGAGTACACGAAATCACATCCGCAGTTTTTTCAGCGAGAGGAAAGCAAATGAATGCACAACTTGGTTTGCATGCACAAGTAAAGCAAGCAACTCAGTCCATGAGCGATGACTGGCGTCGCTGGATCGCAGAAAATCTGCTACTCGGCGCACATCCGGCAACCCTGGAAAATGTATTGCAAAAAAATTCCTTCAGCCTGCATACAGCCAGGCTGGAAATCAGTGCAGCTTTATCCAGCCCCTATTTTCAAGGGGTGCAAAGACTCAAGAACCGGCTCGACAAGCGTGACTGGGTATTGGCCATCACTGCCAAACTCGATCAGATAGAACCGCTTGCACTGGAACGTCAACATCAATTATCCGGCGAACAGTTTTTGCATGACTATTACCAGCAAAACCGTCCCGTCATCATTACCGGCGTGCTGGATGATTGCCCGGCGCGCAGCCGCTGGAATCTGGCCTGGTTCCGTGAGCATTTTTCTGAACGTCAGGTAGAAGTGCAATTTGGCCGCAATAGCGACGCCAATTATGAAATGAACAGCATCGCCCACAAGCGCCAGATGCGCTTTGGTGACTATGTCGATCTGGTGGAAAAAAGCGGCCATAGCAATGACATGTACATGACTGCCAATAATGATTCCAGCAACCGCAAAGCACTCAATGAATTGTGGGAAGATGTGCCTTCATTGCCCGAGTACCTGAAGACAGATCAGGGCAAGCAAGGCTTTTTCTGGTTTGGTCCGGCGGGGACGATTACGCCTTTCCACCATGACCTGACCAATAATTTCATGATGCAGATCATGGGGCGCAAGCGCGTCAAGCTCATCGCGCCATGCCACCTCGCCAAGCTGCAAAATGAGCGTCATTGCTTTACGCCGGTAGATGGGCGTAACATCGACCTGACACGCTTCCCTCTGATGCGGGATGTGCCTGTGCTGGAATGTATATTGGAGCCGGGTGAGATATTGTTCCTGCCTGTGGGCTGGTGGCATTTTGTAGAATCACTGGATATTTCTGTCACCATCGCTGCGACAAATTTCCGTTGGGATAATGACTTCTTCAGCAATTACCCGGCTAATCACGACTTCTGATCAACAGTCTTTCATAAAAAGAAAACTGCGCTTCCAGCGTATGCCGGAGCGCAGTTTTTTTGTATCAGCTATCCATGCGTTGCCTGTCATCTGACAGACAACGCATTTCAACATTAAGGCAAGGTTTTCAAGACAGCCTTGGTCGGTGCCGAGAAGTTATAACCATCATGTTTATCCCAGTTGATAGACCAGGTCATGACTCCTCTGAAGCCAGGGTAAGCCTGTTTGGGGACGATGGTGCCGCAGTTCAGCAGCTTGGTCAAACAGTTCAGCGCATTGCTGACATCTGCCGAAGTGGTAAAGCCTGAATTGGCTGAACTGCGCCCGGATGGCACACCAAAAGCAACCTGGTCAGGACGCAAACCGGCAAAAGTGTTACCTCCATACGTAAAGCCCTCAATCAGCATTTTTGCCGTACCCACCAGCTGGTCTGCCGACCCAGCCCTGAGTGGTGCAGACTGATAAGGTGTATAGATATCACCATTGTTGTAATACTGTGGATGCAGGATAGTCAGCTCATCACGCAGCGCGTTGATGATAGGAATATACGCACCCCAGATCGAGCCGTATGAGGTAAAGCCACCTTCCACATAGACCCATTCCGGTGCCATCGACAGGTAGAAACTGGAACCGACTTTGGTCTTCAGTTTTTTGACGGCAATAGGCAGATAAGTCTGGATAGATGCGCCCTGTGCCACACCGTTTTCAAGATCAAGGTCGATGCCGTCAAAACCGTATTTGCTGATGATGCCGTACAGGCTGTTGGCAAAGTTGGTCGCCTCTGCATCAGAGCCCACCGAGACTGAACCATTCTGGCCACCTAGTGACAACACCACTTTTTTGCCCTGTGCCTGCTTGGCTTTGATATCTGCAATGAATTGCGCCTCGCTACCTGCACCTGGGTCCAGCGTAAAACTCACGTTGCCCCCACCAGCATTATCGCCAAACGAGACGACGATGACATCCCAGTCATTGCTGACCTGCGCGATAGGATAAGTATTACCGCTAGGGTTGGTAAAGTTATGCCAGTAACCGACCAGCGCATGCTTGGCCAGGCCAGGGACTGGCGTAGGAGTCGGCGTTGGCGTAGGAGTCGGGGTTGGTGTTGGTGTTGGTGTTGGAGTAGGTGTGGGGGTAGGCGTCGGCGTTGGTGTCGGAGTGGGCGTTGGGGTAGGTGTCGGCGTTGGGCAGGCACTTGATGTGACTGATGTCCACGCACTTGTCCAGGCCCAGCCTACACCAGGTTCATAAGCCGATGCACCGGTTGAGCACCAGCCCGCCACATCGCAACGATAAAAGCCACCCGCATTGCTGACTACTCTTCCAGCGGCATATTGAGTGCCGGCGACATAGGCAGAGCAGCTAGGTGTTGGCGTCGGAGTCGGTGTAGGTGTGGGTGTTGGGGTAGGTGTTGGCGTCGGAGTAGGCGTCGGCGTTGGTGTGGGCGTTGGAGTAGGAGTGGGCGTTGGCGTGGCATCACAAGCTCCTTTGCCTGTCCAGGGTTTGCCACTTCCAGATGCGCCGCTATTGGTCGCAGGGTTTTCATTTTGCGTCCACCAGTTCGCCACATAGTTATTGCCCCCTGTACTGACCAAGGCACCGCCGTTGTAGGCTGTTGCTGCATCCCATGCCGCATAGCAGGCTGTAGAAGCCACTGCTGGCGGGGCTTGTGGTGGTGTGTTTGCCTGGCCTGTGCTCGCGCTGCTACCACCGCCGCATGCCACCAGCAAACTGCCACTGGTCGCACACACCAGCATGTTTTGAATCAGATTTCTTAAAGTTGTATTTTCCACTGCTGTCTCCCCCATGATTTTGTGAATTCAGAAAATGTGTTTATTCCCCCAGATACATTCTTGATACGCTTGCCCTTGCTGCAAACAAGCGCTCAGGAATCAAGCATGTAGGCCTTGAATTTGGACGTCAACTGGTTTTGTTTTTATCTTGCCACTTAAATACCACTTAATTGACAGGCAACAAGATGCAATGGAAATAAGAATCAGGTAAACAGCACATCCCCTGCTTTTGCCGGGCAATGATCAGACCAGCCATGGCGATTTGCGACAGTGGTATTAGGGTTTTTGTAATGCGCAGGAATGATGGTGGGTCAGATGATGGCGCATGCGGGTGCAGACCTGCGCGCGATGGGGAGCAGAGTTAGCCAGCTTATTCAGGCTGGCCCAGACATAGCCTCACTCCTGGTACTTTTCAAATAATTTTGCCAGCGTACCCTGGCGCTCAAGCAAGACGATTGCAGCTCTCAGTTTCTTTGCATCTTCAACTGCCAGGGTTTTTGACAGCACCATGTAAAGCTCATCTTTAAGCATTACCTTGGGCAGCAGTTTGATCTGGCCTTCCAGCCCTGCCTGCCGTATTTCTGCAGCGATGCCAGGCGAGCGGTGACAATAAAAGCGGCCCCTGCGCGCAAGCAGTTTGTTCAGATTGGATTTGGACGACACCGCACTGGCATCTACCAGCAAGCCGCCCTGGTCCCTCAAGCGATCATTGATGGCATAGTTGTGCATGGACAAGATGATGCCGTCCTTGCCCAGCTTGCGTATGTCATCCCAGCTTGTCACCTGTACATCGTCGTCAGCGCGCACTGCCAGCAGATAATTGACCGAGAAGATGGGGGTATCGATATAGTCATAGAGCAGGGCGCGCTCTTTGGTATGCAGCACGCCACAAATGGCATCCATGGGGCCAGAAGTGATACGGACCAGTGGCAGCCAGTTTTGATCGCCAACAAACTTGATGCCGGGCTCCACCGCTTCTATGGCCCGCATGATGTCAATACATATACCGCCAACAGCAGGTTTGCCATCTTGTACTATAGCGATGAATTTTGGGGCAGACGCTTCTTGCGCCGCTGTCCTGATCAGGCTCTGTGCACTGGCTGTCCCGGCAAAAAATAACAAGGAGGCCGCGAGCAGAAGAAGGTATCTTGCGCTTTTGATATTCAATACGAAACAAGTCACGTATTGCCCCCGTTTTTATATTTTTTAGCGCAACATCCTGGTTCGATTTTAGCCAGAGACAAGCTTGCGAGCGCTTTTCATGATTGTACGCCAGCGTATACGCGTTGTCTCTGCCATTCAAGAGAACAGAAGCCCAGTACAAGCTACCTACGACGGAACTTGCTGGCAATTGTCCATCTGCTTGCGAGCATATGCTGCGAATTCAGGGCGAACCTTTATCAAGAGTATGATAGCTGGTTTCAGTTGCAATTTACTGGCAATATTGGAATGCTGATACCTGGCAGATTTTTACAAATGACTGTCAAGTTTTACGCAAATACTCAACACCTGAAAAATCCTTACGGAAAATAACATGATATTGAACGACTCTGTGCCGCCCCCAGGAATGAGCAACAAAATTTCGTCTCCGCGCTCAGATGTGCAGGCAGATAACGCAGCGGATATGGTTTTTGAGATATTGAATGAGTACTCTGTAAACCTGAATACGCAAAGTTATCCAGCCAGCCTGTATGCAGAATCGTTGCTGTACATGATTTATTGGTTCCATCGCCTGCGTGATCCCGTTCGAAAGAATAGCATTGAGGATTGTGTAGCCAGATACTTGGACGTAACCAGCCAATCAGCAGTAGTGAAAGCCTTATTGTCGGATCAGACGCTGAAAGCACAGGCAAAGCAGCGCATTGACCAGGGTGTCATGGTTCGCAAGACGGTTGATGTGCTTGTGATGCGCGATGGGCAGAATGGTAGGGAATTTCTGGCTCTGGACAGAACAGTATTTCCTGAGGGCATCGCTCTGCCGGGTGGCTTGCTGCAAGATGAAGATGAACAAAACGAAATTGGAATTCCAGCCAATATTTTTGCTGCACTCCGGGTAACCGGTAGCAAAGTGTTCGGATCTGCAGCGCCAGAATATGGGATTGCAGAAGCAGGCGGACGCAAATACTATTTTGTGCGGAGCAAGGCAGAAAGCAAAGCCAAAAACGAAGCCCGCATCTACATGGACAGAACCGTTACTCACGGATACCGCGACCATCTCAAAGAAATTGCCGTCCCATCAGACCCGCGTCACATCGTCGATACGATAGGATTTCTCGTAGAAATTTCCGACACCGAAGACGTTCATGGCAGGTGGCTGCCTGAGAGCGTGATGATGACACCGTATGCGAAAGAAGGCTCTTTTGCTTTTGGTCATCACAAACAAATTGCCGCTGCGCTGCTTGCGAAAAATTTTACAAAAACACAGGGTATTTCCCATCACGAATGGATACGGGAATGGGTCAGGAACCCGGTGGACTTATATCGTGAATTGCGCTCGCGATTTGAGTTCAATGACAATAATCTGGATACCGCAGTGCTGGAATTGCTGCCAGTGGTCGAGTATTTCCGCAGCCAGATGATGCTCCCGGCGATGGACGATAAGTGCCGCGATAATGCAGCACTTTCCTTTATGCGTGATCAACTGCTGCATAAATTTCATCATGTCACCATACAGAACGGTGCGATGTGCCCGTATGCGCCAACCTTGCGTATTCTGTTTGAGGCTGTCGGCTTCTTTGATGTGGCATGCCGTACCGACAAAAACCTGAGTACCCATTTTCAAAAGAAATATTGGTACCGTTATGAAGAGCTGATGCGCCGGATTCCTGAAGTCATCATCATCCCGACTTTCGATAATATTTCTGCGACTGACCTCATGAAGATAAGGGGCACGCCAGTCTATTTTATCGGGGTATCAACAGAGCCTGTGTATGTGGATGAATTCTGGCAGTCTCCACTCGAATTTCTCATTCACGACCTGAACCATGCCTGGAAGATGATGGACATGGACGACCGGTTTTTCCAGCACAGGCCAGAGATCAGCAGGGATGAACTGATCGACAAATCCAATACCTTCATCCGCGATTACTTCCCGACTATCGCGATTCAAAAGACGGATACGGAAGAACAGAAGGAAATGAAGAAGCTCAAGAAGATACTCTTGTTTGAAGTTGGTCACGAAGACGCGAGGCCCCTGCTGCCAAACATCGTCAGCGAAGCACTTCTGGAAGATGAGGGATATGAATTCCCGGATATTGTCGTGCGTTATGATGAGGAGGGAAAACAAGCCTATCTGGAACAGCGCACCATTCCTGGTATCACCGCTCTTTCTTATGTCAGGCACAAACTGCAGCATGGCTTCTTTGATCAGACCGATTCGCAAAACATCCAGATCGTTTCGCCAAAGTATCGCTCTGTAGAATGGATAGTCAGGGCCACTGAAGAATTATTGAGCGAAATGCAGGCGACTATTCCACCCGCTGTGTTAGCCGAAGGTTTGACGGAATACCTGACCCGGCAGGCATGTTCCAGAGGCCCTTCGATACTGCATGCGCCGGAAAATCTGGACCCTGCAGTAGAAGAATACGGAGATGGAACGGTGTCAAAAAAATAGATGTCCTGTCCACCATGAGTGCCAGTGCTCAGGCTGGCACTCATGGTGTCCCTCAAAAATCAATGACTGACAAAGCCGATTTTATTGCCCCTTGATCACAATGAGCGCCGCTTCCCAGCCTGGATAACCTGCACCACTACCACCGACCGTACCAGAAATTCCAAATGTGCCAGTGGCGGCTGGGTGCTGCTCATAAATACGCGAAGTGATGTAGGTACCCGCCGCCGGGCTGACAAGTTGCCAGGTTCCGTCCGGGCTGAATGGAATGGCATTGCCTATACCCAGATCAACCAGTGCAAGCACGAGATCATTCGCTCTCGTGCTCGTCTGCGTTTGTGAAGACAGAGCCGTAGATGCAAAGCGTGGGCCTGAGCTGGTTGTTAAAGGAGCGTCCAGCAAATTCACCGCGTCTGCATTCTGGATTTCCACGATGTGTATGCTGCCCTGGTTGGGAATGCCTACGGTCAATGCGTATGTACCAGATGTCGTGGCCTTTGCCGCATACAGATCAGTACCCATTCCGTCTACATAGATGCGTCCCAGAGAGGTGAAAGAACTGATATCGGCATGCCCCTGATTGTCAGATAATGTGCCTGACACGCCAAGCGCATTATTGTTCACGCCTACGGTCACCAGTATCCAGTTGCCTGCCGATACAGCGCTGGACAATTGATGCCTGCTCGTTCCCGCTGTAATGACACCAGAGTATTGCTGGCGCACACTGGGCGGGGTGGATGGGTCAGGATTGCTAGCGAGGTTCGCGCTGCAGCTTGCCGTTGTTCCGCCATTGCTGCCAGCACAGCTCCATGCCCAAGTGTTGCCGGTAAATGACACCAATGACGCAATACCGGATGAGCAAAGCTGGCTGCTCGGTGCTGTGCTGAACGACTGACCGCTGGCACTGCCACACATGCCATTGACAGGTGTGGGAATGGGCACGGTGGCACCGCTTAACTCAAAAGCGCCGATGTCCTTGCTTGTGCCTTGTGGGCGCGAGACGTTGACCATGTCGTCATTGACACTAAAAAGCCCTGGCTGGGTAGCCGCATCAACCGCCGGGCTGGTCGCCAGCAAAGTGTAATCTCCCGTTGATGCATTCCTGAACTGAGGGCTACCTGAGATTGCCAGGTTGTCGCCCAGCGTCCCTGGCGATGGTGCAGTTTGACCATTGCTGAAGTACAGGTTCTGTTTGAAGTCGTAGCTGGTGGTCGTTGATGGTGTACTGTAATCAATCAACCATGTGGTGCCAGATTGTGTGTCAGGGCCAAACGCAAAAATATTATTGTAGAACTTGTTGCGTATGCCTGCACCACTGCCAAAGCCTTCATCCATGATGTAGGCTTTATTTCCGGCTGGCCCGGTCATGGCGTTATACACGGTATTGTAGGCAAACCACATGTTTTGTGTGGTGGCGGTTGAGTTGATGCGTATCGGGTACAGCTTGGTGCCGGTGATGACATTGTTCCAGCTCTGGGCTTCATAAGTGCCCTTGTGCGTGCTGCCCTGGTCATTGAAATTGATGCCGTATTTCGCGGCGTTTTCCAGCCAGTTGTGATGTATGCGTATGCCGGTAAACCCCTGCCAGATGCCACCGTGAGGCAGCGTCACCGAGCCTGCACCGCCTTCATTATCATTGAACTGCACGGCTGAACCGCCAGTGATATTGTGTATCCAGTTATACGCTACTTCCCAGTTCTGTGCCGTGGTGTCTGCGTAGATGCCATGGTTTTGCAGTTCAGACGTGCCAGCAATATCATGGATGTTATTGCCCAGAACTTTGTTGCCGTTACCGTGACCAGAAATCCCTGCTGCATTGAGCGTGGCAGAGTTGCCTGCAATCCAGGGGCCAAGCTCATTGTTGACCACGCGCCATGGGCCTGCAGTGTATTGGAAATTGATAGGCGCAGCATCCCGGTTGGCACCACCCGCGATATCCATCCTTAAATTGGAAACCGAGATGAACTCGCCTGAAGAACCGGCAATGGCAGACCAGGGCCCGGCGATACCGCCTGATGCACCGGCTGGCGTCGTGTAGTGAACATCTTCTATGGCGTTGCCGTTGATGGGGCCAGGGTAGGCAGTGATATGTATCCACGCAGAAGGGCTGCCGTTTCTGGCATAGGTGCCGCTGCCGAAACGCATCCATGTTTTATCCTGGCCGTTGGTGTCGTGCCAGGCACCGCCACGTATCACGATCTGGTCCCCTGCCTGCATGGCAAAGTAGGCACCTTTCAAGGTGCTCATGTTTTGCAGCGAGCGCCAGGGCTTGGCAATATTGTTTGCCACCGCGCTGGTATCGGAGCCGGACAGTGAAACGAAAAGGATGCGCCCTGAACTTGGCGTGAAGCTATTGTCCGTATTCGACGATGCGCCGTTGGAGACGATTTTGATGGGTAGCGCTCCACCTGCAGGCGCGCCGGCAAGTGAACCTACCTGCACTGTTATTTGCTGCAAGCCTGTCCTGGCGCTTGATTTTGCGTTTCCCAGATAGCGGTAATTGGCAACTTCGTTGTCGCCTATGTAGACCTTGGTATTTGTTCCCAGGTCACTGGCGGCACCAAAATTTCTCCCAAAAATGGAAAGATAGGCACCCTGGTTGTTCTCGCCGCCTGTGGTCGGCCCGCTGAGTGTATCGGTGTACAAGACTTGCGGTGCCGGGCTGGTGCTGGTTACCGTTGCTTTTGCCGGGGCCGGAGCTGGCGGGCTTGATGTGAGTACCTGCGGAGCATTTGAACCAGCCCTGTCGTTTGCACCACCGCATGCAGATAGCAGCGTGACAATGCTGGCTTGCAGCAGCAAGGAAATCCATCCGGACTTGCGAATTTTATACATCACTTTGCCTTTTGTAAGAGTGTTTTCCGGAGGAATGCGCAGGGCGTTTTCATGTTGGAAAAATGCAAAGCAAATGCTGGCAGATTTAGCATTTATTCACAATCGTAATGAATTTTTGTTACCAAAATCTACAATTGGTAACCACGATTTTTATGGAATCCAGGATACTCAGAATCAGGAAATCGCAGAATGAAATCGCAATACCGATTTTCGGTTTGCTTGCGCTGGCTGAGGGCTCACTCGCTTATTGTCATTGATGAGATAGATATTAAAAATCCTTCAATATCAAGCCGCAATAATTAACAAAAAAAAGGATGAATCCGCCATATATTGAAAGAGACATCAATCAGAAATACTCTAAAATAAATGCAACGTATAAAGCTGTCAGGGATAGAAAAATGAAAAAAAATAAAAGACAGCTTGACCGCTTAGAGCGAATAATTGAAACACAATCACTTCTCGCCCAGGCAGATCTGGATCTTGTGGCGTTCATGCAACTTGTTGTAAATACACTGCAAGAACTCACAGAGGCCAAAGGTGCGGTAGTCGAACTGGTCGACGGCGACTACATGGTTTACCGCTCCGCCAGCGGTGCGATATCCCAGCATGTCGGTCTGCGCCTGCTGAGAGCGAATAGCTTGTCAGGCTTATGTGTCAGTAGCGCAAAAATTCTTCAATGTGATGATGCAGAAACCGATCCACGCGTTGATGCAAATGCCTGCCAAAAAGTGGGCGTTCGTTCAATGATTTGCACGCCACTTTTTGAACGTGGTCTGCCAGTTGGTGTCCTTAAAGTCATGTCGGAACAGGCGTATGGATTTGACGAAGAAGATTTGCAAACACTGGAATTGATGGGGTCAGCACTGGGGGCCGCTCTTGGAAAGCAGGTAGCTTTTGACGAAATGTTTCGTGTGCAGGCACAGCTACGTGCGAGTGAAGAAAGAATACGCACAATCCTGGAGCATGCTAACGACGCGGTGATATCAATCGACAATGCTGGTATTGTGACGCAATGGAACCGCTCTTCTGAATCCCTGTTCGGCTGGAGTTGTAGCGAGGCCATGGGCCGCAATATTGTGGACCTGATCGTGCCACCCGCTTTCAGAAGTTCTTTTGTCAATATCCTGACGCATTTAGATAAGCTTGGAAAAAAATCTACGACCGCAAGGCGCGAGCTTCTCGCTGTTGACCGGGACGGTAAAGAGCTTTCGGTCGAAGTAAGTTTGAACGTCAATCATATTGCGGGCCAATTCGAATTCACGGCTTTTTTGCACGACATTTCCGAGCGCAAAAAATGGGAATCCACACTGAATGAAATGGCCTTGTCAGATGGCCTGACCGGTCTCCCGAACCGCAGGCACTTTATGCAAGTACTGCATCAGGCGATAGTCCGGCAACTGCGGCAAAACAATGGCCTGGCTTTATTGTTCATGGATCTGAACGGGTTTAAAAAAATCAATGATACCAACGGCCATGACACGGGTGATGAAGTACTGAAAGAATTTGCAAAAAGAGTTTCTGGCTGCTTGCGTGGGAATGACATCATGGCCCGCCTTGGTGGGGATGAATTTGTGGTGCTTGCCGAAGGTGTACGGGTTTTGGAACATGCCCAGGTTCTTGCCCGGAAAATTGTCTCTGCACTGGAACTGCCCTTGCCCGGTTCAGCGATCATGATGTCAACCAGCATCGGCATCAGTATCTATGATTCCACGACGAACGCCGAGCAGTTCCTCAAAGAAGCCGACATCGCCATGTACAAAGCAAAACAGAGCGCATCCAGTCGCAGCGCCATTGCCGCATTTGTAGAGTAAAGCGCAGTTAGATCTTGTTGATGTGCAGACTGAAACAGCTTCATCCGGATCTGATCGGGCCAAGATTTGAAAAGCCGTATGACCTGGTGACAGCCGGATCAAACTGGCAGAGTCAAGGCAGCAAGAAAGTGAACAAGAAAAAGTGAACAAGAAAAAAAGAGAGGTCAAACTCGCCTCAAGCTGACCTTCAAAACATATGCAAACCATGGTGTCAGAATTTGATGCAAGCATCTGCTTATCATCCAGAGCAAACTAACAAAAACCAGTAATCTCCTCAATTGAAAATACTTGATTTGCTCACCAACTGATTAGCAATAGCTATCAGCCTGCCGAATTAATTTTCAGTGCTGTCAATGGCTGCAAGCATTGCGCGTGCCGATGAACTTCCGGTGCATTCAGTGGTCCGCCGTGTCCCATGTAAAAACGCTTACTGCCTGAAACCAGCATTTTTTTTAATTCAACAGATACAGTTTCTGGATTATCTTCGAATGGCGGGCGCATTGCATGAGCCGTCCTGATCAGCCCGCCAAGCAATACACCAGATGCAAGTAAATCTCCAACCATTGCATCCCCGGTATCTAGCTGGACTGAAACTGAACCTGCAGTGTGTCCAGGAGTGTGCCTGGCGGTGCCAGCTGCTCCAAAGCAGCTTAAGTCCTGTACTTCACCAGCTTGCAATAGAATGTCAGGCGTAAAGGGAAGGTAAGGCTGCAAAATTAAGCCTGTCTTTAGAAATATCCGGCCAAACCATCCAGTCGCGCAAAAAGTCATCTTCTTCTTTTGCTGGTAATAATCAAGATCCCCCTCATGCGCAAGAATCGGAGCACCTGACAATTCGCGCATCCGTGCAGCACTTCCCGCATGATCTACATGAGCATGGGTGATGACGATGAGTTTAATGTCGCCAAATGAAAGGCCACGTTTTTTTAGTGCACGCTCTATTTTTGATTCTGATCCTGGCAGACCAGCATCCACCAGAATGCAGCCAGTTTCACCAATAATGAGGTGACAATTAATCATCCCGAAGGGGGCAATGGCAATCCGAATAATTTGAGGCGAAATCATGGCGATACTTTCCTTGAAGATGAATGGTGTTCTGCCAGCTCCTGCTTTGCAGATAAACTTATTGTCTATCTTCTCCACCTTCACGTACCATGCGGATATCAGCTGTTTTATGGTCAATTTCGTCAAAATTACAGAATGCTCGTCATGACAGATTCAACATCCTTGCGGATAGCTATATTGGTGTACGAAGCCTGCATGGGGTCTCAGGTGTTTGGCATCACCGATGTCCTGAGGATAGGAATGGATCTTGGTCTGGGTATCAAGGCGCGCAAGAGGCCAGCGTTCGATATAGAGCTGATTGGTCTTGCGGGGAAAAGCATCAATATTGCTGGTGGAATTTCTATTGGAATTAAGCGACCTGCGGGTAAATACGATTTACTCGTTGTGCCGGGGCTTGAAATAAACCGCCATGTTGACTGGGACAGAAAACTGGCTTCTTTGTCACGCGAGCTTGCTTTCATCAAAAAGACTTTTGCTGCGGGAACTGCAGTTGCTTCCGCATGTGTCGGAGCATTCCTGCTGGGCGAAGCTGGTCTTTTAAATGGCCGCAAATCTACAACTGCCTGGCTGTTTGCCCCAGAGCTTGCCCGGCGGTATCCGGCGACCAGGCTACAGGCTGATGCTGTTTTTTTGGAGGACGGCGCAGTCATGACCACCGGCGCAGTCAGTTCATCGTTTGATCTTGCCATTCAGCTTATCAAGCGCACGCTGGGTGCTGACGTGGCAACTGCCACCGCACGGGTTGCCTTATTGCCCAACCAGCGTGCCAGCCAATCGCCATTTATCGATAGCGCTTTGATGCAGAGAGGTCTGCCCGCTTTTTCGCAACAATTGCAGCACTGGTTCAGTGATCGATTGACCGACGAGTGTGACCTTAATCGCCTGGCGCTCACTTTTCATATAAGTTCAAGTACTTTGCTGAGGCGGATCAAAGTCGAAACAGGGCAATCACCCCTAAGTATGCTGCAACTCGCACGGGTTGAAAAAGCAAAGCAGTTGTTGAACAGCACAAGCTGGAGCATCGCTCGTATTACTACAGAGGTTGGTTATTCTGATGTCAGCAGTTTCTCCCGCTTATTTACACGTCTTGTGGGCGAAACCCCCGCCAGGTACCGGCGGCGTTAGAATTTATGGGGTATTCGAGTCAATTATTGAATTGGCTGAAGGGCTATACCACTTTTTTCGGGGAGATAGTGGCTATACCAGCTCTGATCTTAAGATTGCAATTCCTTGATTAAAAAATTCCCCTGCCATTGCTTTTCCTATCGCAAGTTGAAAATATGAAGCATGCATGTCCCATCAACAGTCGGATTGACTTTATGGTTTCAAATTACTAATCACGTCTATTTGCATTCGACCGCAGTCAGACGTGCCATGTAGCACGGGTGGGACATATCGGTGCCTCGTATCGTCAATTTCTCAGTTTTTCATCCTGCCTTGCAGGATTATGTCTGTTTCCGCACAGAACGATATCGCGTCAGATCCCATACTGAAGAAAAGCCTATATCCACAGAATCTGATCATGACTATCTTAAGCGACACGCGCCCCAACGAGGAAACTGATGGTGTGCCCCCACCACCCAAGAGGCGTCGTACTGCCTTTCTCTCACTTTCTGCGTGGCGGCAATTCATTGATGTCGCCAAACCTTACTGGCTGGGCGAAGAATGGAAGAGAGCCTGGGTCCTCCTGGTGTTGCTGATCGTGTTAATGCTGTTTGAAACCAAGTTTGCAGTCATGCTGAACGATCAGGCCGGAGAAATGACGTCGGCACTTGCCGCTAAGGAAGGAGAGCGCTTTTGGGCATCCGTGCGAACCTGCCTGATGGTGCTAGCCTTTGCCGTGCCGACTTATGCGTTTTACTATTACATGCGTGACCTGTTCGCCAACCAGTGGCGACGCTGGCTCAGCGGGCGCTTTCTCGACGGCTATCTTAAAGACCGTAAATACTACGCACTCGGTGCCAATAGCGAACTCGACAATCCTGACCAGCGCATCAGCGAAGACATTAATACCTTTACAGGCAGGTCCATCAACTTCCTGCTCATTTTCCTGGGATCTGCCATGCAGTTGGTGGCGTTCAGCGCCGTGCTGTGGTCAATCTCCCACTTGCTGGTCGGCGTATTGGTGGTGTACGCCCTTATCGGTACTGGTGCAGCGCTGTATGCATTTGGCAACCCATTGATACACCTGAATTTTTGGCAACTACGGCGTGAGGCGGACTTCCGCTACAGCCTGATGCGTGTACGCGAAAATGCTGAATCGATTGCCTTCTACCGCGGCGAAGCGCAGGAGCGCGCGCATATAGACAGCAAGCTTCACCGCGTCATCCAGAACTACGACAAGCTGATCAAGAAACAGCGTTCTCTTAATCTGTACCAGCGCACGTTCAGTCAGCTGACTTTGGTGTTGCCAGTGGCGATACTTGCCCAGCAAGTCCTGTCAGGTGAGCTGGAGGTAGGGCGGGCTACGCAGGCGGTCGGTGCATTTGCTGCCGTACTCGGCGCAGTGGGCGTGATCGTTGAAAACTTCGAGAGCCTGAGCCGTTTTGTGGCGGGCGTAGGCCGGCTGCAGACATTGTCCGACCTGGTTTTACCGAAGACGAAATCCGAACCGACTGCAGAGGTCGAGCCCGTACGCATCCAGTTACGCCCAGGCACCCGGCTCGCACTGGAATCAGTCACACTGCATCCACCGCAATCACAACGCGTACTGATCAAGGAACTGAGCCTTGCATTGCAACCAGGTGAGGCACTGCTCATTACCGGCGACAGCGGCTGCGGCAAAAGCTCGCTATTACGGGCGATTGCCGGATTGTGGCACACCGGTAGCGGCCTCATCCATCATCCGCCGCTGGAAGATTTCTTTTTCCTGCCGCAGCAACCTTATTTGCAGATGGGTTCGCTGCGTAGCCAACTGATCTACCCTAGCGCTGACTCAGAACTAAGCGACGAACAGTTACTGGAGATTCTCGATCAAGTGTATCTGCCACAACTGGCTGAGCGTGTAGGCGGCCTGTCTGCGGTGCAGGACTGGGAAAAGCTACTGTCCGTCGGCGAGCAGCAACGCATGGCATTCGCCCGCATCCTGGTCCATGCACCTGGCATTGTCATTCTCGACGAAGCAACCAGCGCACTCGACAGTGCCAACGAATCAGCCCTGTACGCACGCCTGCGTGAGAGCGGCGTCACCTTGATCAGTATCGCCCACCGCCCCGCCGTGCTGAAGCACCACACTCATGTTCTGCACTTGCTAGGTGACGGCGCATGGAAGCTGCATGAGGCGAGTACTTACCAGTTTGATGCAGCAGTAGTCAATATGGTCAGTGTGAGCGATGAGACAGCACAGCCTTTGCCTTTGTTACAGGTTGCAGCAGCATAATTAGCGGGTGCAAGGTGCAAGGTGCAAGAGCGCAAGTGAGAGGTGCCGTCAGTTGAACGCGAGCGTGGAAACTGACAGTAACTTTATTCTTTTAATCAGATTTATCTATCGGCTGTCAAAATCGACTGCCGAGAAATTTTGCCAAATGAATAATAATTGGATGATTGCCAATACTTCGCTGTAAAATCCCCCGTTCAGCAATCAATGCAAAAAGTCGCTTGCATAAATCACTGTTTTTTTATACAGTACTGCAAATCGCAGGAAATTAAGCCTGTATTCCTTTTTCCACCCGCCGCTTATTGAATGAAAGAATGTATGGACGATAAGAAACCAGAAAATGCCTCAGAAAAAGCAAAGGCACTTGCAGCAGCGCTGGCACAGATAGAAAAGCAGTTTGGTAAAGGTTCGGTCATGCGTATGGCCGACGGTGAAGTGGTGGAAGAGGTGCAGGTTGTCTCTACTGGCTCTCTGGGGCTGGATATTGCGCTGGGCGTCGGTGGCTTGCCACGTGGCCGTGTTGTTGAGATTTATGGCCCTGAATCTTCTGGTAAAACCACATTGACGCTGCAGGCGATTGCTGAAATGCAAAAGCTGGGTGGTACTTGTGCGTTTATCGATGCTGAGCATGCGCTGGACGTTGGTTACGCTCAAAAACTGGGTGTGAATCTGTCTGATTTGCTGATTTCACAGCCTGATACAGGTGAGCAGGCACTGGAAATTACCGATGCGCTGGTGCGTTCAGGCAGTGTTGACCTGGTGGTTATTGACTCGGTCGCAGCTTTGACGCCACGTGCCGAGATTGAGGGCGACATGGGTGATTCCCTGCCTGGTCTGCAAGCACGTCTGATGTCTCAGGCTTTGCGTAAGCTGACAGGCAGTATCAAACGTACCAATACCCTGGTGATTTTTATTAACCAGATCCGTATGAAGATTGGCGTCATGTTTGGTAGCCCTGAGACGACGACAGGCGGTAATGCACTGAAGTTTTATGCTTCCGTACGTCTGGATATCCGCCGCACCGGTTCTATCAAGTCTGGTGATGAAGTGGTGGGTAATGAAACCAAGGTCAAGGTTGTCAAGAACAAGGTGGCACCGCCATTTAAAGAAGCGCACTTTGACATCATGTATGGCGAAGGCACTTCACGCGAAGGTGAGATTCTGGATCTGGCAGCCGACGCCAAGATCATAGAAAAAGCAGGCGCATGGTATAGCTATAACGGTGAGCGTATTGGCCAGGGTAAGGACAATGCACGTACTTATCTGAAAGAGCGTCCTGAACTGTCATTTGAAATTGAAAACAAAGTGCGTGAACATCTGGGCGTACCTTTGCTGATGCCATCAGCGGCGACGGCTGAGTAAGTTGAAACACTGAGTTGAAACACTGAGTTGAGGCACTAAGTTGTAGCACCAAGCTGCGACACTGTCAGCACCATAGTTTTGTATCATGCCGGTTGGTAGCTGCCAACCGGCATTTTTTGCTTTTAAAGTATGAAAAAACCTGCCATTAGTCTGAAAGCCCGTGCCCTGCGTTACTTATCCATGCGTGAGCATAGCCGCATGGAGCTGGAACGCAAGCTGGCACGCTATGTAGAAGAAGGCGACGACGTGGCTGCCGTGCTGGATTTTCTGGAGGCGGCCAAGTATTTGTCTGGCGAACGATTTTCTGAGTCGCTGGTGAACCGGCGGCAAGCTAGGTTTGGTAATAACCGTATTTTGGCGGAGCTGCAAAGCCATGGTCTGGATGCGCAGGATATAGAAAACGTCAAGGAAGACTTGAAAGAGTCTGAAGTAGAGAGAGCGGTTCAGGTCTTGCACAGGAAATTCCGGCATGCGCCGCAAGACCATCAGGAAAAAATGAAGCAGGCAGCGTTTTTGCAGCAGAGGGGGTTTTCAAGCCGGGCAACGCAGGCGGCGATGCGGGTGCCGCGGGATGAGGATGATGAATAATGTTTAAAATTCCAACATCCTCATCATTTCAATCATGTTGCCCCAGCGCAGGCTGGCCTCCGCGGCGTTGTTTAATTTTGTCTGTTCTTGACCCATGTTTGTTTTTGATCTGGTTGCGTGGACTTAAAAATCTTCAATAAGATCGCGGCAGATTTTGCTCTAAAAGTGTTAACACGATGGATTCCTGCCTGAGCAGGAATGACGGAGTGAGGGGATATCCTTGCTATTGAAGCTTAGATGTCGGGTTGGTAAGTTGTTGTCTGATGAGTCCAGACCTGACCTGCAAAGCGAAAACTTCGACCCGAACTTTGAAACAGGTGCCAGTTTGCGATTTGAATGAGCGCGGCTTTCAAGTACATATCGATATTGTAAGGAAAGGCATTTGCCTGATAATCGCCCCGTTTTCTTCTGCCAAACAACAAAAAACTTAATTTTCTGCTTAGATTTCTGCATAAGCATACTCAGAAAACTGCTTAAATTGTAGTCAAATGATGAGTTCGCGGCTGGTCTGTGCTAAACTCTGCTGGTTTTTTTGCAGGGCCGCAGGAGCGGCTGTTATCGTAGAAGCTGCGGTAACGACACGCAATTGTGGCTATTTATTGAGTATTTTGGTTTAGCCGCCAGCAGGCATGATGCCCTTATCTTCGTCAATCAACCGACGCGCCCTGAAGCATACGCGTACTATCCAGATCGAAGCGTTCGCGCGCGATGATGGATTGTGGGATCTTGACGCCCGTATCACTGACTATAAGCCCCGCGATATCACCCTCGCATCTGGCGTGCGCCCCAATGGCAGCGCGCTGCATGACCTCAGCCTGCGCATTACCATCGATTTGCAATTGACCATCGTTGATGTAGAAGCGTCTTCTGATGCAGTCCCTTATCCAGGTTACTGCGAAGTTATCACCCCTGATTACAAGAAACTCATCGGCCTGAATTTACTCAGGCAATTTCGCCAGGGCGTGAAAGAACGCATGTCTGGTGTGCATGGTTGCACCCATTTGACCGAAATGGCGCAAATCCTGCCGACGGCGGCAGTCCAGGCTTTTGCCGGGGATGTGATTGATACTCGCGACGGCGCGACTGACCGTGGCCAGCAGGCTCAACAACCTTTTCAACTTGATCGCTGTCACGCCCTTCGTACTGATGGGCCGGCGGTTGTTCAATATTACCCGCGTTGGGCAAAAGCATCGCCTGACGTGAAATCACCCAGCTAGTTTGTTTGTTTAATTATTTATACCTCAGTGTCTGAAGGGAAGTCGTATGAAAATTCATGAGTATCAGGGTAAAGAAATCCTCCGCAAATTCGGAGTGACAGTACCACGCGGTATTCCATGCCTGTCTGTTGACGAAGCTGTCAAAGCGGCTGAAACGCTGGGCGGACCAGTCTGGGTTGTCAAAGCACAGATACACGCCGGTGGCCGTGGCAAGGGTGGTGGCGTGAAAGTCGCTAAATCCCTGGAACAAGTGCGTGAATACGCTGACGCGATTCTGGGCATGCAACTGGTCACGCATCAGACCAGTACTGAAGGTCAAAAGGTTCGTCGCCTGTTGATCGAAGAAGGCGCGGACATCAAAAAAGAACTGTATGTCAGTATGGTCACTGACCGTATCAGCCAGCGCGTGGTCTTGATGGCCTCCAGCGAAGGCGGTATGGATATTGAAGAAGTAGCAGAAAAACATCCAGAACTGATTCACAACCTGGCAATCGATCCGACTGCTGGCTTGCAAGATGCTGAAGCGGATGACATTTCCCGCAAAATCGGTGTGCCAGAAGGCTCTATCGCTGACGCGCGTGTACAGTTGCAAGGTTTGTACAAAGCCTTCATGGAAACTGACTGCTCCCTGGCTGAGATCAATCCTTTGATCCTGACTGGCTCCGGCAAGGTTATTGCACTGGATGCGAAATTCAACTTCGACGCGAATGCATTGTTCCGTCAACCAGAAATCGTGGCTTACCGCGATCTGGATGAGGAAGATCCGGCTGAAATCGAAGCGTCCAAATTTGACCTGGCTTACATCTCCCTCGACGGCAATATCGGTTGCCTGGTCAACGGTGCTGGTCTGGCGATGGCAACGATGGATACCATCAAACTGTTCGGCGGCGAACCAGCCAACTTCCTCGACGTAGGTGGTGGCGCGACGGCAGAAAAAGTGACAGAAGCCTTCAAGATCATGTTGAAAAACCCAGGCCTGAAAGCCATCCTGGTCAACATTTTCGGCGGCATCATGCGTTGTGACGTGATCGCTGAAGGCGTGATCACTGCATCCAAGGCAGTTTCCCTGCAAGTACCACTGGTTGTGCGTATGAAGGGTACTAACGAAGACATCGGCAAGAAGATGCTGGCTGACTCTGGCCTGCCTATCATCGCGGCTGACACGATGGAAGAAGCAGCACAGAAGGTTGTTGCAGCTGCTGCAGCTCAAGCTTAATAATCGCAAGGAACAGATATGTCCATCCTGATCAATAAAGACACTAAAGTCATCACCCAAGGTATCACTGGCAAAACTGGCCAGTTCCATACTCGCATGTGCCGCGATTACGCAAACGGTAAAAACTGTTTCGTCGCTGGCGTGAACCCGAAAAAAGCTGGCGAAGATTTCGAAGGCATCCCGATTTTTGCTAACGTGACAGAAGCTAAAGCTGCTACTGGCGCGACAGTTTCCGTTATCTATGTTCCACCAGCAGGCGCAGCCGCTGCCATCTGGGAAGCCGTAGAAGCTGACCTGGACCTGGCAATTTGCATCACTGAAGGCATCCCTGTCCGTGACATGATGATGTTGAAAGACCGCATGGCTAAAGCCGGCAGCAAAACAAAATTGCTCGGCCCTAACTGCCCAGGTCTGATTACACCAGACGAAATCAAGATCGGTATCATGCCAGGCCATATCCACCGTAAAGGTCGTATCGGCGTGGTGTCCCGTTCCGGTACTCTGACTTATGAAGCAGTGGGTCAACTGACTGCGCTGGGTCTGGGTCAGTCTTCTGCTGTTGGTATTGGTGGCGACCCTATCAATGGTCTGAAACACATCGACATCATGAAGATGTTCAATGATGATCCAGATACTGATGCTGTCATCATGATCGGTGAAATCGGTGGCCCTGATGAAGCGAATGCTTCTTACTGGGTACGCGACAACATGAAGAAGCCGGTTGTTGGCTTCATCGCCGGTGTGACTGCGCCTCCGGGCAAGCGCATGGGCCATGCAGGCGCGCTGATCTCTGGTGGTGCTGATACGGCACAAGCCAAGCTCGACATCATGGAAGAATGCGGCATCAAGGCCACTAAAAACCCGTCAGAAATGGCGCGTTTGTTGAAAGCCATGCTGTAAGTTAAGCGCTGTAAAGCTGCTTAGCAAGAAAAAGAGTCGCAAATTTTGCGACTCTTTTTTATTTATGCCTGGGTTTCTTGTGGATATCCGTGCAAATAGATTTCCTTAATGTTAAGCTTAAACATACGTAGCCATTGGCTATTAAATTGTGTATGTTTGGCTTAACTGATTATTTAGCTTATTGTGTAAATAATTTGTGAAGGGCCAGGTCAGAGAACAAATTTAAAAAATATAGGTAGAGACAGAAGAAGAGGATTTACGCAAAATTATCAGGCAACTCCCAAGCGGCAGTATTTTTAAAATACGGTCGCGCAGTCGCATAGTCGCACCAAAGGCGGGTTTGCAAAGTAAGACTGGTTGTTTTGCTTAAGCTCTCATTAAGATAATCCGAATATAAGATAACTTCAAAATCTTATCTAATTAATATAAATTTATTCACTCCAGGATTTATCCCAGCGTTTATTGATGCCATACCAGCGCGTATTAACATTTGCTGCCCTATCTGATACGGGCTTAGTCAGGTCGCACAACGAAGATGCCATCATCGTTTGTGCCGACTATGGCTGTGCGGTCCTGGCTGATGGCATGGGGGGATATAACGCGGGCGAAGTCGCCAGCGCCATGACCGCCCAAATCATCGCTGAATATTTATGTAGCAAGATGGATGCCATCTGGTTTCCATCCATGGGGCCAAGGCCATTGGCGATGGCGCGCTGGATCACCGAGTCGGTCGAGCTGGCTAATCGCAACGTCTTGTATACGGCGCAAACCAATCCAGAATGCGCAGGCATGGGTACCACGGTGGTGGTGGCATGTTGTTTGCAAGATAAGCTCCTGCTGGCGCACGTCGGGGATTCCCGTGCTTATCGCTATCGCTCAGGCGTATTGACACGCCTGACGCAGGATCATTCCGTGCTGCAGGAGCAAATTAATGCCGGACTGGTTACTGAAGAAGAAGCACGTTATTCTTCTATTAAGAATCTGATTACCAGGGCGGTCGGTACACTGGCTGAGGTGCACACGGAGTTGCATACGCACCATACTGAAGAAGAAGATTTGTATCTGATGTGCTCAGATGGATTGACCGATATGCTTGGGCATGATGAAATCCAATCCTTGATCAGACAGTACGAGTCTGACCTTGACCGTTGTGCCGAAGCGCTGATCGATGGTGCCAAGGACAGGGGGGGGCTGGATAATATTTCAGTTGTCCTGTTCCGCCTGGTCAACGAAGAAAACAAGTCCTGGCTGCAAAGAACATTTACCCGGTAGGTCGGGGGTTATGAATTGATGAGAGATTTATGGCGAAAATTATCGTCACCTTTAATGGTTTGGTTCAGCAAGAAATCACTATCAGTAAATCACGCCTCACGGTAGGTCGGCGCCCTAGTAATGATATTGTCATCGATCACCTGACGGTCAGCGGTCAGCATGCCGCGATAGATACCTCTTCCAATGGTTCTTTTGTACTTGATCTTGGTAGCACTAACGGCACCATGGTGAATGCACAGCCTGTCAAAAAACACCTGTTGCAGCATGATGATGTCATCGACATCGGTAAATACAAACTGCGGTTTCAGGTAGAAGAGTCAGGCAAGCAGACTTTTGTACCTGAGCCAGGCCAGGTGCAACCGGCTTCTGTCGATAAGCCCAGGGCCAAGATCAAGGTCATGACCGGCCCTAATTCAGGTAAGGAACTCAACCTGATCAAGGCTGTTACAACAATAGGCAGCCCTGGCACCCAGGTTATTGCTATTACCCAGCAGGGCAAGGACTATGTCATCGCCCAGGTAGAAGGCAGTGCATCGGCCACAGTCAATACCCAGTCCATCAAGGACAAACCACACACCCTCAAGCATGCAGACATGATAGAGCTGGCAGGGACAAAAATGGCCGTGATTTTCTATTAATCAGATGCTATATCCCTGATCCCTGCCAGCGTTTATGCGGCAGGGATAGCTCAAGTCTCACGACCTGATTTTCCGCGCTACTATTTTCTGAGCAGTAATTATTGTCAGCCCTGTCCAAGTGCATTTGCGTGCACACGTGTGCAACGTAGTTCTGGCGCCAAGAAATATTCTTTTCAAATTTGTATCAAGTCTTGAAACAATTTTTTACATGACTGACAGACTTGTCAGTCGTCTTTGTGATCTGACACAAACATTGACAAATATTAGCATGGATAAAATGTCAACTATTGACGCATTTCGTCACTTCTTGTCCGATGATTCATGAAACTTACGATTTCCGCATAAGAAAATGCGTAGTTGCCCAGTAAACAAAAACTGGCACGGTGATTGCTACATGTGAAGCGTAGTTCCTGATTTCAACTTTTTCCTGGAGTTCATAATGAAAGCTATCCCTAAACAGCTGCAACGCGGCTTTACACTGATCGAATTGATGATTGTTGTTGCAATTATCGGTATCTTGGCTGCGATCGCAATCCCTCAGTATTCTGATTACACATCCCGTACTCGTGCTGCTGGCGCGATTGCAGAGTTGGACAGCTTGAAATCTGCCATGTCTATCTGCTTCCAAAACGAAGGTGCATGGACTAACTGTACAACAATGGGCTCTAATGCTATCCCTACTGTAGTTACTTCCAAGTTCCTGACAACAGCTGCTCCTGCTATCACTGCTGGTACTGGCGTTATCACTCAAGCTGCAACTGGCGCTACAACCAGTGCTGGCGTAGCCCTGGGTGCAGTATTGACACCATCTACATTGTCTGGTCAGGCAAATATGCTGTGGACAACATCCAGCACAATCTGCGATCCAGTTCGTGGTCTGAAAAGCGGTCAAGGCGGTTGCCCATAATCACATCAGTGATTTCAAAAAAGCCCGGTTTGCCGGGCTTTTTTGTTTATGAATGGATGTGAAATTATATTTAAATGGTCGTGCTGCTTACATCGATCGAATTGAGACGACCACTAGCTTGTAACGCTAAGGCCTCTTTTCAGTATGCCAACGATATAGCCGTTCATTAAGGTAATGCCTTCAATGTCTGGTGGAATTTTCTATCCAGCCATTTCCCATAGGGTAATAAAATTGAGAGATGGCAGTAGTTTTCTCTGCGAGCAGGGAAAGTGATGTGTCAGGCGCTCAAAGTTGGTTGAATTTTGTAGGTCAACAAGATGCCGATTGCATCAAAAAAATGATGCTCTTGATTGGCAGTATCGCCGACTGTTGACCACTTCTGAAATAAAGAATGCCGTTCAGCAGTTATTTTTGTTTTTGTTAAATCACTACTGGCATAGATCTTGCATTTTTTTTGCTTTAGGATCCCATGTTATTTTTTTATAGGAGTTGTTCATGAAAGCTATGCCCCAAAAGTTGCAACGCGGCTTCACATTGATCGAATTGATGATTGTTGTTGCAATTATCGGTATCTTGGCTGCGATCGCTATTCCCCAGTATTCTGATTACACATCCCGTACGCGTGCGGCTGGTGCGATTGCAGAGCTGGACAGCCTGAAATCTGCAATGGCTATTTGCTTCCAAACCACAGGTACATGGACTGGCTGCACAACAATGGGCTCTAATGCTATCCCTACTGTAGTTACTTCCAAATTCCTGACAACAGCTGCTCCTGTTATCACTGCTGGTACTGGCGTTATCACTCAAGCTGCAACGGGTGCTACAACCAGTGCTGGCGTAGCCCTGGGTGCCATACTGACACCATCTACATTGTCCGGTCAGGCAAATATGCTGTGGACAACATCCAGCACAATTTGCGATCCAGTTCGCGGTCTGAAAAGTGGTCAAGGCGGTTGCCCATAATCACATCAGTGATTTTTAAAAAAGCCCGGAGCGAAGTGACCTCCGGGCTTTTTTTATGAATGGATGTGAAATTATATTTAAATAGTCGCACTGCTTACACTGATCGAATTGAGACGACCATTAGCTTGTAACGCTAAGGTCTCTTTTCAGTATGCCAACGATATTGGCGTTAATTAAGTAATGCCTTCAATGCCTGGTAGAATTTTTTACCAGGCCATTTTTCATAGCGCAACGAGTTTGAGTTACTGCGAAGTCACCGTAGCAACGATGGCAGTTTTCCTCTGTGAGCAAGGGACAAGTGCTGCGCCCAGCGTTCTAAGCTGGTTGATTCTTGCATTTCAATAAAAAAGTGATTAGCATTATCAAACAGATGTCGCTAATTAGCAGCATCGCCAGCTGTTTACCAATCCTGAACTGAAGAAACCATTCAGCAATTTTATTTTTGCTGTTATTTCAAGTCATTGCTGGCATAAATTCTGCATATTTTTTCGTTGTAGTACCTCATGTTAATTTTTTTTTAGGAGTTTCTCATGAAAACTATACCTCAAAAGTTGCAACGCGGCTTTACACTGATCGAATTGATGATTGTTGTTGCAATTATCGGTATCTTGGCTGCGATCGCTATTCCTCAGTATTCTGATTACACATCCCGTACGCGTGCAGCTGGCGCGATTGCAGAGCTGGACAGCCTGAAATCTGCCATGTCTATCTGCTTCCAAAACGAAGGTGCATGGACTAACTGTACAACAATGGGCTCTAATGCTATCCCTACTGTAGTTACTTCCAAGTTCCTGACAACAGCTGCTCCTGCTATCACTGCTGGTACTGGCGTTATCACTCAAGCTGCAACGGGTGCTACAACCAGTGCTGGTGTAGCTCTGGGTGCCGTACTGACACCATCTACATTGTCTGGTCAGGCAAATATGCTGTGGACAACATCAGGCACAATCTGCGATCCAGTTCGCGGCTTGAAAAGCGGTCAAGGCGGTTGCCCATAATCACATCAGTGATTCTTAAAAAAGCCCGGGTTCAGTTCAAACTGACCCGGGCTTTTTTTAATATAATTTTGCTTCTTTTGCATTGAGAATTCAAGTTGCCCACTAGATATGTTGTCAGGGTATGATAAGCAAATGATCAAAGACAAAGAAGCAATATGAGATCCCAATTGAAAAAACTGGAAAAAGGATTCACCCTCATCGAGTTGATGATCGTTGTGGCTATTATTGGTATTCTGGCCTCGATTGCCTTGCCTCAGTACAGCGACTATACATCCCGTACCAGGGCAGCAGGCGCGATTGCCGAATTGCATAGCTTGAAGACAGCAATGTCACTCTGTTTTCAAACTGACGGGACGTGGACAGGTTGTACAAGCATGGGGAGCAATGGAATACCCACTGTTGTTACATCCAAATTTCTGACAGGGGCAGCTCCGGCTATCGCGGGTACGGGCGCTATTACTCAAGCGACTACGGGTGCGACAACCAGTGCAGGCACCGCTTTGTCTGTAACACTGACGCCGTCGACTTTGTCTGGTCAGGCGAATATGTTGTGGACTGCTTCTGGCACTATCTGTGATCCCGTCCGTGGCTTGAAAGCAGGCCAGGGCGGATGCTGATCAGTCTCTCATTTCACGGATAAGAGTGAACGCAAGAGTTCTGTGCTGAACCGTTTGCTATATGCGTTTATGGATACAGCGAAGAATTTGGCTCGAGGTTTTCGACACATCCGTATTGATTGAGGCAGGAAAATTCTGGTTTTAGTATCGCGATGAAGTTTTTGGTGTAGTCGTTCAGCAAAATAGCCTTAAATGGTCTTGTGCCAGGAAAATCCATGAGCTGCTTATCACACAATTATTCTTGTTTGACAGCTGCCTTGAACTACCTCAGTGTTCGTAAATGAAAAAACTCCAAAAGCTATTCATTAACCTTTGGAGTTCAATTTGTTTTTTTAATTTCAGGTAGTCTCGGCAGTGACCATGCATGAACTAATTACTGAAGAATTGGCCTGATACTGGCAAATTTCTGAATTAAAAAACAGAGCTAATCATATACATGCAAGCATGGTTTGCAATTACTCAAGAGATTTGAGAGTCTATTTCTCAAGGTCAGTATTTGTCTTTTTTAGTTTTGGTAGGCGTGACTGACTGCTGACAAGTAAGGTAAGTGACTTTTCAACCCATCACACTCAATGTGTTGAGCCAGTATGCCGAATAGTAGAACTCATTTCATAAATAGGATGAGTGCGAACAAGACGATTTGGGATGCAGTGCAAGGCATGAGGTGTGTACCCTGTGAAGCTAAGGCTGGTGCCTTGGCGAGGGAGGGGGTGACACACTACGCGCTGCAATGCGCCCAAATCGTCAGTTCACTAAGGGTTTGCCTCATAACGCGTACTGGTCTGCAGGTTTTGATAATTCGACTCGTGATCAATAGCACCGCTATTGACTGCCTCGTCCCCTTGCAGGGCGCATGTGCGCTTGCAAGCGCACATCGTACGCAGGCGTGCAGCATGCCGCACGAAACCCCTGCTTTACCTTTGCCAGCACATGTTATGAGGCAAACGCATCTCACCCTATTTATGAAATGAGTTCTAATGACAATAATCAGCAAGCACCTTGACCAGGCTTCATGCCACGGACAGGATCGCAAATGGTACCTGTATTGGCCCAGATCAGATTAGCTTGATTCGGCAATGTTGACGGTGTCAAAATAACACTCAAAGGTACGCCTGCGCTGGTTGTCGCACCTGTCGCAGCCTGAGTAATCACGCCAGTAGCCGAAATAGCGGGAGGTGCACCAGGCAAAAACTTGGATGTAACTACGGTCGGGATGGAATTACTACCCATGGCTGTGCAATTGGTCCAGGCACTCTCATTCTGGAAGCAAATGGACATTTCTTTTTTCAGACTATTGAGTTCTGATATGGCACCTGCAGCTCTTGTGCGTGATACATAGTCTGAATATTGAGGTATGGCAATCGCAGCCAGAATACCTATGATAGCAACGACGATCATTAACTCTATGAGCGTGAAGCCGCGCTGCAGTTTGACAAAATTGTGTTGCATTTTTCTCTCCTTTACAACCAGGAACAGTGTGGTTAAGGGTATTCAGCAAATTCTGTGCCAAACCACACGAGTTTTATTATTGCTATGCTAGGAGTAGTGAAGGGCAGGCGCAACTTTTTGACGCTTTTTTGCAGATAGGATTTACAATTCTTCACCTTGTTGCACCCAAGGAAAAACAATGTTAAGGGTAAGTAATGCTGAATTGGTTAAAGAAGCAATTTTCATCAACGAGTAATACGGCTCCTGCGAAAGATGCCTCTGGAAAGCTTGCCAACGCCAGTGATGTGCATGAGGACGCAGTTCCCAGTCTTTCTGATTTGGCTGAGCGTAGCTACCGTGATGGAAAGCTTAGTGATGCCGCTCGCTATTACCAGCAGGTCCTGGAAGAACAGCCAGATGATGCAAACTTGAATAACAAGCTGGGTGATGTTTTCTATGATCAGCAAGACTATGGCAAAGCTGAAATTCACTATCGACGCGCCTTGCAGATACAAACAGATTTCCCTGAGGCAGAGCTCAATCTTGGCCTGACGCTAGATGTAATCGGGCAGTTTGACGGGGCGCTGGTATGCTATGAACATGTAATAAAGTTGCAGCCAGCAAACCATCTTGCCTATTTCAATCTAGCCGTTACGCTGACCTCATTGGGCAAGCCTGACGAGGCACGTTCTGCTTATCAAAAAGTGCTTGAGCTCAAGCCGGGTTTCAGTCATGCGCATTTCAATCTGGGGACATTGCTGCAACAACATGATTTGTGGGAGGAGGCAATAGAGCAATATCAGCTCACCATTGCAGCCAACCCACAGCATTTCGCTGCGTATTGTAATCTGGGCGTGATTTATCAGGCAAAAGGGCAATTCGCCCAGGCAAAGGAGCAATACCAGCAGGCCCTGCGCATCCACCCTCAACATGCAGAAACGCACCATAATCTTGGACTGGTGGCTCGTCATCTTTTGCAAACTGATCTGGCAATTACCCATTTTCGTCAAGCCCTGAACTTACGTCCGGATTTTGCTGACGCAATGATCAGTCTGGGGGATGCTTATAAGCTACAAAACCGGCTGGGTGAAGCTGAAGCAAGCTATCGTCAAGCCATTGCCACGCAGCCGCAATTGCCTGGAGCGTATTGCAATCTGGGTATCATTTTGCACGAGCGCAAGCAGTATCTGGAAGCCATTGCCATCTATCAGCAAGGCATCGCCAATGATGCGCATTCTGTCTTGTTGTACAACAATCTTGGCAACACCTATAGCATGATCAATCGTTTCTCTGATGCAGAGGCATGCTATGACAAAGCCTTGCAGATAGGCAGTGACGTAACAGAAACCTATACCAATCTGGCCGGTTTGTTCGCCGGACAAGGCAAACTGGAAGAGGCCGAGAACAGTTACCGGCAGGCAGTCAAGCTTGACCCCGGCTATGCCCAGGCGTATAGCAATCTGCTGTTCATGCTTAATTATGATCCTGACCGTAGCGCAGAAGCAATTTTTGCTGCTTACCAAGATTATGAAAAACTCTATGCAAATCGTTATCGAAGTGAGTGGTTGCTCTTCGGCAATGACAAAAATCGTCAGCGACGACTAAAAATTGGCTATGTATCGCCAGATTTTAGCCGCCATCCGGTTCAATATTTCCTTGAACCATTAATGTGTCATCATGACAAGACTTTGTTTGAAGTGTATGCCTACGCCCAGCTCAGTGTGGCTGATGGTGTCACCGAGCGCTATAAAAGCTATGCTGACCATTGGATAGAAACCGGTGGCCTGACAGATGCTGCACTTGCCGGGCGCATACGTAATGACGGGATTGATATCCTGGTCGACCTGGCTGGTCATACTGCCAATAACCGCCTGTCGGTATTTGCACGGCGACCCGCCCCGGTGCAGGTTTCCTGGCTCGGTTACGGCTATACCACCGGCTTGACAGCAATTGATTACATGCTGACCGATGATGTCAGTGCCCCTGCCGGCAGCGAAACCCTGTTTGCCGAACAACCCTGGCGATTGCGGGCACCTTCCTACGCTTACAGGCCAGCACCAGGCATGGGTGAGGTAAGTCTTTTGCCGGCACTGAGGAATGGTCATATCAGGATAGGCACATTGACCAGGTCCATACGCATCAATCACCGGACCATCAGGGTCTGGTCAGAAATACTGAAGCGCTTAAAAAATGCAGTGCTGGTGGTCGACAGCGCAAATTATCAGGATGTGAATTTGCGGCAGTCCTTGCTGGACAAATTTGCTGCCCAGGGTATAGACGAATCCCGTCTTGATATCGGCTTTCATTCTCCACCCTGGGACACGCTCAGGGCACTTGATATAGGGCTGGATTGCTTCCCCCATAATTCTGGCACCACCTTGTTTGAAACACTGCACATGGGTGTGCCCTTTGTGACGCTGGCAGGTCGGCCAAGCCTGGGACGCCTGGGTAGTTGCATACTTGAAGGTTTAGGGCGCCCGGAATGGATAGCGCATACAGAAGATGAATATGTAGAGAAAGTCGTTGCGCTGGCAGAGAATGTAGAGCAACTGGCAAGTATCAGGGCAGGATTGCGCCAGGAAATGCAAAACAGCGCCTTGATGGATGAGCCAGGATTTACCCGCAAGGTTGAGGAAGCTTACCGAGCAATGTGGCTGAAGTGGTGCGACGCGACGTGAGATGGTATGCGGTGGTGAAGTTTGCGATGCTGTTTGATACATCAGCCTGAACAGGTAAATCCTGTCCTGGCTGGCTGAAAAACTTTAAAACCCAAGTGCAGCACCATCCGGGTTGCGCGGGTCAGAATATCCGGCAAAACCCTGTGGCACAATTTGTATGGTCTGGGTTTTGCCCAGAGTGGCAGCAGGGCGCAGTACCTGACCTTTTTGTTCCAGCAGACGCAGGGTGTCGATGCTGATGCCTTTTTCAAAGCGCAACTGGTCTGGCATCCATTGCTGGTGTATGCGCGGCGAGATGGTGGCTTCTGCCACGTTCATGTCATGGTCTATGACGTTCAGTATGGTTTGCAGCGTCGTGGTGATAATCCGGCTGCCACCGGGGCTGCCAGTCACCAGAAAGGGCTTGCCATCCTTGAGCACTATCGTGGGCGACATCGAGCTTAGAGGCCGCTTCCAGCCTTGTACAGCGTTGGCGTCGCCACCCAGCAAGCCAAAGGCATTTGGTACGCCTGCCTTGACCGAGAAATCATCCATTTCATTATTCAGGACGATGCCTGTGCCAGTGGCGACGATGCCGCTGCCAAAGTTCAGGTTCAGGGTGTAAGTGGTGGCGACGATATTGCCGAATTTGTCGGCCACACTGTAATGCGTGGTCTGGTCGCTTTCATAGGGCAGGGGTTTGCCAGGCTTGATCTCGCTTGAAGGTGTGGCACGGTCTGGCTGTATTTTCTTGACCAGTTCACCAGCATAGGCGCGTGAAGTCAGGGCCTTGGTCGGCACTTTGTAATAATCAGGGTCACCCAGGAATTCAGAACGGTCAGCATAAGCCAGTTTCATGACCTCGCTGAGTTGATGCAGAGTCTGGGCGCTATTCGCTCCCTGTTCCTTCAGAGGGTAATGTTCCAGCATGTTCAGCATCTGGATGATATGCACGCCACCAGAACTGGGTGGCGGCATCGAGACCACTTCATAGCCGCGATAATTACCGCGTACCGGGACGCGTTCCACTGCCTTGTAATTTTTCAGGTCGCTGGTAGAAATCAAACCTTCATGCTGCTGCATTTCAGCGACGATTTTTTTTGCGATTGCGCCTTCATAAAACGCTGACGGGCCTTGCTCGGCAATCAGGCGCAGTGATTGCGCCAGGTCTTTTTGCAGCAAGCGCTCACCGGCCAGCATGGGTTTGCCATCCTTGAAAAAAATTGCCCGGCTGGCGTGCCATTTGCCCAACTGATTCTTGCTGGAATCGATCAGCTCTGCCAGATGCTGGCTGATCTCAAAGCCCTGATCGGCCAGACGTATGGCGGGGGCGATGACATCCTTCCATTTCATGCTGCCGTATTTGCGCAGAGCCAGGTCCATGCCTGACACCGTGCCAGGCACGCCGACTGCCAGATGGCTGTATAGGGATTTGCCAGAGATGACATTGCCCTTCGCATCCAGATACATGTCACGGCTGGCTTTTTCTGGTGCCAGTTCACGGAAATCCAGCGCGATGTCCTTACCTGATTTGCTGTCATGAATAATCATGAAACCGCCGCCACCTATATTGCCAGCGTTCGGCAAGACTACAGCGAGTGCAAAACCAACTGCCACCGCAGCATCTACCGCATTGCCGCCTCGTTTGAGTATGTCGAGGCCAACCTGGGTCGCCAGCGCCTGCTCAGTCGCCACCATGCCTTGTTTGGCATAGACCGGGCTGATGATGGGGTAGCTGGTATCGTATTTGATGCCAGCCGCCAGTTGCGCCTGGCTGGCAGGGCTGATTATGGTGAAACACAGGGGAATGAGCAGACTCAGGCATAGCTTGCGGCAGGAGGGGGAGGGCATGCGAATAACTCCGGAAATCAGTGATAGTAGAAATAGTAATATCTATTCTCGCATGATGCATATGCAAAGTTTCCTGCATTTAAAAAATAAATCAGGCTTCTGAGGGGATTGTTAAGGTGTTTAGTACGGCTAGGAGCTACAACGCAGCTGGGGCGGTTTTTCGTAAGTCCTAATAAAAAAGCCGCCCGAAGGCGGCTTTCATTTAATTCGCATGAATGCAAATTATTTTGCTTCAGCTTCTGCAGAAGTTGCGCCAGCTGGCACAACAGCGATAGCAACAGTAGCGTCACCACCGTGTACAACAGCTGTCACGCCTTTTGGCAGTGTCAGTTGGGATACGTGGATGGATTGACCGGCTTCCAGTTTGGACAGGTCAACTTCAACGAATTCTGGCAAGTCTGCTGGCAAGCAGGAAACGTCCAGTTCAACAGCAACGTGGCTGATCACTGCGGAAGACAGTTTTACAGCTGGGGATACGTCGGCGTTGATGAAGTGCAGAGGCACTTTAACGTGGATTTTTTGGTTAGGATCTACGCGTTGGAAATCAGCGTGCAAAACCAGTTGTTTGTATGCGTGGACCTGGAAGTCGCGCAACAATACTTTTTCTGCTTTGCCATCAACTTCCAGGTCCAGAATGGAAGAGTGGAATGCTTCTTTTTTCAATGCATGGTACAGCGCATTGTGATCCAGAGTGATGGCGACTGGTGCTTCTGTACCGCCGTAGATGATGCCAGGTGTTTGGCCAGCATTGCGCAGGCGGCGGCTCGCTCCGGTCCCCTGTACATTGCGTGCAAATGCGATTACTTTCATGGTGTTACTCCAAAAAATGCAAACCGTTTTTCGGTTTTGCGGTGTTGAACCCCCGCGACCAGGGGCCCAGAAAATAGCCCTGCCATCAAGGAGATGGCAGGGCCGGAAAAAGATTTAGTCCGTGAACAAGGAGATGACAGACTCGCCCTTGGTGATGCGGCGGAAAGTCTCTGCCAGCAGGCTATCGCAAGACAATTGACGTATCTTGGAGCAGGCACGGGCAGCTTCTGTCAGCGGGATCGTGTCTGTCACGACCAGTTCATCCAGCGGCGATTGCGAAATACGCTGTATCGCAGGGCCAGACAAAACAGGGTGAGTACAGTAAGCCAATACCTTCTTGGCACCACGCTCTTTCAATACTTCAGCAGCTTTGGTCAGTGTGCCGGCAGTGTCAACCATGTCATCCATGATGACGCAGTTACGGCCTTCAACTTCACCAATGATGTTCATGACTTCAGAGACATTTGCTTTTGGACGGCGTTTGTCGATGATGGCCAGGTCACAACCCAGGCGTTTTGCCAGGGCACGGGCACGTACCACACCACCCACGTCAGGGGACACTACCAGCAAATCTTCGTAATTCTTGGCGACCAGGTCACCCAGCAAAATTGGCGAAGCATAAATATTGTCGACAGGGATATCAAAGAAGCCCTGGATTTGATCAGCATGCAAGTCCATGATCAACACGCGGTCTACACCGGCTTCTTCCAGCATGTTGGCAACGACCTTGGCAGAAATCGCCACACGCGCAGAACGCGGACGACGGTCTTGACGGGCATAACCAAAATAAGGGATAGCAGCAGTGATACGACCGGCAGAAGCACGTTTCAGTGCATCGACCATCAACATGATTTCCATCAGGTTGTCGTTGGTGGGTGCGCAAGTGGATTGCAAAACGAACACATCTTTACCACGGACGTTTTCGTTGATCTCGACCATCACTTCACCGTCAGAGAATTTGGAAACGTCTGCCTTGCCGAGGGGGATGCCGAGTTGTTTGGCAACACCGGCAGCCAGTGCAGGATTGGCGTTGCCAGTGAAAACCATCATGTTGTCATTTGCGCGCGCATTTGCCATGGCTGGGACCTATCGGCTGAGATTTTGTGGGTCTGGCTTATTTTGCATGGGTTTTACACAAAAATAGCCGCTGATAAAACTGAAAAAGCCGCCGCACAATCTATGCGGCGGCTTTAATTTAATGGCAGGGGAAGAAGGATTCGAACCTTCGCATGCCGGAATCAAAATCCGGTGCCTTAACCAGCTTGGCGACTCCCCTACACAACCGTTTGCCTGTTTCCAAGTTCGCCGCTATTTTAGCGTTAAACCGGCTTCAAGCCAAATATTTTTCGATCCCAATTTCTGCGCCATCGGGTGGCTACTCAGCGCTTTTGCTTTCCATGATGTCCAGCGATCCGGTACTTGCTTTAACACTATGTCTGCTGCCGTTTCGTCGGCAAAGGCACAAAAAACACAAGCTCCTGATCCCGTCATCTTTGCATCGCCGTATTGTGAGAGCCACTTAATGGCTGCATCAACTTGCGGAAACAATGCGCAAGCAACTGTTTGCAGATCGTTTTTCCAATTATGTTTTGCATCACTGGAAAAGTCCGCTATTCTGACCGGATTTGTGTCCCTTGTCAACTCCTTTGCCGAAAAAATTGCAGGCGTGGGGACTTGTACGCCTGGCTCCAGCACCACAAACCAGACGTCTGGCGTGACCAGGGCCTGCAATTCTTCTCCCACCCCTTCTGCAAAGGCATTTGTTCCGAATAGAAAGAATGGCACGTCTGCCCCCAGTTGCAGGGCCAGTTTCATCAACTCATCGCGCTGGACGCCGGTTTGCCATAAATGATTTAGCGCCAGCAGGGTAGTGGCCGCGTCAGATGAACCGCCACCCAGGCCGCCACCCATGGGCAGGTTTTTGCGCAAAGTCAGGTTCGCACCCAAAGTGCAGCCGGTATGGGTTTGCAATAATCTTGCTGCACGGACGATCAAATCGCTGTCCGCAGGCACGCCCTCTATTTCATTGCAGCGGTGTATCTGGCCATCGGCACGCACTTCCACATCCAGATAATCGCAACGGTCTATCAACTGGAAGGCGGTTTGCAGCAAATGATAACCATCTGCCCGGCGGCCTGTCACATGTAAAAACAGGTTGAGTTTGGCGGGGGCAGGGCAATTGTCCAGTCTGCTCATTTCCATTCATTCACCACGATGCGGATGGAGATATCGCCAGCCTGTTCAGTATATCTTTGCAAGTCTATGCGTTTCGGAAAGCTGGGTTGTTCATGCCAGCTGACATAGCGCAGCTTCCAGCCCTGGGTAGTCACGGTCTGGTCTTCTGCTTTCACGGCAGTCAGTTGTTTGCCGTCGATGGCGACAAAGCCTTGCAGCCAGTCGCGCAAACCTGCTACCGGCAAAGACCAGCCCAGGGTATCTTGCAATAACTGGTCAAGGTCGCTGGCTGAGCGTGGGGTTTTGCCATCCTGTTCCAGTATGGCACCTTGTGCAGTCTGCGTAATGCGTGCCATGGTCTGGCCCAGGGGTGACAAGAGATTGATGCGTATGCCTTTGGCATCCTGTTCCCATTCAAAGCCGCCTGGCAGGCTCTGGGGCTTGTCAGCCTGCTGGTACTGGATGGATATCTTGCCGCTGATTTGTATCTGTTGCTGATATTGCCGGGCGCTGGCAGTTGTGGCTATGGTGGCAGTATTGGCCCCTGCAGTCGCAGGGGCTTGTGTCTGGCTGTTCAGGCTGGCGCAGCCTGTGCTGAGCAAGGTGCAAAAGAAAGCTGAAGCGAGCAGACTAAATCGGGTGTTTGATGACATGTTTGCTGTGTTGGTTGTGCGTATGTTTGCGTATAAATGACAAGGCGGACATTGTCTGTCCGCCACTGTACTTCTATATCAAAACCCTGATGTATATATCATGAACAAGATTGGTATCAGGGCTTGACTTTCAATCTTTCCAGAGTGGACTTCAGCGTTTGATTTTCCGGATCTTTTTTCTGGGCATCGCGCCAGATTTTTTTCGCATCATCTTTCTGTCCCATGGTCCACAAGACTTCACCCAGATGCACGGCTATCTCGGCATCAGGACGCATCTGATAGGCGCGGCGCAGGGCTTGTTCAGCTTCGTCATATTTGGACAGCCTGAACTTGACCCAGCCCAGGCTATCAAGAATGAAGGGATCATCCGGTGCCAGCTGGTTGGCTTTTTCTATCAGGGTATTTGCTTCATCGAGTTGTACATTGCGGTCAGCAAATGAATAACCGAGGGCGTTATAAGCGTGCTGGCTGGTTGGTGCCAGCTCTATGACCTTGCGCAGTGATGCTTCCATGCTGCTGATGTCTTTTTGCGACTCGGCCAGCATGGCAAAGTCATACAGCAAGTCGGGGTTATTTGGTGCCTGCTTGATGCCTTGTTCCAGCACGGCTTTGGCTTGATCCGGCATACCTGCATCACGCAATAACTGCGCTTCTGACTGTATCAGCTGGATCTGCTCGGTTTCATTGCTGGCCTTGATTTGCTGTATGAAGGCGCGTGCTTCCAGCAGCCTGCCTTCCTTGGCCAGCAAGAAGGTGCGGCGTATCTGCACATTGAACCAGGCAGGATTGCGGCCATCATAAGATTCCACCTGCGCCAGCCAGTCTTGTGCTGCCTTGTAGTCCTTGCGGTCTGCAGCGATGCGCGAGAGATTCACCAGGGCGGTAGTCGGGTCGCGTTCTTCGCCGCTTTTGCCTTCCAGTGCCTGCAGATATTGCAGGAAATAGGTTTCGGCTTTTTGCGACTGATTGCGTTCCATCGCCAGCACACCCAGGGTGTAGATGGCGCTGATGTCATCAGGTCTGTCGCGCGCGATGGTTTCAAATTCGTGGTTTGCCTGGTCCAGTTGTTTCAGGTCTATCAGTATGCTGGCATAGGCCAGGCGCACATCGCGGGCGCTGGGGTTCTTTACCAAAAAAGCAGACAATGACCTGGCCGCATCTGCCTGCGAAGATGCCTGGGCGACCGTCAGTATCGCCAGTTGTGAATCAGGCCTGGCTTTCAAGACTGCCTGTGCTTCGCTGACGGCAAGCTTGTTGTCACCTTTGGCATATGCGCCCTGGGCCAACGCCATATGCGCATCGGGACTGTTTTTATACGGTTCCAGCAGGGTTTCAAGAGTGCTGAATGCGGTATTCTTATCACGTGCGCGTGACAATAAGCGCTGTGCCTGCAACATCATCACTCCCAGTTGCTTGGGCTCGGATGATTTCAGCTTTTGAGTATAAACAGACTGAATTTCAGCCAGATTATTATTCATCAGCATGAAGCCAAGATAATACTGGGTGGCTTCATTTGAATTTGGTGCCAGCTCGCGCCACAGGCGCACGGCCTGCAAGGCCTCGCCCGATTGTTTGGCCGCCAGGGCGATTTCAGCAGCCCGTCTGGCAATACGCGGGTCACGGGTTTGTTCGGCAACTGAGTACAGGGTCACGTAGGCACCTTGCCAGCTGCCACGCTGATTGGCGATTTCTGCGGTAATGATTTTGTAGAATATTTCTTCAGTCAGTTTTACTTCAGGCAAAGGGTCTTCATGGACCGGTGCGCTGCTGACGCCGTTCAGGGTTTTTTCAGCAGACAGGGCAGCCTGTGCCGCATCGCTGACATGATGGGTATCTTCAACAGCTTCGCCGCTTTGCTTACCTACGCTTGCACATCCGCTGATCAGGGCGGCGCTTAATACCAGCGCCGCAGGTCGCCACATTGAAGCGGCAGACATGGATGATATTGCGGATACAATAGGGTTAAATAATATAGTAGGCAGTGTTTTCAAAACGAATCCGGATTTGACGTTGATGACTGATTTTACGCTGAAGCAGCAGAACTGTGGGTTTCACTGCGTATATACACTGTGTCAGATTGTAATAGTAAAAGTTCCCGCCCATGCCAGAATTACCTGAAGTAGAAGTTACTCGCCGTGGTGTAGAGCCACACTTGACTGGCAAACAGGTCACCGACGTGATCATGCGCCGGGCTGGCTTGCGCTGGCCTTTCCCTACCAATTTACCTGTCCTGCTGACAGGGAGGCAGATATTGGCGACTGGCCGCAGGGGCAAGTATCTGTTATTGCATTTTGAGAACGGTATTTTGCTCATACATCTTGGTATGTCCGGCCATTTGCGTGTGCTGGATAAAAATGTGCCACCGGCAAAGCATGATCATATTGATATTGTCGTCGGTGAATTTGCCCTGCGCATGACAGACCCACGCCGGTTTGGTGCGGTACTCTGGCACGATGCTGTCGACGGCGACCTGGAAGAGCATTTGCTGATACGCCAGCTGGGTGTGGAACCGCTGGAAGCCGGATTTAATCCAGAATTGTTATATAAATTAACAAGAAAACGTAGTGCCCCCATCAAGCAAGTCTTGCTGGCCGGGGACATCGTGGTTGGTGTTGGTAATATTTATGCATCAGAAAGCCTGTTCAGGGCGGGCATCAATCCTAAAACTCAGGCTGGACGCATCAGTCTGGCGCGCTATACTTTACTGGAAGCGGCCATACGTGCAACGCTGGCCGCAGCGATAGAACAGGGTGGCAGCACCCTCAAGGATTTCATGGGTGTGGATGGGCAAAGCGGCTATTTTCAGCAGTCTTATTTCGTGTATGACCGCACTGGCGAGCCTTGCCGGGTCTGCGGTGAAGCCATAAGACAGATAAAACAAGGGCAGCGCAGCAGCTTTTATTGTGCAAAATGTCAGAAATAAACCCACAAATCCAGCCGAATTGGGGGCAAAATTCGATTTACGCGTATTTTTTCAACGCTTCCATATATACTTGGAATATCAAAAAAGTTAACTGAGGGGAACATGAGCAATCTGGTTCAGAAATTCCAGGAGTACAGCGACTGGCGCAAAGGAGTGGTCAAAGCGCTGGAGCAGTACCGGTCATGGATACATGGATCGGATATGGCCGATGCCGCCAGTGATCAACGCATTGCGCGTTTGATGGAACGTCTGGTTGACGACAAGTTGTCCATCGCCTTTGTTGCTGAATTTTCACGCGGCAAGTCCGAACTCATCAACGCCATATTCTTTGCAGACTATGGCCAACGCATTTTACCGTCATCTGCCGGCCGCACTACCATGTGCCCGACCGAGCTTTTGTATGACGATACCATCCCGCCTTGCATACGCCTGTTGCCGATAGAAACCCGCGCTGAAGCGCAGTCGACCAGTGAATACAAGGGCCAAAGCCATGTCTGGACCGTGCTGCCCTTGAACATCAGTTCTGGTGACGGCATGCTGGAAGCCTTCAAGCAAGTCAGCCTGACCAAAAAAGTCAGCATAGACGTGGCCAAGCAATATGGCCTGTTTGATGAAAACGACCCCGATGCACCGCTGGAAGTCGATGAAGATGGCCTGGTAGAGATTTCTCAATGGCGTCATGCCATTATCAATTTTCCCCATCCTTTGCTCAAGGAAGGTCTGATCATTGTCGATACCCCGGGCCTGAATGCGATAGGTACCGAGCCTGAACTGACACTGAACCTGATCCCGAATGCACATGCCGTATTGTTTATCCTGGCCGCAGACACTGGCGTGACCAAGAGCGATATTGATGTCTGGCGCAATAATATCGGCAATGGCCCTGGCCGCATGGTCGTCCTGAACAAGATAGACAGCATGTGGGATGAATTGCGCACGCCTGAAGAGGTGGAAGCGCAAATCGTCCGCCAGGTCAGTACCGTTGCCCATACCCTGGGTCTGGAAGAAAAGCAGATTTTCCCTATTTCTGCGCAAAAAGGCCTGGTTGCCAAGATTAATAAAGATGCGCCTTTGCTGGCACGCAGCCGCCTTCCTACCCTGGAATATGCGCTGTCCAAGGAATTGATACCGGCCAAGCAAAACATCATCCGTGCACAGATGTCTTCAGAAATCAATGAAATCATCCACGCGCAACAGGCAGTTATCTCTGCCCGCAGCCGTAGCATGGTTGAGCAGATGATGGAGTTGAAGAGCCTGCGCGGCAAGAACATGAACGTCATCGAACACATGATGAAGCGCATCGATGCCGAGAAAAAAGAATTCGACGCTAGCCTCTTGCGCATGCAGGGTACACGTTCGGTCTTCACACGTTTGTCTACCGAGGTGTATACCAGCCTGGGCATGGACATCCTGCGTGAAGAAATCCGCAAATCGCGTGAATCGATGGAGAAGAGCAAGTTCTCGGTTGGCCTGCGTGATTCGGTCAAACAGTTCTTTTCTCAGGTTAAACTGAACCTGCAGACATCGAATAAAAAGACGGATGAGATTTCGGAAATGATGACGGTCATGTACCGCAAATTTTCGACTGAGCATGGTCTGGCACTGTCGGCACCGATGTCTTTCTCGCTCGACAAATACATCAAGGAAGTCGAAGCTATTGAAGCTGTCTACCAAAAGCAGTTCAGTACCGCGACCCTGCTGACCACACCACAAGTGGTGTTGATGCACAAGTTCTTTGATTCTGTTGCTGCCCGCGTCAAGCAAAGCTTTTTGCAAGCGAACCGCGATGTCGAAGCCTGGCAAAAAGTCGTCATGGCCCCGCTGGAAGCGCAAATACGCGAGCACAAAGGCCAGTTGAAAAACCGCATGCAATCGATACAGCGTATTCATGTGGCGACCGACAGCCTGGAAGACAAGATCACATCGTTCGAGAGCTTGCAGGCAGATATCGATGCGCAGAAAAAAGCGCTGACTGATCTGGAAGATACCCTGCGAACAGCATTGACTGCAGAACTGACTGCACTCAGGGTGGCTGCCTGAAATAATGAAGTCCACAGCATCACGCAGCAAGGCTGACCCGGCGGGTCAGCCTCGGGTTCAGCCTGAATCTCAATCTGCTTTATCACCAAACTTTGCCCCAAACCTCGCCCCGTACTTCGATCCGAGTTTTTCTGCCGCGCTCATTACCTGGCAAAAACAGCATGGCCGCCACGGCTTGCCCTGGCAGCAAAGCCACGAGGCCTATCGCGTATGGCTGTCTGAAATCATGCTGCAGCAGACCCAGGTCACGGCAGTTATTCCGTATTACAAACGCTTCCTGGAAACTTTTCCTACCGTGTTTGGCCTGGCTGCCGCGCCGGTTGAGCAAGTCATGGAACACTGGAGTGGTCTGGGCTATTACACCCGTGCACGCAATTTGCACCAATGTGCCAAACAGGTGGTGGATAAATACCAGGGCAAGTTTCCGGCTGACCCAACCTTGCTGCAAGACTTGCCAGGCATAGGCCGTTCTACCGCAGCGGCGATCACGGCATTTTCTTATGGCACGGTAGCGGCAATCCTCGATGGCAACGTCAAGCGCGTATTCGCCCGTGTGTTTGGCATAGATGGCTATCCTGGTACCAAACCCGTTGAAGACAATATGTGGTTGCGGGCGCAGGCTTTATTGCCAGTGCAAGATATAGGTGCTTACACTCAGGGCCTGATGGACCTGGGTGCTACGGTATGCACACGTAGCAGCCCCAAATGTACTCTATGCCCCTTTCAGCAACGTTGCGTGGCTTATGCTCAGGGCAGGACGGCAGAGCTGCCAGTACGCAAACCAAAAAAGGCGCAAAAAGAAAAACAGGCCATCATGCTGCTGATGCAGGATGGCGCAGAAGTCTTGCTGGAACGCAGGCCACCCACCGGCATCTGGGGTGGTTTGCTATCACTGCCCGAGCTGGCAGGCATGCAAGAATATAGCGGCGAGGATGATGCCTTCTCTGTCGATGCGCAAATGACCACAGTGCGAACACGTGCCAGCCATTTCGGCGACATCGCCAGTATCCAGGTCTTGCCAGTCTTTGCCCATGTATTCACCCACTTCAAACTGCACATCTTGCCGGTGCACGTGCAACTCAAAAAACGTCGTCTGGAAGTTGCAGAGGGTGAGCATGGCTGGCATCCGCTCAGTGAAGCAATGCAACTGGGTTTGCCTGCGCCTATCAAGACTTTGCTGACCAATATTGGCACGCAATCACAACTGCCATTTACTGATTGAGTAATTGCGCTTAGACTCCTGAACTTGCTATTCAAGTAAGCAAGTAATCAAGTAAAGCAGTTTCAGGAGACCACTTTGAACAAAAGATTCATGCTCAGGCTCATGTCCGGGCTGGCGCTATGCAGCGCGGTGACAGCGCACGCAAATGCCGCCGCCTCCACCACTGCCACCAAGGCTTGCCGTCTTCCAGACTTCCCACAAGAAGTACAATGCGGCCAGATACAAAGACCTTTGAACCCGGCGCAACCACAAGGCAAGCAGATAGACATCCATTATGTGGTTGTCCCTTCGCAGGACAGGAATAAATTGCCGGATGCGGTCTTTTTGCTGGCCGGTGGCCCAGGGCAAAGTGCCATCAGTGTCGCCAGTTGGGGTACAGGCCTGATGGCGCGCCTGAACCGCCGTCGCGACCTGGTGTTTGTCGACCAGCGCGGCACTGGCCGCAGTGCGCCTCTGGAATGCCCGGAACTCGAAAAAGCTGAAGAAGTTTTATCACCGGAACAAAGAGTTAAAGTTACTGATGATTGCATGCGCCATTTGCAGACCCTGCCTTATGGCGAGCTGCAATACTTTGGCACCAGTATCGCCATGCAAGATCTGGAAGCCGTGCGCCTGCAGCAAGGCTATGGCCGCATCAATGTCGTCGGTGCTTCATATGGCACGCGTGCCGGGCTGGAATATCTGCGTCAGTTCCCGCAATCAGTGCGCCGCATCGTACTCGATGGCGTGGTGCCGCCTAGCATGCGCCTGGCCAGTGCCGATGCACAAAAAGCGCTCGATGCCCTGTTCAGGGATTGTAAAAAAGAAGTCGCCTGCAATACCAGTTACCCGGACCTGGAGAATCGCTGGAAAAAACTGCTGGCCAGCCAGCCACAGAAAATCAGCTTCACGCACCCACGCATGGGCACGACTATGAAGACTGAGATGACGCGCGACAGTTTGCTGGGGCTGGTTCACAAGTCCTTGTACAGCCCCAATTCGCTGGCCGCTTTGCCGTATGCTTTGACTCAGGCAGAGCAGGGCAATTATGCACCGCTGGTTACCATGACAGGCGCTACCAATCTGCCGGGGCCTGGTGGCATTTCTTACGGCATGCATTTCTCGGTCTGGTGTGGCGAAGCTTTTGCCCAGTCTGCGACTTTGCCCGCTAATGATGACTTTGAAAAACTCATGGCGGAGCAATATACACAGACCTGCAAAAAATGGCCGCGTAGCGAAATACCGGCAGACTTCTTCAAAGTGCCAGTCTCCGCTTCCTCTGCCTTATTGCTCAGTGGCGGTCTTGATCCTGTCACCCCGACCAGATACGGTGATGAAGTCGCCAAGGCACTGGGCCCGAATGCCCGCCATGTCGTGATAGAAAACACTGGCCACGGTTTGCTGGGGCAAGGTTGCATACGCGACGTGGTACACCGTTTCTTGAATGCCAAGGAAGACAGTGAAGCCGTCAAGGTTGATACTGCCTGCGTGCGCCAGATCCCACGCGCCCTGGCCTGGCAGGCACCCGTGCCACCCGCTGCCAACAAAGCTGGTAAGGAGGCCAAGCCATGATCATCGTCAATGACTTGCACAAAGAATTTGTGCGCCTCGGCAAATCGTCGGGCAATACTTTTGTCAATGCCGCCCGCAGCCTGGGCTTGATGAAAAAAACCAGTGAGGTAGTGAAGGCCGTTGATGGGGTCAGTTTCAGCGCCAATGATGCATGCATCACAGGTTTGCTGGGCGCGAATGGCGCAGGTAAAACCACCACGCTGCGCATGATCGCCGCACTCTTGCAATCCGATGAAGGCCAGATCACGGTTGATGGCACGGCTGTCAAAGCGGGCACTTCATCGACCCAATCACATATGGGTGTGTTGTCTGATGCACGAGGTCTGTACCCACGCCTGACTGCAAGGGAAAATATTCATTACTATGGTGTGCTGCATGGTATGGATACTGAGCATGCGGAACAACGTACCCAGCAGTTATCGCACTGGCTGGATATGGACAAATTGCTGGACCGCCGCACTGATGGCTTCAGTCAGGGTGAGCGCATGAAAACTGCGCTGGCAAGAGCGCTGGTGCATGATCCAAAAAACATCATCCTTGATGAACCTACCAATGGCCTGGATGTGGTGGCTACCCGCGCACTGAGAGAATTCTTGCGCTTCTTGCGCTCGCCAGAAGGTGGCGGCAAGTGCATCATTTTCTCTACCCACATCATGCAAGAGGTAGAGCGTCTGTGCGATCAGGTTGTCATCGTTGCCCAGGGCAAGGATGTGGCGCATGGCACGGTAGAAGAATTGCTGGCGCAATCCGGTGAAAATAATTTTGAAGATGCCTTCGTCAAACTGGCATTCCTGCATCCACAAAAATCCCCGACAGGAGTGAATTGATGAAAGCTACTTTAGCTATCCTGCGCAAGGAATTGCGCGATGCCTTGCGTGACCGCCGCACCCTGATGGTAGCCCTGATCAGCTCTTTGCTGGGCGTGCCATTGATGCTGCTGATTTTTTCTGTAGTGCTGACCCAGGTTGAATCTCAGGAAGAAAAACGCACTGTCATGGTCAAAGGTATAGAACATGCCCGTGGTCTGGAAAATTTCATCCTGCGTCAGGGTTATCAAATCAAAACAGCGCCTGACGATTATGCCGCCAAATCACAAAGCAAGGAACTTGACCAGCCCGTCTTGCTGATCCCGGATGATTTTGATGAAAAACTGGCCTCAGGTGCCAAGGGTACATTGGAAATAGCCTTCGACACCTCGAACCGCCAGGCAGAATTTGGTGTGCGCCCCTTGCGTCGTTTGCTGGATGGCTATTCGCAGGAGCTTGCTACATTGGGGCTTGCCATGCGTGGTGTATCGCTGGAATTATTGCAGCGCATAGACATACGTGAGCGCCATATCAAAAAACCGGAAGAACGCAAGGCCACCATCACCACCATGCTGCCCATGATGGTCTTGATGGCCATCGTCCTGGGTGGCATGTACGCCGCAATTGATACCACGGCAGGCGAACGCGAACGTGGCTCACTGGAGCCACTGATGATGAACCCCGTCAACGGCTGGCAACTGACTATCGGTAAGTGGGGCGCAGTCGCCATCGTCGGCATGGGTGTGGTGGTGCTGACCATCTTCAGCTTTTTCCCCTCGCAATGGCTGATCCATAATGAAACCTTGCGTGCTGAATTTCAATTCAACTTCAAGGATGCCATGGGCTTTTTGCTGGTCTTGCTGCCATTGGCAGCCAGTGTTGCCGCCATACAGATTGCGATTTCACTGGACTGTAAAAGCTATAAGGAGGCCCAGGTACGCAACCAGATGGTGACCATGTTCATCCCCTTTGTATCGCTGGTGCCTATCATCTTCCCGGGGCGCGAGCCTGCGTGGTTCCAATGGGTGCCGGTTTTGTCGCAAAACCAGATGATGAACCAGGTACTGAAAGGCGAAACCCTGAGTGTGGTGGCCGTTGGCATCGCCTTTCTGATGTGTGCTTTGATGAGCCTGGTCAGCCTGGCTTATATCTCACAAAAAATGCGCAGGGTGGTGATGCATTGAGGCCGTCAAAGTAAGCAAAGGTCCGGAGTTTTCTTTCATTCTCAGGACAACAAAAAGCCCGCAAATCTTGCGGGCTTTTTGTTGTTTGCGTAGTTCACTTAGTCAGCACACTGAGCCAACTCACTTTGTCAGCTTACCTGGCCTGCATATTCGCCGACTTGAGCAGTTTGATATTACGCCATGGCTGCATGCTCTTGTCGCGCAGTGGTATGCCCTGTGATGGCGGCGGCGCTGGACTGAAACTGGCCGCAGGGCAAGAACCTGTGCTGGCATAAGTCAATGCTGCAGACAGACGATTTTCACTTTGATTGCCGAGCTCATGATTCAAATCATCCGATGCTTTGCACAAGGGTGTGAAGCCATTGGTAAAGTCACCCTGACCCAGGGCATTGACGCCAGCAAACTGGATCGCAAAATACGCTGTCTTGCAATTATTGGTTTGTATGAAACCATATGGCTTGCCACAGGTGGTGTCACCAACCAGAATGACTTGCATGAATGGTTTAAGGCCATTGATGATGGATTCACTGGCTGAACATGTACCGTTGCCAGTCAGGATGAACACCCGTGGCAGGTTCAATTGTGGCAGGAAGCGATCATTAGTGTCGGTGTCATAGAAGTAGGAGATATTATCTGCCGTCAGGTCAGTGTGCTTGTCATTGAACTGCAGTTGTTCAAAGACCTTGTTGACGACCTTGGTGCCGGCAATCATGGCTGACAATTCATTGGCGATATACAGATAACCACCACCGTTGTAACGCAAATCCAGCACCAGATCATCAATGCGCGCTGTCTGGAACTTGCGCATGGTTGTCACCAGCGGCGATTCTGCCGTGCGTATATGGTCAGTGAAGACCATGTAACCTATCTTCTTGCCATTCACATTCAGTATCTGGTCTTGCAAGACAGGTGCAGTTGTCACTGTCGTGGATGTCATGCTGACGATGCGGCTGGTGCTGGCACTGGTGTCCTGCACCCTGAAGCTATGTGTCTCCGTTTTTGACGGGAACAGGGCATCGTACTGGACATCGCTCAGAGAACCACCCAGATCAGTATTATCTACACTCACCAGTGTGGTGCCACGTTTCAATTGCGCAATATCGGCAGGCGAGCCAGGTTGTACGTAGCGCACGCGTATCTTGCTGCCTTCACGCACCAGGCTATAGCCATAGCTGACATCTTCACCAGACTGGAAGTAATCATCTATGCTGCCTTGCGCATCAGTGAAGCTGAACCTGTCCTTGGACCTGACGATCAGGGCGTCGAAATAACTGGTCGGTGTGCTGTAGTTTGTTGCCGGTACATTGACGATATCGCGGTACCACAAGTACACATCGTCAAGGTGGGCACGCACCCAGCTTTTTTCACCACTTGGAGTACAGATATTGGCCAGACTGTCTGGTGAGCCATAGCTGCCAGTCGTGCCTGTGCCGGTTGTAGGCTGGTTGATGGCATTGCCACTTACGCCTATCAAATCACGGGCGGCTGTGGTTGAGGTGCTGGTGACGGCTGCTGCTATCGCCATGGTCTTGGTGATATTGTCGTCCAGCGTCAGATAGCTCAGACCTTGTTGGACGGCGAAATAATTGGCCACATCAAGCTTGTTGTTCAACAGTTTGGTGACCCAGCCCCAGGTTGCATCATTGGCATATTCACGTGCCGATACCAGAATGGCCCTGACCATGCTGCCCTTGGGCGTGCCATTCTTCAACTGGCTGGACCAGTAATCGATTTCTGCCGCGTTCGGTGCGGTGCTGCCGGTGCGGCCCAGTACATTTTTATAAATGATGCGGATAAAATCATCATTGCTCATACCGCTGGAATAACCAGTCAGGGCAGGTGATTGCAGGGCAACGAGATAAAAGCTCTCGGCAATTTGCGCTTCATTCATGCCTGCCTGTACCTGGTCTATCCAGTAAGACAGACCATCGGCATCTGGCACACGGTTGAAGAAGGCCACATACAGATCAATCAGATTGTTCAGGCTGGTGGCAGAAAGCGCCGTAGCCTTGTCACCAATGCGCAGATTGACACGAAAATCACTGAATTGCAGGATATTGGTTGTCAGAGGGGCACTGATCGGTGCAGCGCCACCCACCATATCGACAATTACATAAGTGGACCCCAGCCGTGAGATCATATAATTCTGACGTTTGCCAGTGAAGCTCATGACATCGGCGGCAGTTGCTGCCTGTATTGCAGGTGCTGGCGCTGGTGGAGTGGCTGCCTGTTTAGCATCCTGGTTACTGCTGCCACCACAGGCAGCGAGGATCAGGCTCACTGCAGATAAGGCGAACAGGTTTTTACTGCTTTGCTTAAAACGCAACATGGTGGTTCCACTATCTGATGACGAACGGCGATTCTAGAAGAAATGAGTAGAATGTCAATTCGGATTGAAAAATTTTGTTAAAAATTCGGTTTTCCCCACATGATATATTACTCCAGATGGTTTTTTACGTATGAAGACACGCTGTAATTGGGCCAATCCCTCTAACCCCCTGTACCTGCATTACCACGACCATGAATGGGGCGTGCCCTGCCATGATGAAGTGCGCCTGTTTGAAATGCTCAATCTCGAGGGTGCGCAGGCCGGCCTGAGTTGGGAAACCATACTCAATAAGCGAGAAAATTATCGGCTGGCATTTGATGATTGGGATGCAAAAAAAATCGCCGCGTATGATGATGAAAAAGTCGCTTCCTTGTTGGCCAATGCTGGCATCGTCAGGAACCGCTTGAAGGTTGCCGCTGCCATCACCAATGCCAAAGCCTACTTGCGTCTGTGTGAAGAGCAAGGCAGCCTGGATGCCTATCTGTGGGCCTATGTAAACGGCAAGCCCATCGTCAATAGTGGTGAGCGCATTATCACGACAGAATTGTCTGACCGCATTTCCAAAGACTTGCTCAAACGCGGCTTCAAGTTTGTTGGTTCGACCATTATCTATGCCTATATGCAAGCCATAGGTATGGTGAATGATCACTCTGCAGATTGTGCCTGGCGAAAAACCAAGGCCAGGAAGTGAGGCGCTGAACAGCGCTGGCCGAGTTTGCAATTGCCAGTGAAACCTGTGACATTTGTGTCAGGACACAAGCTCTGATATTGTTTGCCATCGATTGGACATGTTAAAAAAATGAAGCAAATTATTCTTAAACCAGTCTTGTTCGCAACTTGCCTGAGCCTGGTATTCGCTGTGTCCGCTCATGCCGAGATCTATAAATGGGTCGATGCAAATGGCAAAACCCATTATTCCGAGAAAAAGGATGATGCTGGCAGAGCCAAAGTGGAAGAAGTAAAAGTCACCGCAGGGGAAGGAAAACCCTCTGCCGCACCGAGCTGGCAAGAGCAGGAAATCGAATTCCGCAAACGCCAGATGGAAAAACAGGCAAAGCAAGCCAAGGAGCCTGTAGCGAAACCCAAAGGGCCCTCTCCCTTTGTTCCCGGCAACCAGCCTGAAACCAATGAATCACGTTGCGCCATGGCCAAAGGCATACTGAACGGTGACCTGGTGCACGGCAACCGGGCCAAGACTGATGCGAATGACAAGGCGATTGCTCAGCGGGATGTGAGTACCTATTGCCGCTAGTATTCATTCGAATAAAAATACAAAAAGACCCTGCAACTGAGCCTTCAGTTTCTGGCATAAATAATATTGATTGAAGGGAGTATATGGCATCATCATGGGACGGGCCCGGGCCAAAACGCAAGCTTGAAGACATGCATCGGTATAGTTGCTACCTGTATGGCTTGGTGACACTTTTTTTCGCGCTTGGCATATTCGTAACTGGCGGTCAGTCAATTCCACATATTGCGCTATTTGTTCTTACTGCGACTTTATCTTTTGCACATTTCAAATTGAGCGCTGCGGTTGAGCAAGACAAGACATGGAGTCGCAGTGCATCCATGGCTTTGGCCTGCCCATTACTTTTGGGTTTTCCCATCGGCACTTACATGGGTGTCACTATCCTTATCAACGCCGTCAGGTATGAACCTTAGGATGTGCTAAGCCGGAGTTGCATCAGCTTTAACGCGACAAGCTTGCCTGTAAATAATACTCAAGCCTGCCTGGTATTATTCGGCTGTTGCGCCAAAGACTGCAAAGGTGATGGCGTAGTTGTGTTTATGTCCCGCAATTCTGGTGGTACGGCTACACGCACAGGTTTGCTGTGCATGTTGGTGGCTGACAGGACATTGCCCTGTATCTCAGGGCTGGCGTTCCAGACTGGATCAGCGATGCTTTCAAAGACAGACTTCAATTGCAGACCCCAGGTATTGCGTATCATCTGGAAGTACTGATTTTTCTCATCGATAGTGACAAAGTGGGTGACTGCCAGCTCATTGTTTTCATACACCAGCAAATCCAGCGGCAGACCCACTGACACATTTGAGCGCAAGGTAGAATCCATTGATATCAGCGCGCACTTGGCTGCCTCATCAAGTGGCGTGGTTGGCGTCACGACGCGGTCTATGATGGGTTTGCCATACTTGGCTTCACCAATCTGGAAATAAGTATTTTCATTATGCGACTCAATGAAATTACCGGCAGAATAAATCTGGAACAGACGGCAACGTTCGCCCTTGATCTGGCCCCCAAAAATCAGGCTGACATTAAAGTCTATGCCAAACTCTGACAGCGATTTGGCATCGCGGTGATACACGGTGCGTACGGCTTCACCAAGTATGCGTGCGGCCTCATACATGTTTGGTGCAGTCCAGATGCTCTTGCCATTGGCATCAACATGATCAGATACTAACTGGCGTATTGATTGTGAAATTGATAAATTACCCGCAGTCATCAAGACCATGGTGCGGTCACCAGGATTTTCAAACACCGACATCTTACGGAAGGTGCCCACCTGATCCACGCCCGCATTGGTGCGTGAGTCGGAGAGAAACACCAGCCCGGCGTCAAGGCGCATGCCAACACAGTAAGTCATAGTACCGATTCTTGATCTGTCGAAACTTGAATTCTACCCCAAAGCAGGGCGTTGAAATACGCGTGTCACATTTGTATGCAAAGCTGGACTCAGTTCATCCGTGCCTGCGCGCGCCCTTATGATGAAAAGTCATTGAACAGGGCGATGTTTCATTGTCAAGCAGAGCGATATTTGCATTTGTTCCTCACATTGTTCTTTCGTTAAAAAATGCGTCTGTTTGAAAAAACACATGTATTTACAAGGTACAATATATTGCTGTATTTGAATTATTTTTTTATAACTGCGATGAGGGATTAGATCATGCAAAAGAACTTTGCTCCCGGCACTGACGGCAAGTTTGCCAGGCTCGCCAAGACTGCGCGATATGGCATATTGGCTTGCCTGAGCGTATTAATGCTGTCAGCTTGTGGTGGTGGCGATACCCGCAGCAGTGCAAGTAATGCGAACCTGGCAGCTCCTCCGGTCGCTACCCTGGCTGCCAGTGTCAGTGCCAGTGTTTTACCCGCGAGCACCACGCCACTCTATGGTGGCAAAGCAGCTGGAACCTGGTTGTGGGATACCACCAGTATACTCAGCACTGGCAACAAGCTCACCGCGGCAGATAAAACGCATGTCGATGCCCTGATACGGTTCTGCAAAGACAAACAAGTCACGGAAGTGTACTTGCAGATCAATCGCGACATCCCTGTCAGCAAATACCAATATCTGGTCAGCACGCTCAAGGCGGCACTGGTCACCATAGGCAATATCAGTACACCTATCTCTGTACAAGCCCTGGATGGCGCTTCAAACTGGGTAGTCGCTGCTGGAGCAGCGCGCAAGAATGCTTTCCTGGATTGGGTCTTTGCCTATCAACAGTCAGCAACAGTGGCACAGCGTTTCAGTGCCATTCATTTTGATGTGGAGCCCTATACTGCAGAACCTTGGAAAAGTGATCTGGCAGCAGGCATTCTGGCATATCAAAATTTTGTGACCGATGTGAAAAACCGTATTGATGCCAAAAGTGCCAGTCTTGGATGGAATCTTGTCATGGTGGTAGATATTCCTTTCTGGTATGACGAACGCCTGTATAGCAATAGCTATGGCAGCGGCAATCTGGCTGAATGGGTTTACCAAAATGTGCCCATTGTTGCCATCATGTCTTACCGCGATACCAGCGGTCCCATGTTTGATTTCATCAAGAATGAACTTGCTTATGGTGTGACCTACAACAGGCGCACCATCGTCGGTGCAGAAACCTCTCAACAAGAACCTGCTTATGTCAGTTTTTATGAAGAAGGCGAGGCCATCATGCGTACTGAGCTCAATCGTGTGGTAACTGCCATCAGCCTCAATGGCAGCACTGCCGGAGCCCAGTATTCGTTCGGCATACATGATTACACGAACTGGAAGAGCATGCCTTTGTCACCGCGTTAAAGGCTAAAGGTATGCCGGATAAAGCATGAAACTCATTTGGGTGTGACTTGCACCGTCACACTCAAGGTTTCCAACCCGCCACCACGGCGCACACCGCGCACAGGCGCAGCAGAATCATAATCACGACCGATAGCCAAACGGCAATAAGCATCCGTCATCAGGGCGGCATGGGTGGCATCAACACTGACCCAGCCGCTATAGTCGTTGTCTTCTACCCAGACATCCACCCAGGCGTGGCTGTCGGCATGACCGGTTGATTCAGGATCGATATAGCCAGAAACATAACGTGCAGGTATGCCGCGTGCATGACAGCAAGCCAGCATGATATGGGCATGGTCCTGGCAGACGCCACGGCCCAGTTGCAGGGCATCGCTGGCACTGGTCGTGACGATGGTTGCACCAGACTGATACTCCACTGCACCACGGATGTGCGTTGCCAGATTTAATAGTGCAGCCGTAGTGGTTTTGCCGCTGTCAGGTAAATGACTGAGGGCAAAGTCCATGATCGCCGGTACTGGTTCGGTCAGCCTCGTCGGTACGGTAAATACCAGTGGTGAAAATGTATCAGGGTCAGTGATGCGCCCTTGATAAGGATTCGTCAATTCAACCACGCCCTCGGCAATGATGGCAACCTCATGATGCTGACCAGTGATGGTCAGCGTATGCGAGGGATTGCCATAGGCATCGATATACGCATGGCGCTGTCCTGCAGTCTTTATCTGCCAGGAGATGGCATGCTGGTGCTGCTCGGCGCGTGGCGTCAGGCGCAACTGCTGTATGGTGTAAGTCAGCGGCGCTGAATACTTGTAAATAGTCTGGTGACGTATAAAAAGTTGCATGATATTTTATTTTCTCAGGCCGCCAGCGGCACCAGGAAGTCGCGGCTGACACGGTTACCCAGGTCAAAAATGTTTTCCAGGAAGCGCGTCAGGTTGTCATGCAAACCTTCTGCCAATATCTCTTCGATACGGGCAAATTGCAATTCTGCATGCAGCTTACCAGCAAAACGCTCAGTATCGGCTGAGACATCATTGCGCACTTCTTTCAGATTGGCGACCACTTCATCCATGCAGGCCAACAATGAGCGTGGCATATCACCGCGCAGCATCAGCAATTCTGCTACCCGTTCTGGCGTGATGACATCACGGTAGACCTTGCGGTAAATCTCAAAGCCAGATACCGAGCGCAGCAACGCCGCCCAATAATAGAAATCCCTCTGCAAATTATCATTGCCACGCCCGCTTTCCTTGGCACCGTGAAACTTCACATCCAGTATCCGTGCGGTATTATCTGCGCGCTCTATGAAGGTACCCAGGCGGATAAAGTGTACCGCTTCATCCTTGAGCATGGTACCCAGCGTCACTCCACGCGATAAATGTGAGCGGTATTTCACCCATTCAAAAAACTGGCTGGGGTCGTTTTCCAGTATCGTGTCAGACAACCTGTCCTGCATGTCCAGCCAGGTGGCGTTCTGGGTTTCCCACACCTCGGTCGTCAGCGTACCACGTACTGCCCGCGCATTTTCCCGCGCCTCCTTCAGGCATGATGCAATCGAGGATGGATTCATCGGGTCACGGACCATGAAGTCCAGCACATCCTTCTTCGTCAGCAAACCATATTGATGGTCAAAGGCAGACTGCAATTCAGATATACCCAGCATGGCACGCCAGCCACGTTCAGCATCTTCGGCAGACTGTGGCAGCATTGAGGTCTGGATATTCACGTCCAGCATACGGGCAGTATTTTCTGCGCGCTCGGTATAGCGCGCCATCCAGAACAAATGATCAGCGGTACGGCTCAGCATGTATATTCTCCTGACTTAATTTTCAAGGATCCAGGTATCTTTCGTTCCGCCACCCTGTGAAGAATTCACCACCAGCGAACCCTCTTCCAAGGCCACCCGCGTCAAGCCGCCTGGTACCATGGAGATGGTTTTGCCAGACAAGACAAAGGGCCGCAAATCAATATGGCGCGGGGCGATGCCGCTTTCCACAAAGGTAGGGCAGGCCGACAATGCAAGCGTAGGCTGGGCAATATAACCATCGGGCTTGGCCAGCAAGCGCTGACGAAAATCTTCTATCTGCGCCTTGGTCGAAGCCGGGCCCACCAGCATGCCGTAACCGCCAGCACCATGCACTTCCTTGACCACCAGTTCACCCAGATTCGCCAGGGTATAAGACAGGTCTTCGGGTTTGCGGCACTGGTAGGTCGGCACGTTATTCAAGATCGGTTCTTCCGTCAGATAAAACTTGATCATGTCCGGCACGAAGGGGTAGATCGATTTATCATCAGCCACCCCCGTGCCTATCGCATTCGCCAGTGTCACGCGCCCAGCGCGATACACCGACAACAAGCCAGGCACACCCAGAGAAGAGTCGGGCCGGAAAGCCAGAGGATCAAGAAAATCATCATCAATACGGCGGTAAATCACATCCACCCGTTTAGGGCCACGTGTAGTACGCATGAAGACCGCATTGTCATTCACAAACAAATCCTGGCCCTCGACCAGTTCCACACCCATTTGCTGGGCCAGGAAGGCATGCTCAAAATAGGCCGAGTTATACATGCCCGGCGTCATGACCACCACGGTCGGGTTGTCCACCCCCATAGGGGCAACTGAGCGCAGGTTATCCAGCAACATGTCCGGATAATGATCAACCGGCGCAATCTTGTTACGTGCAAACAGCTCAGGAAAAAGCCGCATCATCATCTTGCGGTCTTCCAACATGTAAGACACGCCGGATGGCACGCGCAAGTTATCTTCCAGTACGTAGAACTCGCCCTCGCCAGCCCGCACAATATCCACACCCGCAATATGGGCATAAATGTCAGAAGCGACTGAAATACCCTGCATTTCAGGGCGATATTGGGCATTTTTATAGATCTGCTCAGCCGGGATGATGCCCGCCTTGATGATATTCTGCGCGTGATAAATATCATGGATGAACATGTTCAGCGCCTGTACCCGCTGCGCCAGGCCCTGTTGCAACTGCGCCCATTCACCCGCATGAATGATGCGCGGGATGATGTCAAACGGAATCAGTCTCTCCGTACCCGCATCGTCACCATACACGGCAAAGGTAATACCCACCCGGCGAAAACTCAGGTCAGCCTCTGCCCGCTTGCGTTTCAATCGTTCAGCCGGTTGCTGAGCCAGCCAGTTGCAAAACTCGCGATAATGTTCCCGCGTCAATTCTCCGCCCGCGCCACCCGATACAGCGGCATCATAGGCGTGCATTTCATTGAAAAACTTGGCCATGTTCTAGTCTCTTGGTTACGGTTCCAATACAGCATATCAAGAAACGTGCCAGATAACATTGTGGCTAACCGAAGCGTGGTTTTTTTGTCGTTGTCAGTCGATCAGGCAAACAAGAGTGGCTGAACCGACGATAGTACAATGTTCATTTTTTATCAAAGCTCAGGTCGTATGCCCAAAAAAATGCGAACACTACTATGTCTGTTGATGTTGTCAGCAGCTTGCCGCCTGGCCGTTTCTGAAGACAGCAATCAACAGGCATTGACGGGTTTGCCTCATATCGCACAAGCAGCGGATTCAGCCAAAAACAGACTAGGCCAGCAGATTTTTTTTGATAAAAACCTGAGCCGCGACGGCACTATAAGTTGCGCCACTTGCCATCGGCCAGAGTTGGCTTTTAGCGATGGCAAAAAACTGGCAGAAGGCATCAAGGGACAAATCGGCACACGCAACACCCCCAGCCTCATCAATGCTGCGTTTAATCAAAGCCAGTTTTGGGATGGCCGCCGCAGCACGCTTGAATCCCAGGCCATCGATCCATTCTTAAATCCGCGTGAACATGGCCTGCAAGACCAGCAAGCCATCCTCACAGGTTTAAGCAAAGATCCAGCTTACCGAGCATTGTTACAGCAAGCCTATAACATCAAACCTGCGGCAATAAACCTCGAACAAGTTGCCAGCGCGCTGGCAAGTTTCGAACGCACTTTGGTAGCTGGCGACAGCCCGTTTGACCGCTATTATTTTCAGCAAGACAAATCCAGCATCAGCCCCGCAGCGCAACGCGGCCTGCAACTTTTCATGGGCAGTGCTCTATGTATCAACTGCCACAAGATAGATAAGACGCATGCCCTGTTTACCGATAATCAGTTCCATGGCCTGGGCGTGGGCTTTAAAAAGATAGAAGCCCGCCTGCCAGAACTGACGCAACGCCTGGCACGCGCACAAGAACAAAAAATCAGCCTGGACCAGGAAGTACTCAGCGATGAAGACATCGCAGAACTGGGCCGTTTTGCAGTCACCCTCAAGCCAGCAGACATCGCCAAATTCCGCACACCCAGCCTGCGCAACGTAGCACTGACCGCACCCTATATGCACGACGGCAGCGTCGCCACGCTGGAAGCCGCAGTCGAAATGGAGATTTATTACCGCAGCGCCGAATCACAAAAGCCGCTGATACTCACCCCTCTGGAAAAAACAGATCTGGTTGAATTTTTAAAATCCCTGACCAGTCCACCACTGCCCAAACACCTGTCATCTGCCCCAATATCCCAATAATATCTCGCTGTGTAAGCGCCAAAAAGACACGTAAATTACTGCCATATTTTTCATCAAAAATCTTAATGTTTAAGAAAATAAAAGTGAAAAATAAATAAGTGGGCTTACTCTCTTTGCATTATAGTTGTGCGGAATGCATGACTTTAATATAAATTAACTATTGCTCGTCCGTATTTTTACGGATTTCAGCCCTGATGCTGGCAGTAGGATGAAACGCAAAGGGATGAACAATGCAGCACCGGTTTTGCCTGAAACATGGCCTTGTACACTTGTTGGCAATTGTGTTGGCGGCATGGAGCATGGTCATCCAGCTTTTTGCAATGCGGCCTCAGCGGGCTTTGTGGCTGCTGGCATTTTGCCTGGGAAGTCATCTTGCATCGCCTGCACGGGCGGCTGATGTGCAATATGTGTATGACAATGTAGGACGGTTGGTTGGTACAGTCGCACCGGATGGCAGCAGTGTGCAATATAACTACGATGCGGTCGGTAACATTATTGGCATACAAAAAAATACAGCCACCACATTAGCGATTACCGAATTTGCCCCATCTGGCGGCGCAAGTGGCATCACAATTCAACTTTTTGGTAGCGGTTTTGATACTGTTGCCGCAAATAATAGTGTCAAGTTTAATGGCGTGTCTGCGACCGTTAATAGCGCGACTGCAAATTTGTTGATTGTGACAGTACCAGTTGGCGTTGTTACAGGAAAAATATCGGTCAGCAATGCCAACGGCAATGTGCTTAGTAATAAGGATTTTGTTGTCGGCGCATTAGCACCCCCAACCATTGCCAGTTTTACTCCCGTGTTGGGAGGTGTTGGTACTCCTGTAACGATATCCGGTAGCAATTTCCAAATAATCAAAGAATCGAATAAAACCAGTTTTGGTAATTTTGCTTCGACAGTAACTTCATCGACTGCTTCTAGCCTGGTTGCAAATGCACCGGGTTCGTCGTTGTCAGGCAAGATCACTGTTTCCACTCCGTACGGGAGTGCAGTAAGTGCAAATGATTTCTATGGCCTGCCTGCTGGGTGGCTAGCAGGCGATATTGGCTTTACCGGTCGTATTGCGGTGAATGGGCCTGCAATGCCGCTCACCACCACAGTGACAGGAAAAAAAGCAATTGTCTTGTTTGATGGCGTAGCTCAACAGAGAGTGAGCCTGATGTCTGCCGCAGGGACATTCGCAAGCAGTATTCCGACCACAATTTACAATCCGGATGGCAGTATCCTGATGACGGCCACGGTGTACAACAAAGATTCTCTGGACTTGGTCACTCTACCTGCTAATGGCACTTACACTGTAGCAATGGCGCCAAATTCTAGTGACAAAGGCACCGTTAATTTATCTCTAGTCTCAGAAGCAGTTGGCAGCATTACCGCTGATACTCCTTTCCCTGTCAATCTTCTCGCGGGTCAAAACGGGCGTTACTTTTTTTACGCCGAAGCGGGCAAGACATACGGCTTGGCACTGACCGATCTTGTATTCACCGGCAGTGGAAGCAACCCACGCAATGTCACAATAACCTGGGAAAAAACAGATGGTACCAAGTTGTACACATGTGAAGTCACAGCCAGTAGCAGTTGTGATTTTTCAGATGCTGCCAGGCTTGGTGTGACTGGCAACTACGTAATTCGCTTTAATCCAAGTTCTACTCACGCAGTCAGTTTTAACGCGATTTTGTCAAGAGATATAGAGGCCGGTGATTTGATTGCAGGTGCCACACCAGTAACTATAACAACAGTACTGCCGGGCCAGAACGGGCGCTACACTTTTGATGGCATTGCAGGTCAAAACTTTAATCTGGCTATCACCGGCAATACCATGGACGATGGCAATGCAGGCACCAGTAACTCTACCTATATTTATATTTATCAGCCCGGTAATAGCACATCGGAATGGAAATGGGATTATCTGGTGACAGGAAGGGTAAATGGTGTCATCGCTCTCAATAATTTACCGCAGACTGGCAAGTATACAATTGTAGTGAATCCGACCGTGCTGGATAAGGGGAGCATGAGCCTGCAATTACTTTCTGCCGCTACAGGCGTGTTAACAGTAGATAGTGCAACAGCAATGAACTTGCCTATGGGGCAAACTGCACGCTATACCTTCACTGCTGAAGCAGGAAAAACTTATGGCTTTGCTGCGGCGGATTTGGTATTTACCGGTAGCGGATCGAGCGATAAAAAACTCTATGTTTATCTTGAAAAATCAGATGGCACAGCGCTGAGCAATTGTTCATTCTCATCAAGCAATAGTTGCGATTTTTATGATCCAAAATTGTTTGCGGTTGGTGGCACTTATGTGATGCGCTTTGTCCTGGGATCTACCTATGCAGCAAGTTTTAACGCAACGTTATCTAAAGATATCGAAGCAGGTAGTTTGTCTGCAGGTGCATCACCGACTAATTTAACAACTTTGCGTCCTGGTCAGAATGGCCGATTTACTTTCAATGCAACGGCAGGACAAAGTTTTAATCTGGCATTAAGTGGCAATAGCATTGATGATGGTAGTCCGTCCAGTATCAATCCTATAAACGCGTATATCTTTAAGCCCAGTAACACGGCCTCTGCGTGGACCTATGACACTATTTATACCGGGACTTCAAATGGTGTAATGTCGCTCTCAAATCTTCCTGAGACCGGAACTTATACTGTCTGGATAAATCCGACTGTGCTAGATAAAGGAAGTATTAATCTTCAATTGCTGTCTGATGCAACAGGTGTCCTCACGATGGACGCTGCCACTGCCATCAGTTTGCCGATGGGTCAAAACGGTCGTTACACATTTACTGCTGAAGCAGGCAAGACTTATGGATTCACGCTGACAGATTTGGCATTTACTGGCACTGGTGGTACGAAGAGCGTGGCAGCTTACTTGCAGAAAACCGACGGTACAGCCCTGACCAATTGCACTTTCACAGCTACTGAGAGCTGCAATTTCTATAACCCGGGCTGGTTTGCAACAACAGGTACATATGTAGTGCGCTTCTTCACGAACTCTACCTATGGTGTGAGTTTTAACGCCGTGCTATCAAAGGATATTGAGGCTGGTACCTTGACAGTGGGTGCCGCCCCTATAGCTCTCACGACTTTGCGCCCAGGCCAGAATGGGCGCTTTACCTTCACTGCAACCGCAGGTCAGACCCTGAGTTTGGCGGTGACTGGTAATACGATGGACGACAGCAATCCTGCAACCAGCAATAGAAATTACATCTACATTTACAAGCCTTCAAATATTGTCAGCTATTGGAAAACTGATTCTCTCGCGGCTGGTGCAGCGACGCTGACCATGTCTTTAGGGAGTGCACCCGAAACAGGAACTTATACAGTCCTGATCGACCCTCAGGGCGCTGACAAAGGTACGGTCAATTTACAACTCAAATAAATTGACGTGAATATCTTCGAGAAAATGTATGCAAAAAGAAAGTAGCAAAGTGCCTACCCCAAAATTTAATGTCTATATGTTGAACCGATTTATGAAAAACCTTGCACTTGGCAAGCAAGTCAAGAACACATTTGCAATGGCTTTGGCTTCAGCCTTGCTGGTGGCCGTGCTACCTTCCGGCGCCTTAACGATCGCGGCGGATGCTGGCACTGGCAGCGCCGACAATTTCATTCAGCAATTATCACCGCTTCCCACCAGATATCCTGGGCAAAGTGCCACGCAATTGGCCGATGGACGCTGGTTACTGGTAGGTGGGCAGACTGGTTCTGGCCTGCTGGATCCCAAGACAAATCAACTCAAGCCGTTGACCAGTCAGTTACAGCATGCGCGCAGTCATCACAGTGCGACCTTGTTGCCAAGCGGTCAGGTCTTGATACTGGGTGGTGTTGATGTCAATGGTGAAGTGCTGGATGTCGCTGAACAATTTGACCCGGCCAGTGAACAGTTTCGTGTTATGGGTAATCTGGGGCTGATCCCGCGCAGCGGGCATACCGCAACAGTACTGGCAGATGGCAAGTTGCTCATTGCAGGTGGGGTGGATAGTCGTCAGCGCTTGCTCTATGAAGCTGAACTATACAACCCACAAAATCACAATCTCGAACACTTTAATGTCAAGCTTGACAGCGCCAGGGCTAACCATGTCGCAGCCATGCTGCCCAATGCGCAAGTCATGTTATGGGGTGGACAGGGCAATGCCCAACAGGCATTGTCAAATGGTGAACTATACGATGCGCGCAGCCAGGCGTTTACTTTGTTCGACAAAAAAGTCGCGGCACAATTAGCTGCCAGCCTGCAAGTCACAGGCGCACCTGCCGTTCAAGATAGCCAACCTGCGCCCGAAGCGCGCGCAGTACCCGTAAACCAGAACTTGATCATACGTTTTAACAGCCGTATGAATGTTGCAGACCTCAATGCTGACACTGTTACCTTAATCGGGCCGCATGGTTCCACGCCAGTTAATGTGGTGCCAGTCGAATTCGGCTTGCTCTTGTTTATCACGCCACAGCAAGACTTGCTGCCGGGCAGCCGTTATACACTTTTCATTAAAGACGCAAAAGCGAACAATAATCTGGCACTGCCATTTACCGCCATCGGTTTTGATACTGCGCAACTGAGCAGCACTGGTGCCGCCAGCTATCCAAATACAAATCAGTTTGGTCAAGGTCAAGCTAACCAAAGCAACGGATCGTTTGGTAGCGTCAGTGCGGGTGAAATACCACGCACGGTAAAAAACTCCGCTAACACAGGTGTTTCCGCTGCAATAGCATCTGATAGCAGCGCGCTCATAGCTGCCAGCCCAGTTGCTCCTTCCAGCGAAGTGAATGTCGTAAAACAATTGTCTTCAAAAGAAAAATTGGCAGTGAGCGCGGCGGACAGCACGCTCGTGGCAGAAGCATGGCATCCTGATGCCAGTCATTTCAAGGGTGACTGGAGAGCGCGCCGTGGTGCCAGCCCCTTGCAACAACTCCCGCCTTTGCAATCATCCAATGGCGACACTGCATTGTCAGGTCAGGTACTCAGCCTCAATGGCCGTGGCCTCGCCCACGTGACACTCAGTATTGGCGATCACACTACCCAGACTGACATTACAGGACGTTTCCTGTTGCCGCATCTTGATGCTGGCAACCAGATACTTGCGATAGATGGCCAGACTGCGCAAAAAACCGATACTCGCTACGGCTATTACCAAACACAGGTCAATCTTGAACAAGGTAAAACAACCGCACTGAACTACACCATCTGGGCCACTGCTCTCGATGCTGCAGGTGACATTGCAATCAATTCGCCCACGCAAAAAGAAACTGTCGTCACCTCACCACGTATTCCTGGACTGGAATTGCGCATCCCCGCAGGAACTGTCATCCGCGACCGCAACGGCAAGATCGTCACCAATATCAACATGACGGCGATACCGGTTGACCGCCCACCTTTCCCATTGCCCGCCCTTGGCGTACCGGTATATTTCACCATTCAACCAGGTGGCGCGATATTGAGCAGCATCAATGGCCAAAGCCAGCCAGGTGCGAGACTGATTTATCCGAATTTCAGCCAGGCCGCGCCAGGTACACGTATGGAGTTCTGGAACTACGATGCCCGTGGTAAAGGCTGGTATGTCTATGGCCTGGGCAGCGTAAGCAAAGATGGCAAGCAAATTGAACCCGACCCAGGTGTAGCGATCTATGAATTTACTGGCGCAATGATCGCCAAGCCAACAGCCGCACCTGATACCGGCCCGGTAGTCGGTGGTTGTCAGTGTGGAGATCCTGTCGATATCTATACTGGCTTATTCCTCAATAAAAGTACCGATCTTTTCGTCAACGATATTATTCCTCTCGACGTCAGCCGCAGCTATCGCCAGAATGACCCAGCCTCACGTGCTTTTGGCATAGGCACCAATCTGGGATATGACATCTTTCTGGTAGGTGATTCTTCACCCTGGACTTATCAAGATCTGATTTTGCCCGATGGCAGCCGCATTCACTACGCCCGGACTGCACCCGGTACCAATTATTCAAATGCAGCGTATCAAAGCACCAGTAGCCAGGGGCAGTATTTTGGATCGACATTGCGCTGGGATGGCATAGGCTGGACAATTGAGCTCAAAGACGGCAGTGTATTAAAGTTCCCTGAAGCCACGCGTCAGGGCGCACGCCGTGCTGCAATCGTCGGCTTACGCGACCGTTATGGCAATTCACTAACCTTCAGCCGGGACAATGCGGGTAACCTGACCCGTATTACCAGCCTGACCGGTCGTTTCATTCAATTCACCTACGATGCAAACAGTCGCATTACGCAAGCGATAGACAATCTGAATCGCCTTGTCAAATACGAATACGATACGGCTGGTCATCTCGTCAAGGTCACGGACCCCAATAACCAGTTCGAGGTATTTACTTACGATACCAATCACAACATGCTCACCGTGCAAGACAAACGCGGCAAGATCATGGTCACTAACATCTATGACGCAAATAATCGCGTCACCAAACAAACCTATGCTGACAACAGCACCAACTTGTTTGCCTATACAGTAGGTGGCAACGGCAAGGTTACACAAACCGACCATACAGACGGTAACGGTATCGTTACCCGCTATGTTTTTGATGCCAATGGTTACCCCAGCAGCGTCATCAGCGCCTATGGCTTGCCCGAGCAGCAAAGCACCACTATCGCGCGCGATCCTGCCACCAGCCTGGTGCAGTCGGTGACTGATGCCCTCAATCGCAAAACGACCTACACTTACGACAGCATGGGCAACCAGCTCAGCCAGACCTTCCTGGCTGGCACGCCCAATGCCATTACCACAAGTGCCACCTACAGCAGCGACTACAACCAGATCACCAGCATCACTGACGCGTTGAACCGCACCACGACCATCAGTTATGACGGTAAAGGCAGCCTGCAACAAATCAAAGACCCCACCAACAAAATGCATGGGTTTGCCAACAATGTAGCTGGTCAATTGACGCAATACACTGACCCCCGCAACAAACAGACAAAGTTTGCTTATGACGGCTATGACCTCAGCAGTGTAACTGACCCATTGAACCGCATTACAAATCTGCATACAGATGGTGCCGGTCGCCCGCTCAGCAGCGTTGACCCGCTCAACAACCTCACGCTGACCAATATCGATCCGCTTGACCGCGTCACCAGCGTCATCGACCCCAACAACAAAAGCACCGGCTTTGGCTACGACAACAACGACAACCTCACCAGCGTCACCGATGCCAACAACCACAGCACCCAGTTC